>JAHEGN010000006.1:95000-97403 GCA_024645085.1 Rhodobiaceae bacterium
GAATACATAGGTGTATGAAGCGAACCTGGGGAACTGAAACATCTAAGTACCCAGAGGAAAGGACATCAACCGAGACTCCGTTAGTAGTGGCGAGCGAACGCGGACCAGGCCAGTGCCGTTTATCTTTTGAACTGGAACCATCTGGAAAGGTGGGCCGAAATGGGTGATAGCCCCGTACAGGTAGGAAAGATTTACGGACTTGAGTAGGGCGGAACACGTGAAATTCTGTCTGAACATGGGGGGACCACCCTCCAAGCCTAAGTACTCCTCAACGACCGATAGTGAACAAGTACCGTGAGGGAAAGGTGAAAAGCACCCCGACGAGGGGAGTGAAATAGATCCTGAAACCGAATGCCTACAATCAGTTGGAGCCTCTTTATGGGGTGACAGCGTACCTTTTGTATAATGGGTCAGTGACTTAGTCTGGCAAGCAAGCTTAAACCGTTAGGTGTAGGCGCAGCGAAAGCGAGTCTTAATAGGGCGCTTTAGTTTGTCGGATTAGACCCGAAACCGAGTGATCTAGATATGAGCAGGTTGAAGGTGCAGTAACATGCACTGGAGGACCGAACCCACTAATGTTGAAAAATTAGGGGATGACTTGTGTCTAGGGGTGAAAGGCCAATCAAACTCGGAAATAGCTGGTTCTCCGCGAAATCTATTTAGGTAGAGCGTCGCACGAATACTCTCGGGGGTAGAGCACTGGATGGGCTAGGGGGCCTCACCGCTTACCAAACCTAACCAAACTCCGAATACCGAGAAGTACTATGCGGCAGACACACTACGGGTGCTAAGGTCCGTGGTGGAGAGGGAAAGAGCCCAGACCGCCATCTAAGGTCCCCAAGTTATGACTAAGTGGGAAAGGAGGTGGGACGTCCAAAACAACCAGGAGGTTGGCTTAGAAGCAGCCATCCTTTAAAGAAAGCGTAACAGCTCACTGGTCTAAATAAGACGTCCTGCGCCGAAAATGTAACGGGGCTAAAGTCATACACCGAAGATGCGGGCGCGATTTATCGCGCGGTAGCGGAGCGTTCTGTAAGCCTGTGAAGGCGTCACGCGAGTGGCGCTGGAGGTATCAGAAGTGAGAATGCTGACATGAGTAACGACAATGAGGGTGAGAAACCCTCACGCCGAAAGTCCAAGGGTTCCTGCGCAATGCTAATCAGCGCAGGGTTAGTCGGCCCCTAAGGCAAGGGCGAAAGCCGTAGTCGATGGGAAACAGGTTAATATTCCTGTACTAGTGGGTAGTGACGAATTGCGTAAGTTGTTCCTCCTTATTGGATTGGAGGGGCCGCGATGCAGTTCCAGGAAATAGCTCCCACATTAATAACCGTACCCGAAACCAACACAGGTGGACTGGTAGAGTATACCAAGGCGCTTGAGAGAACGATGCTGAAGGAACTCGGCAAAATGCCTCCGTAACTTCGGGAGAAGGAGGCCCTATCAGGAGGCAACTCTTGGTAGGGGGCACAGACCAGGGGGTAGCGACTGTTTATTAAAAACACAGGGCTCTGCGAAGTTGCAAAACGACGTATAGGGTCTGACGCCTGCCCGGTGCCGGAAGGTTAAGAGGAGAGGTGCAAGCTTTGAATCGAAGCCCCGGTAAACGGCGGCCGTAACTATAACGGTCCTAAGGTAGCGAAATTCCTTGTCGGGTAAGTTCCGACCTGCACGAATGGCGTAACGACTTCCCCGCTGTCTCCAGCATCGACTCAGTGAAATTGAATTCCCCGTGAAGATGCGGGGTTCCTGCGGTCAGACGGAAAGACCCCGTGCACCTTTACTATAGCTTTGCAGTGACATTAGTGTCGGCATGTGTAGAATAGGTGGTAGGCTTTGAAGCTCAGGCGCCAGTTTGAGTGGAGCCGCAATGTGAAATACCACCCTTATCTACGCTGATGTCTAACCGCGGTCCGTTATCCGGATCCGGGACCCTGCATGGTGGGTAGTTTGACTGGGGCGGTCGCCTCCCAAAGAGTAACGGAGGCGCGCGATGGTAGGCTCAGGCCGGTCGGAAATCGGTCGTCGAGTGCAATGGCAAAAGCCTGCCTGACTGCGAGTCTGACAAGACGAGCAGAGACGAAAGTCGGTCATAGTGATCCGGTGGTCCCGCGTGGAAGGGCCATCGCTCAACGGATAAAAGGTACGCCGGGGATAACAGGCTGATGACGCCCAAGAGTCCATATCGACGGCGTTGTTTGGCACCTCGATGTCGGCTCATCGCATCCTGGGGCTGGAGCAGGTCCCAAGGGTTTGGCTGTTCGCCAATTAAAGCGGTACGTGAGCTGGGTTTAGAACGTCGTGAGACAGTTTGGTCCCTATCTGCCGTGGGTGTAGGAAATTTGAGAGGAGCTGTCCCTAGTACGAGAGGACCGGGATGGACATACCTCTGGTGGAGCTGTTGTC
>JAHEGN010000008.1:0-36717 GCA_024645085.1 Rhodobiaceae bacterium
GCGGCATGAAAATCATTGCTCAATGGTTCAGGCCCGAGATGGGCCAAAAATGGCGTATTATTGGGCCCGCCATCGACCAAATCCATAAACCCGAAACGCCGCGGGTCGGCGTAGGTCAGCACACTGCCATTATCGAGCGTGAGGCGCATATGCACATGTTTTTCCGCCGTCTGCGACGACACATCATGGGCATATTGGCCGGGCTCTAATGCCAGCCCATCGTTTTGATACAGCCGATAGCGACCGGTCATGCCCAAATGGCTGAGCCAATAAAAATCGGCGCGATTGGGTTTTTCCAAACTAGCCAGGAGATATTTCGCGCGCCGGTTGAAACCGGTAATGCGCGCACCCTGCAACCGTTGGGCGAAGTCAGGCGGGAAAGGAAACCGCAAATCTTTGCGGTTTAATTGGACGCGGGTGATTTCACGCCCCTGTAGATGAGGGGCTAATCCGCGACGCACTGTTTCAACTTCTGGTAATTCTGGCATGGCGCATCATATACTAATGGGGGCAGAATGACAGCCTCGACGTGTAGGCCGCCATTGGCGCTTTTGGCGCAGCTGCGGCTGCAGCCGAGGCTGGCAATGGCGGCCGCTTTCGGCTATCGTCGCCTCGTAATTTGGGAATAGGCTATGGAATCGTCACAAAACACCACCAGCTTTGGCTTTCAGACGGTCAATGAAGAAGACAAGCAAGGGCTTGTGCGCGGCGTGTTTGACGCTGTTGCCGATAAATATGACATTATGAATGATTTAATGTCAGCTGGTTTGCATCGCCTGTGGAAACAACGGCTGGTCGACAGCCTGCATATTCGCCCGCATGCAGATGGCGTGTTGCGGCTGATTGATATGGCTGGCGGCACCGGCGATATTGCCTTTCGGGCTTGTCAGCGCGCCGAGAAGCTTGGCTCGCAAATCAGCGTTCAAGTGTTAGATGCCAATGAGCAAATGGTTGGTGTTGGCGCCAAACGGGGCCGGGCCAATGGATTTGGCCAAGTTGATTTTATCACCGGCACAGCTGAGGCGCTGCCAATGGTCGACCAAAGCGTTGACTATGTGACCATCGCCTTTGGCATTCGCAATGTGACCCATCGCGACCGTGCCTTGGCCGAGGCCTATCGGGTTTTGAAACCGGGCGGGCGGTTTGTGTGTCTGGAATTTTCACATATGCCGCTGAAGTTGGCGCAAAAACTTTATGACGCCTATTCCTTCAGCCTGATTCCGCCAATGGGCAAAGCGATTACTGGCGATGCGTCAGCCTATCAATATTTGATCGAGTCAATTCGGCAATTCCCAAAAGCCGAGGCGTTTTTGGAGGAAGTAGCAGCGGCTGGATTTGCGCGTTGCCAATTCCAGCGCCTCAATGGCGGCATTGCGGCGCTGCATGCGGGCTGGCGGGTCTAGACGATGTTTGTGTTTCGTCTGATTAAATTATTGCGCATGATGCGGCTGTTGCTGGCGCAAGAAGCGCTTTTGCCCGACGGTTTTCACCGCCAAGCGCCGCTATCCGTGCGAATTTTCCGACGCCTCTTCACCTTTGGCGCGCGCCGTTTCAATGGCCAAGAGGGCAAGCATGAATTGGCTGATTTTATCCGTCGTCTGGGGCCCAGCTATATTAAACTAGGCCAGTTTTTGGCGACGCGGCCCGATGTGATTGGCGATGCCATGGCCGCCGACCTTGGGCATTTGCAAGACCGGCTGCCGCCTTTTGCGGCTGAGTTGGTGGATAAGATTTTACTCGATGAGCTGGGCGATTATAGCCAGCATATGAGCCAGCCGGGGCCCGCCCTTGCGGCCGCCTCCATCGCCCAAGTGCACCAAGCGCACCGGCCAGACAATGTTGATGACAAATTGGCAGTGAAAATATTACGGCCGAATATTGAAATAACTTTGGCCCGCGAACTGGCGGTGTTTCTGGCGCTGGCCAAATGCGTCGAATGGCTGATGCCAAGCGCCCGACGGCTGCGCCCGGTGGCGGCGCTGGAAACCTTATCGCGGTCTATTCAAGGCGAAACCGATTTGCGCATGGAGGCGGCGGCGCTGTCTGAAATGGCCGCCAATACGCAGGATGATAAAGACTTCACCGTGCCCGCCGTGGTCTGGGAAGCCAGCACCCGCCGCGTGCTCACCATGCAATGGATTGATGGCACCAGCGCCGCTGACATTGCCGGCCTGCGGGCCGCCGGACATGATTTACCGGCTTTGGGCGCGCGGCTTATTCAGAGCTTTCTCACCCTCGCTTTGCGTGACGGATTTTTTCATGCCGACATGCATCAGGGCAATTTATTAATCAAAGCCGATGGCACGATTGTCGGCATTGATTTGGGCATTACCGGTCGGCTTGATATGGCATCGCGGCGGTTTTTGGCTGAAATTTTACACGGCTTCATCACCCGCGATTATTACAAAGTGGCGGCTGTACATTTGGAAGCTGGCTATGTGCCAGCGCATCACAATGTCGATGAATTTGCCCAAGCTCTGCGCTCAATCGGCGAACCTATTCGCGACCAAGACGCTGATAATATTTCCATGGCCCGCCTGTTGACACAATTATTCGAGGTTACCGAGCAGTTTCAAATGGAAACTCAGACGCAATTAATATTGCTGCAAAAAACCATGGTCACGGTGGAGGGTGTGGCGCGCGGCCTTGACCCGAAATTAAACATATGGAATGCGGCCGAGCCGATTGTTAGCGATTGGCTGAAAAGCCAACTCGGGCCGCAGGCAATTTTGCGCGATATTAATGAAAATGCCGGCCGTACGCTGCGCGCCCTGCGCCGTCTGCCGGATACATTGGCCCAAGCCGAACGCGGCGCCGCCGCCTTGCAGGCCATGGCCGAGCAAGGAGCCAGCCGCGGTCAAAGCGCAAAAACCGGCCGCCTTACAAAAATCGTCAGCTGGTCGGCTTTGGCGCTGGCGGCAGCGGCAACCATCTTAAGTCTAGTGTAAAACTGTAAATTATTTTTTTTTACACAGCTTTATGGTAAATAAGGCAAATTCCGTTTATAGTGCCGAAAACCGGGTGAGATGATGGATCAAAAACGCGTTCTTCTGATAATTGGTGGCGGTATTGCGGCCTATAAAGCGCCTGAGCTGGTGCGCCAACTTAAGGCTCAGGGCTTGGCGACACGCTGTTTACTGACGGCAGCGGCAGAGCAATTTGTGTCGCCTTTGTCACTGGCCAGCGTATCTGGCGACAAGGTTTACGAAAACCTGTTTGACCTGACCGATGAAGCGGAAATGGGCCATATTCAATTATCGCGCGATGCCGATATGATTTTAGTGGCGCCAGCGACCGCCGATTTGATTGCCAAAATGGCGCAAGGCTTGGCCAATGATTTGGCCAGCACGGCGCTTTTGGCGACCGACAAGCCGGTGATGATTGCTCCGGCGATGAATGTGCGCATGTGGGAACACGCCGCCACTCAACGAAATTTAGCGCAATTGGCCGAAGATGGGATTGGCATTATCGGCCCCGATGAGGGCGATATGGCATGCGGTGAATTTGGCTTGGGACGGATGAGCGAACCGGCCGAGATTGCCCAAGCGGCAAAGGCCATGCTGGCGCAAACGCCGGCCCGTGACACGCCTTTGACGGCAGCCAAACCGCTGGCCGGTCGCAAAATATTAGTGACCGCCGGGCCGACCTATGAGCCGATTGATCCGGTGCGCTATATCGCCAATCGCTCGTCTGGCAAACAGGGCTATGCACTGGCCGAGGCCTTGGCGGCTTTGGGCGCCAATGTGCATTTGGTCAGCGGGCCGACGGCGCTCAACGACCCAAAAAATGTCACCACCAAACGGGTTGAAACGGCGCGGCAAATGTTAGACGCCTGCACCGCTTGCTTGCCGGTTGATGCGGCCATTATGGCTGCCGCCGTTGCCGATTGGCGCCCTGCCGAAGCGCAAGAGGCAAAGATTAAGAAAACAAAGTCAGGGCTGGACGATTTGAAATTGGTCGAGAACCCAGACATTTTGGCGACATTGTCGGGCCATGCCAGCCAGCGCCCGCAGTTGGTCGTCGGCTTTGCGGCGGAGACCAATGATATTGAAAATTATGCCCGCGAAAAATTGGCGCGCAAAAAATGTGACTGGATTGTCGCCAATGATGTCAGTCAAAACAGCGGCATTGCCGGTGGGGTGATGGGCGGCGACGACAATCAAGTTCACATTTTGTCGGCCACCCAGACCCTGCAATGGGAGACCATGTCGAAGACCGCCGTGGCGGCAAAACTGGCCGCCCATATTGCTGATTATTTCGCAGCCACGAAGGAGCACGAGTGATGACTGGCCCATTGATTGAAATCAAACGACTGCCGCATGGCGCCGACTTACAATTACCGGCTTATGAAACCGCTGAAGCCGCCGGTATGGATTTACGCGCGGCGCTGGGCGCTGATGAAACGGTGACCTTGAAGCCGGGCCAGCGGGCCTTGATCCCAACCGGGCTGAGCATGGCCATGCCGGCCGGCTATGAAGCGCAAATTCGGCCGCGTTCGGGACTGGCAGCGAAAAATGGCATTACCGTGTTGAACACGCCGGGGACAATTGACAGTGATTATCGCGGCGAGCTGAAGATTATTCTTATCAATCTCGGCGACGAAGATTTCGACATCACCCGCGACATGCGAATTGCGCAAATGATTATTGCCCCAGTGGTGCAAGCGCGCCTGCAAGAAACCGACAGCCTATCTGACACTGTGCGTGGGGCGGGTGGCTTTGGCTCAACCGGCACCGATGCTAAAGGGGCGGCAAAATGATGAATCTATCGCGCAAAGCCCTACTGGCGCTTGAAGCTGTGCTGGATGTTGCCATTCATGCGCGCCCCGATCCGGTGCAAGCGCGCGAAATTACCGCCCGCCAAGGGGTGCCGCAACGTTATTTAGAGCAAGTCATGCAAGCCTTGGTGCGGGCCAATATTTTGCGCGGCGTGCGCGGCCCGCGAGGCGGCTATCGCTTGGCCCGTGAACGCCGCCGCATTAGCGTGCGCGATATTATTGCCGTCATTAATGATTTAGAAGAACAAGAAAATGAGCCTGTCTCGCATTCTGATCTTGGCCAAACTGTTATTCAACCCTTGTGCCAGCGCTTGCATAGCGCCATTGAAAAGGAAATTGGCGATTTAACTATTGCTGATTTATGCGATGATGCGCACAGGCATGGTCAAGACATCTCGCCGGCACAGAACTCAGACTTTACAATATAAGGAAGCAAGCGATGAAAACTGAAAACCCCGAAGGCACAAAAGCTGGTCGCGGCCGCATTTATACATCTATCACCGAAACCATTGGCAATACGCCGATTGTGCGACTGGATCGGATGATGCGCGAACATGGCGCGCAAGCTACGATTCTGGCCAAGCTGGAATTTTTCAATCCGATTGCCAGTGTGAAAGACCGTATTGGTGTGGCGATGATTGAATCGCTGGAAGCGCAGGGCAAATTATCGGCCGATAGTGTGATTGTTGAGCCGACATCCGGCAATACAGGCATTGCGCTGGCTTTCGCTTGTGCGGCTAAGGGCTATCGTTTGATTTTATGCATGCCGGAAAGCATGTCGATTGAGCGGCGCAAAATGCTTTTGCTATTGGGCGCCGAACTAGAATTGACCCCTGCCGAAAAGGGCATGAAAGGGGCGATTGGGCGGGCCGAAGAAATGCTGGCGCAAAACCCCAATTGGGTGATGCCACAGCAATTCAACAATCCAGCCAATCCTGAAATCCATCGCCGCACAACGGCAGAAGAAATTTGGAACGACACTGATGGCGAGGTCGATGTGATCATCTCTGGCGTCGGCACTGGCGGCACTTTCACCGGTGTTGGCAGCGTTTTGAAAGCCCGCAAGCCGGGGCTGAAAATGATTGCCGTCGAACCCGAAGACAGCCCTATTTTGTCTGGTGGTGCGCCAGGCCCGCATAAAATTCAGGGCATTGGCGCAGGCTTTGTGCCGGGCAATATGGAAATGGATTTGATCGACGAAATCATCACCATTGGCAATGAAACGGCATTTGAAACGGCGCGTCTATTGGCCCGCACTGAAGGCATTCCCGGCGGCATTAGTTCTGGCGCCGCCGTCGCCGCCGCTTTAGAGCTGGCCGGTCGAGCCGATATGCAGGGTAAGAATATTGTGATTATTCTGCCAAGCTTCGCCGAGCGCTATTTGTCGACAGCGCTATTCGAAGGCCTATAGGCGCCCAATGGGTCTTGATGATCGGCAAATAGAACGCTATCAGCGCCATCTTTTGTTGAAAGAGATTGGCGGCCCCGGACAACAAAAACTTTCCAATGCCAAAGTCTTATTGATAGGCGTCGGTGGGCTCGGCCATCCGGTGGCGCAATATTTAGCGGCCGCCGGTGTTGGCACTTTGGGGCTGGCTGATGATGATGTGGTCAGCCTGTCTAATTTGCAGCGCCAGACTCTTTTTAACGAAGCCGATATCGGCCACGGTAAAGTGACGGTGGCAACAAAGGCGCTGAACCGGCTCAATCCGCATATTCATATTGTGCCCCATGAGCTGCGCGCCGATGGCGATAATATCGCCGAATTAATCGCCGACTATGATGTTGTGGTCGATGGCTGCGATAATTTTGCCAGCCGTTTTATTATCAATGACGCATGTTATGAGCACCGCAAAATTCTTATTTCCGGTGCTGTCGGGCGTTTCGACGGGCAGGTGAGTTGTTTCAAAGCATGGCTCAGCGACGCCGAGGGGACGCCCTTGCCGTGCTATCGCTCCCTGGTGCCGGCGGCGCCAGAGCTGCTGGCGGCGCAAGATGATTGCGCCACCACCGGCATTATTGGCGCCCTAACGGGGGTGATTGGCAGTCTGATGGCGGTTGAGGTGATTAAGGAAATCACTGGTGCCGGCGACAGTCTGGCCGGCCGGTTGATGATCTATGATGGATTAACCGGCGCCATGCGCACCGTCAAATTAAACTGGGATCCGAACAATCCGAATAATGGCACGCGCCTGAACAGCTCAGGCCAAGGCTAAATATCAGCTGAGCTTGGCAAGACGCGGTCAGGTGGACGGTGGCCGTCGGCCCAAGAACGAATATTGATAATGACTTTTTCGCCCATGCCTTGGCGCCCTTCCATGGTGGCCGAGGACATATGCGGCAATAAAATCACATTATCAAAAGCCCGCAATCGCGGATTGATCGCCGGTTCGCGCTCAAAGACATCAAGCGCCGCACCGCCAATCTCGCCAGCCGCCAGCCGATCGGCCAAGGCGTTTTCATCAATCACCTCACCGCGACTGGTGTTAACGACCATGGCGTGCGGCTGCAAAAGGCCCAAACGGCGGGCCGAAAGGAGGTGATAAGTGGCCGGTGTGTGCGGACAATTGACCGACACAATGTCGACCTCGCGCAACATCCGATCCAGCGTGTCGACATAGGTCGCCTTGCATTGGCTTTCAATATCAGGGTGTAGCTGATTGCGATTATGATAAAAAATGTCTAACCCAAAGGCGGTGGCGCGACGGGCAATCGCTTGACCAATGCGGCCCATGCCGATAATGCCGAGTTTCTTGCCAGCCAGACGACGGCCCAGCATCCAATTCGGCGACCAACCAGTGAAGGCACCCTCTTGATGCATAATCCGATCACCCTCGACCAGACGGCGCGGCAGGGCCAATATCAGCGCCATTGCCATATCGGCCGTGTCATCGGTTAAAACGCTTGGCGTATTGCTGACAATAATGCCGCGCTCATGCGCCGCATCAATATCAATATTGTCTGTGCCATTGCCAAAATTGGCGATCAGCTTTAACCGCGGGCCGGCATTTTCAATCAGGGCGCGGTCAATGCGGTCGGTGACAGTCGGCACTAACACATCATGATCGGCCATGAGTGCCGCCAATCCAGCGCGGTCAAGGGCGCTATCGTCTTCATTATAGGTCACGTCGAAAAGCTCCGACATGCGGCTTTCAATCTCTCGCGGCAAACGGCGCGTAACGCCAACGCGTGTATGTGAGTGAGGCATAGTTCATCCTAAAGAATACAGCTCAGATTACCAGATTAGTTCGATGGCGCAAAGCGTCTGCTTGCTGTCGGCGACGCAAATTTGTATCACTGAAGCATGGTTGTTTTGCTGATTCGACGCTTCGCTAAAATGTCGCTTTTGCGGCCACTGCTGACCTTGGGTTTGTGTCTGGTGCTAACGACCGCCGCCTTATCAAGCCGGGCATTGGCAGAACAACGCACGCGCGGTCAAAGCGGCTTATTATTGCCGCGTTTTGTGGCCACCAGCGAAGCCAAGGCCAATGTTAGGCGAGGGCCGGGCCAAGAATATCCGTTACTGTGGCAATATCAGGGGCTTGGTATTCCGCTGGAGATAATCGCCGAATATGGCCATTGGCGGCAAATCCGCGACCATGAGGGCGACGAGGGCTGGATGCATATGCGGCTGTTGCGCAGCACCCATCGGGTGATGGTGCAAAGCGGGCCGCATGCGATTGCTTTGAAAGCCCGCCCAGACACCGGCGCCAGCACCCGCGCCTATGTCAGCAACGGCGCCTTAGGCAAGGTCTCACAATGCAGCCAAGGCTGGTGTGAGATTGCCATAGGCGACTATGATGGCTGGTTGCCAAGGGACAAATTATGGGGCCTTCACGCCTCTGATTTCACCGACGATTAGAGACTTTAGCGACGATTAAGCGTCGAAATCGGCTGCCAATGAGGCTTTGGTTTCGGCGTTTAATTCGGTCATATGGCGATAATTCTCATGGCCAATGCCCAAAATTACCCGCGTCTCATCGGCAGCAAATTTACTAATCAAAGCGGCTGGAAAACGGAAGTGCAGGAAGTGAACCGAGGAGGTTTTCCCATCCGCTGCTGTGCGCTCAACTTCTTGTTCAGGCTCGGCAAAAACTTTCTCGCCATCGACTTCTATATAGGCGGTCAGCTCAACATCGGTCAGACTGCGCAGCACTTTGCCGCGCCGCACTTCATCATTGATTTCGAACATCAATGTGGCGGTCAGTTCTGAGCCTTGCGGAATCATCGGATTATAGGCCTCAAGCTCGTCGATCAATTGTTCATCGCCGCCCTTTTCAATATACAGCATTTCTTGAATCTGCTGTTTCATGGTGGCGTAATTTTCGAAGTAAAACGTCGCATCAGGGCCAATTTCAATACGCCGTGGTTTTTTTATTTGCACAATGTCGCGGCGCAATTGGTCGCGCACGGGCAGATAATATTCGAGTGTCAAAATGTCGTTTTTGGTGAGGGTTTTGGGAGTTGTCATGTTGTGTCCTTACTAAACCAGCTGATAGGCGCTGGCAAAAACTTCAATAGGATGTTTGGCTTCTGGTGGTGTGTTTTCGTTTATATCTTCTACCAATTGCACCAAATGTTTGGCCGCCAGTGGGCAATCTGAACAGACCGTGTCAGGCTCTGCCTTAGCGACATTGCGGGCCGCTGGCTTGCCAATTTTCACCGCCAATGGACGGGTTTCTTTCATCACGCCAAAAGTGCCGCCATGGCCCGAACAGCGCTCGATAATGCTGACTTCGGCTTGCGGAATAAAACGCAGCATTTCAGCTGATTTAGGCCCAACATTTTGCGCCCGTGCGTGACAGGCCAAATGCATGGCAATTTTTTCGCTGCCGCCATTGAGCGGCATCAGGCCATCGGCCAAGCCTTCTTTATTGGCAATAGAGACGACATATTCTGAAATATCGCGGGTCGCCGCACTCAGGGCTTTGACGTCTTCATTGTCGGGCACAATCAATGGCCATTCAAATTTGAACATCAAACCGCAACTGGCGGTCAGGGTGATGATATCTTTTCCGGCATCAACCAGCGGGCGCAGGGCGGCGGCGACTTTTTCTGCCTGTTCAGCGACTTTCGCCAAATTGCCTTGCTCAAGATATGGCATGCCGCAACAGCCTGGATATTCAGTGGTCACATTGACCCCCAAATGAGCCAGCACTTTGGCGGCCGCTTCGCCGACTTGCGGGTTGTTGTAATTAACCGAACATGTGGCGAATAACACGGCCTCGCGGCCTTTAGCTGGGCCGTTTGGATTGGCGTCATAGGCGCCTTGCGCGACCGCTTCTGCGGCCCGTTTCAAAAATGTTTTGCCAGCAAATTTCGGTAGCTCTGCTTGTTTGTCAATACCGGCGACGGCTTGCATAACCGGGCGGGTCAGCGCATTGCCTTTTTTCGAGCCCCAATTGGCCAGCGGTGCAACCGGCGCCAACATGGTGCCATTGCGATCCATTTGCGCCAATTGATTTTGCACGAAAGGCACTTTGCCGGTTTCTTTTAATTCGACGGCGCGATAGCGCAGCATCAAATGTGGAAAATCAAGATTAAATTCATGCGGCGGCACATAGGGACATTTGGTCATGAAGCACATATCGCACATGGTGCAAGCGTCAATAATCGGCGCAAAATCTTTGCTGTCGACACTGTCCAATTCGCCGCTCTCGCTATCGTCGATTAAATCGAATAGGCGCGGGAAACTATCGCATAGGTTAAAACACCGGCGGCAGCCGTGACAAATGTCAAACTGGCGGCGCAGCTCATCATCGAGCGCGGCGCGGTCATAAAATTCTTCGCTGTGCCAATCAATTGGATGGCGCGTTGGTGCGTCGAGGCTGCCTTCTTTCATCGGTCTATCCTATTCGGTAAAAAGTCAAAGAAAATCCCGGCCTCCAATTGGAGGCCGGGACTTCAATTTATTAGTCCATTGAGTCCAAAGCTTTTTGGAAACGGCCTGCGTGTGACTTTTCAGCCTTCGCAAGGGTCTCGAACCAATCAGCAATTTCATCAAAGCCTTCTTCGCGAGCGGTGCGCGCCATACCTGGATACATGTCGGTATATTCGTGCGTTTCGCCTGCAATAGCGGCTTTCAGATTGTTTTCAGTTGAACCAATTGGCTCACCTGTTGCTGGATCACCAACTTCTTCCATGAATTCCAAATGACCATGGGCGTGACCTGTTTCGCCTTCCGCAGTTGAGCGGAAAACAGTGGCAACATCATTGTAACCCTCAATATCGGCTTTTTGCGCGAAATAGAGGTAACGACGGTTTGCTTGGCTTTCGCCAGCAAAAGCAGCCTTGAGATTCTCAAGGGTCTTCGATTGTGCGAGTGACATGGGCGTCTCCCAGTTTAAGAGTTATAAATAATCGAAAGGCGTCATGCCTTCGATGATGAGATAGAGCATCAGCCCTAACTATCAAGAAAGATAGGCGGCAAATTATAGGAAGTCAAGGTAATTTAGAATTATTCTAAATAAATTATTTGTGACGCAGGCGGATAATCACATCGACACCCGCTGGTTCAAAGCCAGCCGGCGTTTGCGGCAGGTCGCTAATGGCAATGTCTTGATTATCAATGTCGATCAACCGGCTTTCGCTTTCGATATAAAAATGATGATGATCGCTGAGATTAGTATCGAAATAGCTACGGCCTTGCTCGACAATCACTTCGCGCAACAGGCCAGCTTCGTGAAACTGGTTCAGCGTATTGTAAATCGTTGCTTGCGACACGGCCAAACCATTAGCCCGCGCTTCAGCATGCAAAATTTCAGCGGTTATATGGCGATTGCCGCCAGAAAACAGCAAATCGGCCAGCGCCAGACGCTGTTTGGTCGTGCGCAGACCGGCGGCGCGCAATTTGCCGCTCAATTCACTCAATGTGGCTTCAGAAATATTTGTCTCATGCATGGTGCAAAGCTTAGTGTTAGTTAAAATCATTCCAATAAATAAATGTCTGGCCGCGCCCTGTCAAGCGTCGAATATGCTTGGGCTGGTTTGGGCGCCATGTTAGCTTGGCACAATACGAATAGAGAGAGAGCCGAGTTCATGTCTGGTAAAAATTCTTATGGTTATGACGACTTAATCGCTTGCGCCAATGGCGAGATGTTTGGCGTCGGCAATGCCCGTCTGCCCGCCCCGCCCATGCTGATGTTTGATCGCATCACAAAAATCACCGACGATGGCGGCGCCTTCGACAAGGGTGAGATTATTGCTGAGCTAGATGTGAAACCGGATCTGTGGTTCTTTGACTGTCATTTCCGCGAAGACCCGGTCATGCCAGGCTGTCTTGGCCTCGACGCCATGTGGCAATTAATCGGCTTTTACCTCGGCTGGCGTGGCAATCCGGGCAAAGGGCGCGCCCTGGGTGCGGGGCAGGTAAAATTTACCGGCCAAGTGATGCCCGATGTAAAATTAGTGCGTTATGAAATTGACATTAAGCGGATGATGACCGGTCGACTGACCATGGGCATTGGCCACGCACGGCTGTTTGCCGATGATAAATTAATTTACACGGCCGAGGACTTGCGCGTCGGCCTGTTCAAACCCGAACAAATGTAATCGGTTTTCGGAGGACATGATGCGGCGAGTAGCAATTACCGGTATTGGTATCATTTCAAGCATTGGCAATAATGCCACAGAAGTTTCCGCCAGCCTGCGCGAGGGTCGCTCTGGCATTAGCCGCTCTGATGAGCAGGTTGATTTGGGCTTTCGCAGCCAAATAGCTGGCCGCCCGCGTTTCGACATTGACGCCAATATTGATAAACGCAATCGCCGCTTTATGGGTGATGGCGCGGCATGGAATTTTGCCGCCATGGAGCAAGCCATTGCTGACGCTGGCCTGTCACCTGATGATGTGTCGAACCCGATGACTGGATTGATTATGGGCTCCGGCGGGCCGTCGACCAAAGCCTTAATTGCCGCCGCTGATACAGCCCGCAATGCCAGTCCGAAACGGGTTGGCCCCTTCGCCGTGCCGAAATGCATGTCATCGACCAATTCAGCCACATTGGCGACGCCATTCGCCATTAAGGGCATTAATTATTCCATCTCATCAGCCTGCGCTACCTCCACCCATTGCATTGGCAATGCCTCGGAGATGATTCAATGGGGCAAACAAGATGTGATGTTTGCTGGCGGCGGCGAAGAATTAGACTGGGCGCTCTCAGTTCTGTTTGACGCCATGGGCGCCATGTCGAGCAAATATAATGACACGCCAGCTGTCGCCAGCCGTGCCTATGACGCCAATCGTGATGGCTTTGTTATCGCCGGTGGGGCTGGTGTTGTGGTGCTGGAAGAAATGGAACGGGCGAAAAAACGCGGTGCCAAAATCTATGCCGAAGTGGCCGGTTATGGCGCCACATCAGATGGCTATGACATGGTGCAACCATCTGGCGAGGGCGCCATTCGCTGTATGCAAATGGCCATGAAAGACCTTGATTGCCCGATTGATTATATCAACCCACACGCTACATCGACGCCGGTCGGTGACATCAAAGAGATTGAAGCCCTGCGCACTCTATTTGGCGCCGACTGCCCACCGATTAGCGCCACCAAATCTTTGACCGGCCATTCGCTCGGCGCGGCCGGTGTGCAAGAGGCGATTTATTCCTTGCTGATGATGCAAGATGATTTCATTGCCGCCTCAGCGCATATTGAAACACTTGATCCAGACTTTGCCGATATGCCAATCATTCGCGAGCGGCGCGACAATGCCGGGCTGAATTGTGTGATGTCGAATAGTTTTGGCTTTGGCGGCACCAATGGCACGCTGGTGATGAAAAAAGTCTAGCGACAAACGTCTCAATCTCAAGACAACAAAAAACCGCCGCAGACGAGTCTGCGGCGGTTTATGCTCTCAGCGAAGAGACGCCAGACTATTCGTCAGTCGCTTCTTTCGCTTTCCCCTCAAGGTCTTCACCGGTTTCTTGATCGACAACTTTCATCGACAAACGCACTTTGCCGCGATCATCAAAGCCCATCAATTTCACCTTCACTGTATCGCCTTCTTTGACGATATCATTGGTGTTCTCAACCCGACGATCAGCCAGTTGTGAAATATGCACAAGGCCATCGCGCTTGCCAAAGAAATTGACGAAAGCGCCAAAGTCCATGGTTTTCACAACAGTCCCTTCATAAATCACACCAACTTCAGGCTCGGCAACGATTGAGTTGATCCAATCAAGAGCCGCACGAATGGCTTCGCCATCTGATGATGCCACTTTGATTAGGCCGGTGTCGCCAATATCAATTTTGGCGCCGGTTGTTTCAACGATTTCACGAATGACTTTACCGCCCGTCCCGATGACTTCACGGATTTTATCCTGAGGCACCTGAATGGTTTCAATCTTCGGCGCATATTCGCCCATTTCCGAACGCGCTTCGGTCAAAGACTTGGCCATTTCGCCAAGAATGTGAGCCCGACCGCCTTTGGCTTGGTCCAATGCAACCTGCATGATTTCTTCGGTAATACCGGTGATTTTAATGTCCATTTGCAGCGAGGTAATGCCTTCGGCCGTACCAGCCACTTTAAAGTCCATATCACCAAGGTGATCTTCGTCACCGAGAATATCTGACAAGACAGCGAAACGATCGCCTTCTTTAATCAGACCCATGGCGATACCAGCCACCGGTTTTTTCAACGGCACACCAGCATCCATCATCGCCAATGATGAGCCGCAAACTGTGGCCATTGATGACGAACCATTGGATTCGGTAATTTCAGATACCAGACGCAAGGTATAGGGGAACTCTTCTTTGCTTGGCAACATGGCTTTCAGCGAACGCCAAGCCAATTTACCGTGGCCGATTTCACGACGACCGGTAAAGCCAACACGACCCGTCTCACCAACTGAGTAAGGCGGGAAATTATAATGCAACATAAAGTTTTCGCGATATGTGCCTTCCAAAGCGTCGACGAATTGCTCATCATCGCCTGTGCCCAAAGTAGCGACAACCAAGGCCTGCGTTTCACCACGGGTGAACAGAGCAGAACCATGAGTACGCGGCAACACACCGGCTTCGGCAACAATCTGACGCACATCAGCAAGGCCACGACCATCAATACGTTTTGATGTGTCGAGAATGCCGCCGCGCACAATATTGCTTTCCACTGACTTAAAGGCAGATGATACCGCAATGCGCTCGTCCGGTGAGGCGTCTGCGCTAACCAATTCGGCGTTTACTTTATCGCGCAATTCGGCAATTGCCGCTTGGCGCATTTGCTTATCAGCATGCTGATAAGCTTCCTGCAGGCCAGCTTGTGCCAGCTCAGCAACTTTTGCTTTTAATTCTGAATCATCAGATTCAGGCACCACGCGTGGCTCTTTAGCTGCTTGTTCAGCCATCCGAATACACGCTTCAATAACCGGCTGGAAGCCTTTGTGACCGTGCATTACCGCACCGAGCATCACATCTTCTGGCAGTTCATTGGCTTCTGATTCAACCATCAACACCGCATCATCTGTGCCGGCAACCACCAGATCCAAATCGCTTTCGGCCATTTGATCCAGCGTTGGGTTCAGCACATATTCGCCATTGATAAAGCCAACGCGCGCCGCGCCAATTGGCCCTTGGAAAGGAATGCCAGAAATCGTCAACGCCGCTGAAACAGCAACCAGCGCAACAATATCGGCATCATTTTCAAGGTCATGGCTCATCACAGTGGCAATGACTTGGGTTTCATTTTTAAAGCCTTTAACAAAAAGCGGGCGAATAGGACGGTCAATCAACCGTGAGACCAATGTCTCTTTTTCGCTCGGGCGCCCTTCGCGTTTGAAATAGCCGCCAGGTACTTTACCGGCTGCATAGGCTTTTTCTTGGTAATTTACTGTCAGGGGAAAAAAGTCCAACCCTGGTTTTGGACTGCGGTCAGCAACAACCGTTGCCAAAACGCTGGTTTCGCCATAGGTCGCCAAAACAGCGCCATCGGCTTGGCGTGCAATACGCCCGGTTTCTAGAACGAGCGGCCGTCCGCCCCAATCAATTTCTTCTCGTGTAATCTTAAACATACGTTTTCCTATCAAGGTGCCCGCAGCCATAGTTTCCAAGCTTTGAGCGCCGTGCCAGAGCAGCCCAATTGCTGCCCACTGGCCATGCAGAGAATATGTCGAAAGACTAAGCCTATTCTCATAAATTTCTGTCCCGACCCCATGCCGGTGCAGATTATATTGGGCTTAACAATATTTGAGGGCTGGCCCCGCCAAGCGAAGCCAGCCCCAAATTTTAACGCCGCAAACCAAGTCGTTTAATAATGCCTTGATAGCGTTCCTCATCGCGTCCCTTAACATAGTCAAGCAAACGACGACGTTGGCTAACCATTTTCAAAAGGCCGCGCCGCGAATGATTATCCTTGGCATGGGTTTTGAAATGATCGGTCAAATTGGCGATACGTTCTGTCAGAATGGCAATTTGAACTTCCGGTGACCCAGTGTCGCCGGCGACAATTGCATGTTCTTTAATCAGCGCTTCTTTGCGCTCTGCTGTAATCGACATCATAGCTCCTTCTTGGCCCGAGGCCAGATTAGAGGTTGAAAACCCGCAAAGGACGCAGCCCATTGGCGTCGGCCTGACAAATGGCAATCGGTAAATCTGCGCAATGCACATAAACCACTTGCCCCTGATCCATCGTCTTCCCTTGCGGGTTGATGAGATGTTGCGGCGAAATCGCTTGCCCCTGCTTTATGCGTGACGCTTGTGTGTCGTCAACGGCCAACGCCAAGATGTCGTCCAGCGCGGTCGTCAAAGGCAGCAGACAAGCGTCAAGAGCAGCCAAATCCGGCGCACTATGGCCCAAAAGACGAAGTTTTTCTAGCCCTATTGCATTTTTTTCGTTGAAGCCGCCAACTTGCGTTCGGCGCAGGCTCACAACATGGCCATAAGTGCCCAAAAACTGGGCTAAATCGCGGGCCAGAGAGCGAATATAGACACCTTTTCCGCAGGCCACATCCAGCGTCGCATAATCGCTATGGCTGGCATCAACCAGCTCAATCGCGTCAATCCGCACCTGACGGGCCGCCAAATCGACGGTTTCGCCAGCCCGCGCCAAAGCATAGGCGCGCTGGCCGTTTTTCAAAATTGCTGAAAACTGTGGCGGCACTTGCGCAATGACGCCGGTAAAATGGCCCAGCGCATCGGCAATTTGTTGCGCCGTTGGCCGCTGCTCGCTGCTGGCAATCACTTGCCCTTCCAAATCATCTGTATTGGTCGCCGCACCCCACGCAATGCGCACTTGATAGCGCTTGGCGGCATTTTGCATAAAGCTCACCGTCTTGGTCGCTTCGCCCAAAGCAATCGGTAAAATACCGGTCGCCAGCGGGTCAAGCGTGCCAGCGTGGCCGGCCTTATTGGCATTGAAAAGCCGCCGGACAATGGCGACGGCGGGGGTTGAGCCCAGCTCAAGCGGTTTGTCGAGATTGACCCAACCGCTAATCGCGCGACCGTTTTTGCGGCGCCCCATTACTCACCATCTTCAACGTCGACAGGGTCATCGGCGGCGGTATCGCGGATGACTTTTTGCGATGCCAAAAGCGCGTCCATTTTCACCGCTTGGTCAAAACTCGCATCGGCGGCGAATTTAATATCCGGCGTGAATTTCAAGCGCATGCCAGTCAGCGCGTGTTTTTTCAAACGCGGCACTTCGAGATTTAGCAAATCGACGATTTTATCGAGATTGTCGCCGCCGAGCGGCATAATATAGGCCGTCGCATGGCGCAAATCCGGACTAATGCGCACTTCCGTCACACTAATGACCGCGCGTTTCAATATTTTGGCTTCAAAATCGCCGCGATGCAAAACCTCGCTGAGACGATGGCGCAGCACTTCGCCGACCCGCAATTGTCGCTGGCTCGGCGGCTTGCCCGCAATATTTTTTTTGCCAGATGCGGCGACCATATCGACTAGCTATCTAATGTGCGGGCGACTTCTTCGACGCTGTAACATTCAATCATGTCACCGGCTTTAAGGTCTGTATATTTCTCAAAGGCCATACCGCATTCTTGTCCGGAATTAACCTCTTTGACTTCATCCTTAAAGCGCCGCAGAGAACTCAACTCGCCTTCATGAATAACAATGTCGTCGCGAATGAGGCGGACTTTGGCGCCACGGCGCACCAGCCCTTCCACAACCCGACAACCTGCCGCCTTGTCGCCCTTGCCAACGGCAAAGATTTCCAACACCTCGGCCTTGCCCAAAGCTGTTTCGCGCAAATCAGGTGACAACATGCCAGCCATGGCGGCTTTCAAATCATCGACCAAATCATAAATCACATTGTAGTAACGAATTTCTGTGCCCGTCGCTTCAGCCGCTGCCCGAGCCTGTGCATTGGCGCGCACATTAAAGCCAATAACCACAGCATTTGAGGCCGAGGCCAATGTCACATCGCTTTCCGTAATCGCGCCGACGCCAATATGAACGGCGCGGGCAATGACTTCATCCGTGCCAAGTTTTTCAGCCGCTTGCGCAATCGCCTCAACCGAGCCCTGCACGTCGCCTTTGACGACCAGAGTCATTTCATGAATCTCAGCATCTTTCAGCTGCGTCATCATTTGATCAAGCGAGGCCGCGCGTGGGCCAGCCGCACTGGCAACTTCGCGGTCTTTACGGCTACGATATTCGGCAACTTCACGGGCCCGCGCTTCATTCTCAACAACCGAGAAAATCGTGCCCGCACCGGGCGCGCCACCAGCCCCCAAAACTTCAACCGGCATGGATGGGCCAGCTTCTTTGATTTGCTCGCCGCGGTCATTAATCAAGGCGCGCACGCGGCCCGATTCACTGCCGACGACAAAAACGTCGCCAACCCGCAATGTGCCGCGTTGCACCAGAACCGTTGCCACTGGCCCACGGCCCTTATCAAGCTTGGCCTCAATCACTACGCCTTCGGCTTCGCGATCGACATTGGCTTTCAGTTCCATCAACTCGGCTTGTAAGGCCACCGCTTCTAAGAGGTCATCAAGGCCAGCGCCGGTTTGCGCCGAGACTTCAATCATTTGCGTATCGCCGCCCATTTCCTCGGAAATGATTTCGTGCTGCAGCAAATCATTTTTCACCCGATTAGGATCGGCTTCTGGCTTGTCCATTTTATTGATCGCCACAATCATTGGCGCTTCGGCGGCTTTGGCGTGGTTAATCGCCTCGACCGTTTGCGGCATCACCCCATCATCGGCGGCCACCACCAAAATCACAATATCGGTAACCCGCGCGCCGCGCGCCCGCATGGCGGTAAAGGCGGCATGGCCCGGTGTGTCGATAAAGGCAATGACATCGCCATTTTTGGTCGTTGTTTGATAGGCGCCAATATGCTGAGTAATACCACCAGCTTCGCCATCGGCTACTTTGGCCTGACGCAGGGCGTCGAGCAAAGATGTTTTACCATGGTCAACGTGACCCATAACCGTCACAACCGGTGCCCGAGGCGATTTATTGGCTTCCGCATCATCGTCACCGACAACACCAATTTCAACGTCGCTTTCTGACACGCGGCGCACCGTATGGCCAAATTCCTCGGCAACAATCTGCGCCGTGTCCGCGTCAATCACATCGTTAATTTTCAGCATCATGCCCTGCTGCATCAATACTTTGATGACGCCAACAGCGCGTTCTGCCATGCGGTTTGCCAATTCCTGAATGGTAATGGTTTCAGGCAATTGCACGACACGCGATACTTTTTCGCTGGCATCTTGCGACGATGATTGGCGCTTCTCGCGCTCGCGACGCCGCTTGATAGAAGCCAATGAGCGCATCCGCTCCTCATCATTCAAGGCATCATTAATGGTCAGTTTACCAGCCCGACGGCGGCGCTCACCAGCCCGACGATCAGGTGGCCGTTTGGCCGCTTCCGGACGGTCTTTAACTTCTTCGCGACGCGGCGCGGCAGGGCTTGCCACAGGCGCCACATCGGCTGGATTGGCCTTATCGGCTTTCTTTTTCTCGCGCGCAAGCGCCTCTGCGCGACGCGCTTCTTCGGCTTCTTGCAGGGCGCGTTCTTCGGCCAGGCGGGCATCTTCTTCGGCCCGCACTTTGGCATCAATCTCGGCCTGTTTGGCCTCCTCAACAGCGCGCACTTTGGCATCAGCAACCGCTGCCATGCGTTTATCATGCTCGGCTTTTGACAAACCGTCTGGAATTTTATTCTCAACCGGTGCCGCAGCTGGCGCGACCGTTGGTGCGGCGCTAGATGCAGCTGAAGCTTCCTCCATTGTCGCTTGATCTTCACCAGCAGCGCCCGGCTTAATCATCCGCTTGCGGCGTTTTTCAACCAGCACAGATTTACTACGGCCATGCGAAAAGCTCTGGCGCACTTGGCCAGATTCAACAGTCCGTTTAAGGCTCAGGGTCTTGCCGCGTTGGCCAGCGCCTTCGCTATCATCGCCTTTATCTGTATCACTCATTCGCTCTCACTCCTGTTACCCCCATTTTGCGAACCCATATAGGCCACAAAACGGTTTGCCTGCTGTTGAATGCGGCGCGCCCAATCTGCATCGGTAACCGCTGCGTGTATCACATTTGTGCCGCCAAAAGCCAAGCACAATTGTTCCACTGAAAACGCTTCAAGCACCACCAAATGGCGGGCATCGGCGCGGGCCGCTATTTGTTTGCGCCCATTTTCAGCCCCGTCAGAAGCCGCCAACAGCATGGCCACCCGACGGTTTTTGAGTGCCGCATCCACTTTCGTGAACCCTAACACAATTCGTCCTGCTTTGCGGGCCAATCCCAAGAGAGACAAAACCCGCTTTTCTAAAAGAACCGCCACTTGCGCCGCCAAATCATCAGGCACCGACAAATCGGCTTGTTCTTTTAATTGCGCCACCGCCTGAAATTGGCTGATGACCCAAAACCCGTCGCCGGGTAATTTTTCCGCCAAATCAGGTGTTACCACCCCATGTGGCGAAATAACAAAGCGCAACATATCTGCCTCGTCGGCCTGCTGACCGGTAATCCGGCATGTCTGCTGCATGACCTCACGCTGCCCTAAACTGCGGGCACCTCAGCCTCGGCTTCGGCTTCTTCTTCGGCCAAAAGCGCGGCTTGTTGCTCAGCCGCTTGCGCGTCCAATTCTTCCTGCGTTACCCAGCCAACTTTCACCCGCGACTGCATAATAATCGCTTCCGCTTCATCGGCGGTGATATCGAAACCGTCGAGAATACCGTCTTGGCGCACACGTTTGCGATCGACGGTTTCAAACCAACCAGTCAAATCATCGGTGACGCAACCAGCAAAGTCTTCCAAGGTTTTAATATCATTTTCACCCAAACGCACCAACATAGCGGGGGTCAGGCCTTCAATTTCGGCCAGATCATCGGCCACACCGATTTCTTTGCGTTGCGCATCAAGCGCCGCATTTTCGCGGTCCAAGTGATCGCGGGCACGGTTTTGAATTTCGTCGGCCGTGTCATCATCAAAGCCTTCGATATAAGTGATTTCCTCAAGCGGCACATAAGCGACTTCTTCGACTGTCGCAAAACCCTCTGAGGCCAGCAATTGGGCAATCATTTCATCAACATCAAGCGCTTCCATAAACAACTGAGACCGCTCGCTAAATTCAGCCTGACGACGCTCGCTTTCTTGCGCCTCGGTCATGATATCAATATCCCAACCGGTTAATTGTGAGGCCAAGCGCACATTTTGACCACGACGGCCAATGGCCAAGCTCAATTGCTCATCTGGCACCACAACTTCAATACGTTGCACATCTTCATCCAAAACAACTTTTGAAACTTCGGCTGGCGCCAAAGCGTTGACGATAAAAGCGGCGGCATCTGGCGACCATGGAATAATGTCGACTTTTTCGCCTTGTAACTCATTTACCACGGCTTGCACGCGGCTACCGCGCATACCAACGCAGGCACCGACCGGATCAATACCCGGGTCATTTGAAATCACGCCAATTTTAGCACGACTGCCTGGGTCACGGGCGACAGAACGAATTTCAATCACCCCGTCATAGACTTCTGGCACTTCTTGCATGAATAATTTGGCCATAAAGGCAGGGTCTGTGCGTGACAGAATAATTTGTGGGCCGCGCTGTTCGCGACGCACGTCACGAATATAGGCACGAATACGATCGCCCGGACGGAAGACTTCGCGAGGGATTAGATTATCCCGGCGCACAACCGCTTCCCCGCGACCAAGGTCGAGCACCACATTGCCATATTCAACACGCTTGACAACGCCATTGATGATTTCACCAACGCGGTCTTTAAACTCTTCATATTGCTGCTCGCGCTCGGCTTCGCGCACGCGTTGCACAATCACTTGTTTGGCAGCTTGGGTGGCAATGCGGCCAAATTCAACCGGCGGCAGTTCGTCAATAATCTCATCACCAATTTGCGCTTCAGGATTTTCGCGCTGGGCCACGGCCAGTGAAATTTCCGTATCATCATTTTCGACCAATTCGACCACTTGAACGGCGCGCAGCAAACGCGTTTCGCCAGTCTTTGAATTGATGTCGACGCGAATATCATTTTCCGCACCATAGCGTGCTTTCGCGGCTTTCTGGATGGCGTCAGCCATTGCCGATAAAACAATCTCAACTTCAATGCCTTTTTCGCGTGCGACGGCATCTGCGATTTGCAGCAATTCGAGTTTATTTGCACTAATACCTGTGGCCATTATGATCTCCTGCCTATGGCTGCCCTAAGGGCGGGTTATATATGCCGAATAGCTCGGCGGTCGTTAATCTACTCTGACTTCGTCGGTGACTTAGTCGGTTTCTTGCCTTTGCTGGCCTTCAAAGACGCTTCAAAAGCGGCGTCATCTGGCACCAAACGGGCGTCGGCGACATCGGTCAACTGAAACCCTAAAATCTGCGGCGTCTCAAACCCCTTAAGTGTCACCTCAAGGCGCGCTTCGCCGTCTTCAAATCCTTCAATCACACCGCGAAACCGGCGTTGGCCCTCAATCGCATGCAACAGCTCAATTTTCGCTTCCTGCCCAGCCCAACGCTCGAAATCAATCGGACGGGTTAGCGGGCGACCCGCACCAGGCGACGACACCTCCAGCGAATAGGCCGCGGTAATTGGGTTTTCGACATCCAATACCGCCGATAGGCTGCGGCTAATGGTTTCGCAATCTTCAATGCGCAGCTCGCCCTCTTCATTATCGGCCATCACTTGCATAATCATCGTCGTGCCTTCGCCGGTCATGCGAATGCGCACCAAATGAAAGCCAGCGTCTTCGACCACAGGCTGAATGATGCTCAGCAAAGGCCGTGCCGGCCCCGGCGCCAATAAATGCGCAAAATCGTCCATATCAAACCTCGAAGGCCACCCCATGGTGCGCCACCAATTACGTTTCGGCACTAAAAAAAGCGGGGCTCTTTCGAGCATCCCACTTTGAAAAAGTAGCACCAATGCGATGCACTATAGCGTTTTTCGCGATTTCGGCAAGTGTTGTTTGAACGGCCTATAAATAACCGGCCTGAAGAGCCGCGCGGCGCTCAAATTGCAAATAGCCCGGCTGGCGACCGGCGGCAATGGCTTTGGCTTCATAGCGGGTGCCGGGCCAAGCCGGTGGCGCCTGCAGCCAATCATCGGCGCGCTTGGCTGTCCATGAAAAGCCGCCATGGCGTTTGACGTGCGACAAAGTCCAAGCGAGATAATCGGCAATGTCACTGGCCACGAAAAATTGCCCGCCGGGGCGCAGAACGCGGAAAATTTCTTGCACATTCTTCTGGCTGATAAACCGCCGCTTATTGTGGCGCAATTTATGCCACGGGTCGGGATATAATAAATACACCACATCCAGACCGCCATCGGGCAACGCATCGAGCACGTCGCGCGCGTCGTCATCATGAATGCGAATATTATTCATGCCGTCTTCGCTAATCGACAGCAATAATTTGGCAACGCCATTGATAAATGGCTCACAGCCAATATAGCCAGTGTCGGGATTGGCTGCCGCGCGGGCCGCTAAATGTTCTCCACCGCCAAAACCAATCTCCAGCGCATAGCTTTGCCGTGGGCGGTCGAAACATTTATCCAACGTCTTGGCTTGCGCTAAATCCAAACGCAATGTCGGCAACAAACTATCGACCAGCTTGGCTTGGCGCGGATGCAGCCGATGACCTTGCCGACGGCCATAGATAAAACGCCGGTTTTCGGTTTGGCCCATGAATTAGAGCGCGGCTTTAATCGCCTCAGCCAAATCAGTGCGCTCCCAAGAGAAGCCACCATCAGCATCAGGCGTGCGGCCAAAGTGGCCATAGGCGGCGGTGCGCGCATAAATTGGCCGGTTCAACTGCAAATGTTCGCGAATGCCACGCGGGCTGAGATCCATCACTTGGCCGAGCACTTTTTCAAGCGCCGCCTCATCGGCTGAGCCAGTGCCGTGGGTGTCGACCAAAATCGACAGCGGCTGGGACACGCCAATGGCATAAGATAATTGAATGGTGCAACGGTCGGCGAGGCCAGCAGATACAACATTTTTCGCTAAATAGCGCGACGCATAAGCGGCTGAACGGTCGACCTTAGTTGGGTCTTTGCCAGAAAAAGCACCGCCGCCATGTGGCGCGGCACCTCCATAAGTGTCGACAATAATTTTGCGTCCCGTCAGGCCAGCGTCACCATCTGGGCCGCCAATCACGAAGGTGCCGGTTGGGTTAACGTAAAACGCATCTTCTGGGCACATCCACCCTTGCGGCAAAACATTTTCAACGAAAGGACGCACCATTTCGCGGATATCGGATTGTGTCAGACCTTCGTCATGCTGGGTTGAAACAACAACCGAACTGGCGCCAACCGGTACACCATTTTCATAGCGCAACGACACTTGGCTTTTGCTATCTGGGCCAAAACCCTGCACCGCGCCACTGTGGCGGGCGGCGGCCATGTCTGCCAAAATTTGATGCGCATAGGCAATTGGCGCCGGCATGAGCTGCTCGGTCTCGCGACAGGCATAGCCAAACATAATGCCTTGGTCGCCAGCCCCTTCATCTTTATTGCCGCCGTCAGCGTCAACCCCTTGCGCAATATGCGCCGATTGCGCATGCACGCGGACTTGAACTTCAGCATTTTTCCAGTGAAAGCCGTCTTGCTCATAGCCAATATCTTTCACCGCTGCCCGGGCAATGGCTTCCATTTCATCGGCCGACACCAAACCATCAGGCCGCACTTCGCCAGCCAAGACAATCAAATTTGTGGTGGTCAGTGTTTCCACCGCCACACGAGCGTCAGATTGACGGGCCAAAAAGGCGTCAAGAACACTATCGGAAATCCGGTCGCAGACCTTATCCGGATGCCCTTCGGAAACCGATTCACTGGTGAAAATATATGATTGGCGCGGCATATCGCAGACTCCAGAGTTAGTAAACTGAAAGTGTTTTCGCAGTTGCGGCGGTTTTGGTCAAGTTAGGACTTGTCTTCTCCGGCGACACGGGCAATGTCTTCAACCATGGCCAAGAGTTTGCGCCGCGTTACATCATCATCTATTTGCAAATAGGCCTGATTGAGCTGCACCCCTTCGCCGCTTGAAATAAAATCAAGATAGGGCGCCATTGGGTTGTTTTCCTGCATGGTGCCATATTCGGTTCCCGATCCGGCACTTTTCAGCCCATCAAAGAAATAGCTCACGGGCACTCTGAGGGCATTGGCCAGCTCAAAAAGCCGGCTGGCTGAAATTCGGTTAATGCCCTTTTCATATTTTTGCACTTGCTGAAAGGTCAAAGCCAGCTCTTCGCCCAGAGCCTCTTGGCTCATTTGCAGCATCAACCGGCGCAAGCGCACGCGGGCGCCAATATAGGCATCAATCTCATGTTGTTTTTTCCTCGGCATTGGCATGTTCCTTTTTTTATTTTTATCAAGAACAAGTAAATTATGCGTTAGCGGGGCATATACCGCAATGGCTTTTATTCTGGCGTGTGCCAGCGCCATAAAACCATTATCACGCTCATCATCATCAACCAAAGGGTGAAAAACCCAGCATCACCAATTTGTGCATAGAGGCCAGATGGTAGCGGCGGCGGCAGGGTTACGCTCAACGTGCCGGCTTGGCCCAGAGGCAGCGCCGCCAATAGCCGCCCGCGCGCATCAAACGCGGCAGAGACGCCGGTATTGGCACTGCGCATCAGCGGCAGGCCTTGCTCAATGGCGCGCAGGCGCACATGCGCCAAATGCTGGCGCGGGCCGAGGCTTTCTCCGAACCAGCCATCATTGGTCAGATTAGCCAACCAAGCGGGGCGCTGATATTGTGCGGCCAGCAGCGGAAAAATCGCCTCATAACAAATCAACGGCGCCAACGACGGCAAGTCGTCTTGGCTGAAGCGGGCCGCCGCCGGCCCCGCCTGATAGCCGCCGCGTAATTGGGTCAATTGCCGCAAACCAATAGCTTCGAGCCAAGCCTGCATTGGCAAATATTCCCCGAACGGCACCAGATGGTGCTTGTCGCTTCGCTGCACAAGTTGGCCATTGCCGCGCCATAACATGGCTGAATTATAAAACTCTGTTTCACCGTCTTTGACTTGCCGGCGCAGGGCACCGGTCAAAAGATAGGTTGATTGCTTGGGCAGCTGGCGGCGCAAAGCATCGGCAAACCAATCGCCCTCGTCGATCAGCGCTGGAATGGCGGTTTCCGGCCAAATGATGATATGCGTTTGCGGCGCGGCGTCGAGACCGGCGCGGGTGATTTGGAAAATCTTATCAATATGCGCCTGGCGTTTGTCAGCCTGCCATTTTTCACCTTGATCGAGATTGGGCTGAACCAGTAAAACCTCAACGCCCTCGGCGGTTAGAACCGCATCTCTCTTGTTTAGAACCGTGGCCGAATAGGCAAAGCTAGCCACTACCAAAACCACGCTGGTGAGGAGCCCCCAATTTTGACGACTGACCAAAAGGGCGGCGCTGATCAGTGCCAGCAAGCCCAAACCATGCACGCCTATTATATTGACCGGTTGAGCCAGATATAACCAACTGCCCCAAGCCATGGATGGCAGGTTCCACGGCAGGCCGGTCAATAACACTGACCGGCAATATTCCACCAAGGCCCAGAGCAGCGCCAGCCAAAGCAGTGCCAGCACCCGGGATAGCTGAGCATTGAGGGCGCGAAAACTGAGACCAAACAAGGTAAAAGCGGCGCCAGAAAACAGCGCCAAACCAGCTGGCAGCAAAGTCACGGCAAAGGGCAGCAGCCAAAGAAACGCCTCAGCGTCGACCAAAAATGCCTCGCCGAGCCAATAAAGCCCCGTGAAGAACTGCCCAAAGCCAAACAGCCACCCAAGCATGAATAGCTGCTTGAGCGATTGACGGTGGACAAATGCCAGATAAAAAACCGTGGCGAAACTCAGATAGAAAACCGGTAAAAAATTAATCGGCGCATAGGCCAGCGGCAAGATACACCCCAGGCCCAAAGCCATGACATAAGGGTGCTGCAAGCTGAGCTGGCGCCAGCGAGACATTATTGCTCCGGCGCGGGGTGGCTTTTAATATCGACGATTTTAATCCGCCGCGGGTCGCCATCACGAATAACAAACTCAACCTCGCTACCATCTTCAAATTGATAGCTGATCATTTCGCCGCGTTCGGGCACGCGTCCGGCAATGGCAAAAACCAAACCGCCAAGCGTATCAATATCTTCAAAATCATTATCGTCGGAAAACGGCAGGGCCAATTTCTCTTCCAGCTCGGCCATGGTCAAGCGGGCTTGCGCGCGCCAATGGCCAGCGCTTTCTTGGCGCAATAAATTAGCGCCATCTTCATCATGCTCGTCTTCAATGTCGCCGACGATTTCTTCAATCAAATCTTCAATCGTCACCAAGCCATCTGTGCCGCCATATTCATCGATTACCAATGCCATATGGCTGCGCGTCGCTTGCATTTTCAGCAATAGGTCCAGCGCCGGCATAGAAGGGGGAACGAAAATCACTGGTCGAATGAGGCTGTGCACATCAATGTCATTAATATCAGCTTTTTCATGCATGGCTGACATTAAGTCTTTCACATGCAGCATGCCCAGCGGCTGATCCAATGTCTCGCGGTAAATCGGCATGCGCGAGTGACCGCAATCGGCAAATTGCGCTAGCACTTGGGGCTGCGGGCTGTCAATCTCAGTGGCCTCAATATCGGCGCGTGGCACCATGACATCTTCAATGCGCACGTCACGAAAGCCCAGCAAATTGCGCAACATATGCAGTTCTTCGCGGGAAAATCCATCTTCATCATCGGCCGCGCTATCGCCCAAAACATCTTCAATGCTCTCGCGCACACTGCCTTCGCTCGAGCCAAAAACCTGGCTCCACCAACGCGCCCAAAACGGGCTATTAGAAGGGGTTGACGAACTCATGAGGGGTCTCCCGACGTCGAAGTAAGATAGGGGTTGGCAATGTCGCATTGGGCCAAAAGGCTGATTTCCAATTGTTCCATATGGCTGGCTTGCGCGTCGTCTTGATGGTCATAACCAATCAAATGCAACAGGCCGTGGGTCAATAAATGCCGCGCATGATCAAGCAGGCTGAGCGCGCCTTCATCGGCTTCACGGGCGACGGTTTCATAGGCCATAATAATGTCGCCGAGCAAAATCGGGGGCGCCGGAAAATCATCACTAGTCGCCGGTTGGGTGAAATCCAAAGCCGGAAAAGACAGAACATTGGTCGGCTTATTTTTGTCGCGATAGCTTTGGTTCAATTGCTGCACGGCGGCGTCATTGTCGAGCACGAGGCTCAACTCGCAGGCTGGTAGCGCCAGCGCCTGCCAGACAAATTGCCCGTGCGCGTGCAAATCAGCAACCAAGGGCTGCCAGCGCGTGTCGACAACACTGGTGTCAATCGTCAGCTGATCAGTCGGACTGTCGGGCTCCGGTTCATCAACCAGCACGGTAGATTGTTGGTTATTATTTTTCATCATTTTCAACTTCTTGTGAGGTCTCTGCTGTGGGCTGCGGGGCCACTGGTTTGCGGCGCCGTTGATTATGTGCCGGTAAAATTGTGTCTCGCTTATTATAGGCTTTCACGATGCGTGTCACCAAATCATGGCGTACCACATCTTCTTCGCCAAATTCGATAATTTCAACACCCTTCACTTTCGGCAAAATCTCAAGCGCGTCTTTAAGGCCAGATTTGGCGCCAAAGGGTAAATCAATCTGGCTTGGGTCGCCGGTAATGACCATGCGCGAATTTTCACCCATACGGGTTAAAAACATTTTCATTTGCATGGGCGTCGCGTTTTGCGACTCGTCAAGGATGACGAAAGAATTGCTCAATGTGCGGCCACGCATAAACGCCAATGGGGCAATTTCAATCTCGCCGGACTCCAAAGAGCGCACCACTTGCGGGCCTGGCAGCATGTCATAAAGCGCGTCATAAAGCGGCCGTAAATAGGGATCGACTTTATCGCGCATATCACCGGGCAAAAAGCCGAGGCTCTCGCCAGCTTCAACCGCTGGGCGCGACAAAATAATACGATCGACTTTGCCTTCGACCAACATGGCGGCGGCGGCAGCGACCGCTAGATAAGTTTTACCCGTACCGGCCGGGCCTGTGCCAACGACCAATTCGCGGTTCATCAACGCATTAATATAGGCCGCCTGCATCGGCGAGCGCGGCAGCACTTCGCGCCGGTGCGTGCGAATAGCCGTCATATCGCCAAGGCGTTTGACATTTGCCTTATCGCCAGAGGAACCGCCCGATTGACGTTTGGCTTTTGACGGCGTTTGGCTTTTGCTCATATTTTTTCCTACTGTTGGGGGTGGTGTCGCGACCAATGAATCAAGGCTGAGGCGCAAGGCCCCGTCTACATCGCCGCGCGTGACTTCGGCGCCGCGCTGCAAGTGATGGTAAAGAGTGTTCAACACTAATTCAGCGCGCCCGCAGGCCTGCGCCTCTCCGCTAACAAAAACCTGATTGCCGCGATTAACCAAAGACACATCCAAAGCCTCTTCGATACGCGTCAGATGTGCGCCATAGGCGCCGTAAAGCTCTGGGAGCAAACGATTATTATCAAATTCGAGAACCAATTTGGCATCGGCATTGCTTCCGGCGGTCACCGTCTGATCAATGGGGCGGCTCAAGAGGCCACCTCGCTGTGTCCAAGTTTAGATATCATCATCATCTAGCTAAAATTATCGGTAAATTTGTTTCATTAGGCAAGCCTTAAAAGCCGCAAAGCGTCGCACGGCGGCCTAATCGCCATCGCTCAAATGCCCGCTCAAACTATTATTATGAGCGGCGGTAATGGCGACCGGCAAAATGCGCCCGCGCACAGATTCCATAATTGCCTCATCCATAGTGACATGCACGGTTTGCAAATAGGGGCTGCGGCCCGACATTTGGCCGTTCTTCTTGCTCGGCTTGTCAAATAGCACGGGCAATATATTGCCTATCTGCGCTTCATTAAAGGCGCGTTGCTGACCATTCAGCAAAGCTTGTAAGCGGTGCAAGCGGGTGGTTTTAATCGCCTCATCAACTTGCGCCTCATCTTCTGCCGCTGGCGTGCCCGGGCGCGGCGAATATTTGAACGAATAGGCTTGGGCATAGGTGACATGCTCAATCAGCGCCATTGTGGCGTCAAAATCAGCGTCGGTCTCGCCCGGGAAGCCGACAATAAAATCAGACGATAGGGCAATATCGGGGCGCACAGCGCGGAAGCGCGCGACCAGCTCAATATATTCAGCGGCGCTATGTTTGCGATTCATCGCGGTAAGAATATTGTCGGAGCCCGCCTGCACCGGCAGATGCAAATACGGCATCAGCTTGAGATTATTGCCATGCGCGGCAATTAAGGCGTCATCCATATCACGCGGATGGCTGGTGGTGAAACGCAGGCGCTCAATGCCAGTGATGGCGCCCAATTGCGCCAACAGTCCATCAAGCCGCAAGCCACTTTGGCGGTCTTGCCAAGCGTTGACATTTTGCCCCAAAAGCGTGACCTCGCACACGCCCTGGTCAACCAAAGCTTGCGTCTCAGCGATAATATCGGCGGTTGGCCGCGAGACTTCTTCGCCGCGCGTGTAAGGCACAACGCAAAATGTGCAGAATTTATCACAGCCCTCTTGCACCGTTACAAAAGCACTGGGGCTGCGGGTGATGGGGGCGCGGGTGACAGATTTCAGGGCGGTGAATTTTTCCGCTGCCGGAAACTCTGTCCGCACCAAACGTGATTTTTTGCCCTTGGCACGCAGCGCATGAACTTCGTCCAACATGTCTGGCAATTGCTGAAAGGTTTGCGGGCCAAACACCATATCAACGACCGGCGCGCGGGCGATAATCTCAGCCCCCTCGGCCTGCGCCACACAGCCAGCGACGGCGATAATCATGTCGTTTTTCTTTTTCTTTAATGGCTTGATGCGGCCAATATCGGAATAGACTTTTTGCACGGCTTTTTCGCGAATATGGCAGGTGTTCAAAATCACCATATCGGCGTCATCGGCGGTTTCGACTTGCTGGTAACCAGACAGCACTAAGGCCTCAGCCATGCGCTCGCTGTCATAGACATTCATCTGGCATCCATAAGTTTTGATGTAACACGTTTTCGTGTTGCCCGACTTTGACGCCGCCATTTGTTGTTTCTCAGTCATCTTGCTTGGCTTAGCGGTTTTCCGCATTGACGGCAAGGCGTCGGCATAAAATATCGTCAAGGCCATTGCGCACCATTTGTTCGCTGGCCCGCGCCATGGACTTGCGATCAACCATATCAGCTTCGGCCAAAGGCGGATGGAAGATGATATCAACGGTCAGCGGAGGGGTGCCGAAAATTGACAATAAATGCGGTAAAAACGCGACATCGCCGACCCATGCATAGGTCTGGCGCTGGCGACGCCCCATGGCGATATTACACAAATCGCTAAACGCCATGCTCATTGGCTGCACTTGCACCGGCTCGGCTTGCCGCTCAACCGAGGCAAATAAAGAGGACTTAAAGGGTAAAATCCGCAAACCATCGGTGCTGGTGCCTTCGGGAAACAACACCAGCCTATCTTTGGCGGCCAAGCGGCGGGCCAATTGATTGCTGGTCGCCACAGTATGGCGGCCCGGCTGTCGATCGACAAAAACCGTGCGCTGCAATTGCGCCAAAAGCCCAAACAGCGGCCAGGTTTTGACTTCTTTTTTGGCGACAAACGACACCGGCGCGATGGAGCCAATTAAAACAATGTCGAACCACGACAAATGATTGCACACCAGCAGCGCGCCCTTGACCGGCTCAGCGCCCCAAACGCGGACCCTTACGCCGAGCAGTTTCAACATCATGCGGTGATAAAAAATCGGAATGACATCGCGCAGTCGCGGCACAAAGACAAAAATAATCTGCAAGGGTATCAACGCCAAAGTGAAGGCGAAGAAAATGATAAAGCGGAGAAAAATTTTTACAAAACGCGCCATTATTTGCTAGTCGTCTTTGTCGAGCGGCACGGCGTATAATTCAAGGCGATGGTCGACCAGCCGATAGCCGAGCTTGCGCGCCACTTCGGTTTGCAAACGCTCAATCTCTTCATTGGTGAACTCAATCACCCGGCCTGACTGAATATCAATCAGATGGTCGTGGTGGTCTTCCGAGGCGGGCTCATAGCGCGAGCGGCCATCGCCGAAATCATGGCGTTCCAAAATACCAGCCTCTTCAAACATCCGCACGGTGCGATAGACAGTGGCAATGGAAATCGCTTCATCTTGAGCTGAGGCGCGGCGATAAACCTCCTCAACATCTGGGTGGTCGTCCGCCGCCGATAGAACGCGGGCAATCACGCGCCGCTGCTCGGTCATTCGCATGCCAGCGGCAACCGCCGCCGCTTCAATATCTGATGGGTTCATTGTCATGCCTTAAACTATCACAGCTGATTTGATAAATCACGCTGCATCAGAACCGCGTCGACGTTTTCATAATAGGCCGGACGGCGACCGGTTTCGACAAATCCAAATCGGCGATAGAGCGCCAGAGCGGGCTGATTGTCAGCCGCCACTTCTAAATGCCAATGCTGCACGCCACGCGCCCTCAGCCAATCAGTTGCGGCGGTGAGCAAGCGCATGGCCAAACCAGTACGGCGCGCCTCAGGCGCCACCGCCAATGTTAAAACTTCGGCCTCATCGGCGACATGCTGCAAGAGAATAAAGCCATGCAAACGATCTTTGCCGCCAGTGGCGTCTCCCTTGCCCTGCACATTTGTATCAGTAGCGGCCAAAGCGACGCGCCATTGTGCCGCCAAAAGATTGGTAAAACTCTCGGCCGTCCATGGGCGGTCAAAACAGCGGTGATGCAACGCCGCCAGTGCCTCAGCATTTTCAAAGGGGAGAATCTCTGTCACCGGCTCACCCGTCATTAAGGCGACGCAATTGCTTATCGGGATTGGGCAAGCTGGCGTCGGGCGGGCGCAAATAAAGCGGCTCATGATGCGGGCTAATACTGGCCCATGTCTCGTCGCTCAACGCCTCAGCCAAGCGCAGCACATTGGCGGCATGTGGATAGGCGGCAATATCTAAGGCGCTGAAACGCTGCCCATCAATGGCGCATAGGGCGCTGGCGCCAGTGCCGGCAACGCGAATGGCGGCGTCTGGCAACAGGCTTTCAAGAGCCGCCAAAGAACAAGCTTGCGGGGCGCTGAGAGGTTGGTTTTGGCCGTCAAAAACTTGCGTATAATAAGTGTCGCGGCGGGCGTCCACGGCGACAATCAGCTTTTGGTCTGAAGGCGCCGCCGCCGCGGCCATGGCGTGCAATGTGCCAATAGCGCATAGGGGCACGTTGAGGGCCAGCGCCAAACCGCGCATGGCCGACAGGCCAACCCGAACACCGGTAAAAGTGCCGGGCCCATGGGTGACGGCTAAACGTTGAAGCTGCGACATTGGTATCTGCGCCTGCTCACATAGGCGCTCAATCATCGGCATCAAAGCCTCAGCATGACCTCGCGTCATGACTTGTAATTCGGAGATAATCTCGCCATTTTTGCGCAGGGCCACGGAACACGCCCCTTGCGTCGTATCGCAAGCCAGCAAAACTGGCTGGCCAGACGATTGATTAGACAATCTGACAGGCCTCGTCAAAGGCAAGGCGCGGCGAGCGAGCAAACACAGCCTCCATATTGCCATGGCCGATATTGCACAAGAAATTGCTTTTGAACCGGCCGTCGGGGAAAAATTCCTGATCGACGCCCTGTGCATCAAACCCTGACATTGGCCCAACATCAAGACCCAGAGCGCGGGCCGCCAACATTAAATAGGCGCCCTGTAGCGAGCCATTGCGCATGGCGGTTTGCGCGGCGAATTCTTCGCTGCCGGTGAACCATTCGCGGGCCCCCGGGTCATGCGGAAATAACTGCGGAATCAAATCATAGAATTTGCTGTCATGGGCAATGATGACGCAAACCGGTGCGGCTTGGGTTTTTGGCTGATTGCTCGGCATCAAAAACGGCAATAGGCGTTGTTTACCGGCATCGCTGGTGACAAAGACAAACCGCGCTGGCGAACAATTGGCGCTGGTCGGCGCCATTTTCATCAAATCATAGAGAGCGGTGATTTGCTCTGGCGTCACCGCTTTGTCATGGAAATCATTATGCGAGCGGGCCTCGACAAAAAGCTGATTGAGGCTGGCTTGATCTAACGGAGATGACATATGGTTTCCTTACATGACGGCGCGCACTTCAGTGACTGAAGGCACAAAATGTTTAAGCAAATTTTCAATACCATGTTTCAGCGTCGCTGTGGCGCTGGGGCAGCCAGCGCAGGCGCCGCGCATATGTAAAGACACCACGCCATTGTCGAACCCATGGAAAACAATGTCGCCGCCGTCTTGGGCGACCGCCGGACGCACCCGGGTTTCAAGAATTTCTTTAATCGCCGCAATCACTTCCGCATCTTCGCCCGTGTCTTCACTGGCCGCTTGGGCGCTGGCCCCGGGGCGCATGATTGGCCGCTCGGCAACAAAATGCTCCATAATTGTGTTCAGCAATGATGGTTTCAAATGCTGCCACTCGCCGCCAGATTTGGTGACGGCAATAAAATCGCTGCCCAAAAATACGGCGCTGACATGTTCGGTTTCAAACAAAGCAGCGGCCAGCGGCGAGGCTTGCGCGGCATCGACATTAGGAAAATCAGCCGGTGGGGCGGTATCCATAACGGCGCGGCCCGGCAAAAATTTCAACGTGGCCGGATTTGGCGTGTCTTCGGTCTGAATAAACATTGCTATCTCCTCGCGTCACGACGCGGCGTGACATTGTTTGACGTGTCTCTTATATAGGTATGCCTTGGCTGAATTGCCAGCCCTATTAGGTCAGCGCGTCAATCTCATCATCGGTTAAATGGCCCGGGACAATGGTCACCGGAATACGAATAGCCGCCCTGCCGCTGCCGATCGACGAAACCAAAGGCCCAGGACCAGCTGGATCAGAACCGGCCGCCAGAACCAAGGTCGATATGCTGGGGTCTTGCTCAATGAGCTTGGCAATTTCTTCGCTAATATGGCCGTGGCGAACATGCGTCACCGGTTTTTGGCCGCCGAGCAATTCGACCAGCCCTGAACATTCGGTCAATATCCGCTCCGCCTCATCTTGCGCTTCTTCTTTCATCAGACTTTCAACGCCCAACCAATGTTCAAAGCCTGCCGCTTCAATGACCAGCAAAAGCGCTACTGACCCGCCAGTGCCATGGGCCCGACGGGCGGCAAAGCGCAAAGCCGCATGCGCTTCAGGCGTGCCGTCTACGACGACCAAAAATTTACGCTGTAAATGTTGATTTATATCCATGACACGCATGCTGCCATGTTTGCCCTATGGCAAACAAGTGCCTAATTACCAAGAAAGCCAACACGCTGGCGCACCTCGGCCATAATCGGTTCAGCAATCGCCCTAGCGCGAGCCGCGCCATCTGCCAAAATCGCGTCAATGGTCGCCGGGTCATCGGTCAAACGTTTCATTTCAGCCCCAATTGGCGCAATTTTTTCAACCGCCACTTCGGCCAATTGCTCTTTCAAAACAGAGAATTGCGCGCCAGCAAATTGTCCGATAACAGCGCTCAATTGCTGGTCGGTCAGGGCCGCGAACAGGCCCAATAAATTGGCCGCCTCAGGCCGCCCCGGCAACTCATCGGCGGTTTCTGGCAAAGCGTCTGGATCGGTTTTGGCCTTGCGAATTTTGCGCGCAATATCATCAGCCTGATCGGTCATGGTGATGCGCGATAAATCTGATGGATCGGATTTCGACATTTTTTTGCTGCCGTCGCGCAAAGACATGACCCGCGTCGCTGGCCCCTGAATAATGGGCTCAGGCAGCGGAAAAAACTCTGGCGCGTTAAAATCATTATTGAATTTTTGCGCAATATCGCGGGCCAATTCTAAATGCTGTTTTTGGTCTTCACCGACTGGCACATGAGTGGCTTTATAAAGCAAAATATCGGCGGCCATCAGATTGGGATAAACATAGAGACCAACCGAGGCTTTTTCGCGGTCCTTGCCAGCTTTTTCCTTGAACTGGGTCATCCGATTGAGCCAGCCCATGCGGGCCACGCAATTCAGCACCCAAGCCAATTCGGCATGTTGCGATACTTGCGCTTGGTTGAACACAATATGGTTTTTGGGGTCGACGCCGGCGGCGATAAAGGCAGCGGCAACTTCGCGCGTGTTGGCGGCCAGCTCAACCGGATCTTGAAAAACCGTAATGGCGTGCATGTCGACCACGCAATAAAGACATTCATGGGTTTGTTGCAGGCCGACGAAATTGCGAATGGCGCCAAGATAATTGCCCAAATGCAAATTGCCTGTCGGTTGCACACCCGATAAAACGCGGGCCTTTACCTGTGTCATCTCATACTCCTCTTGCCGCTTTCTTATGACCAATTATCAGCGCCTGCGCAAGCGGTGCAGCTGGTGTTTATTTATGCCGCCAAGCAGCCATGCCGCGACGCCGAAAACCACACCGCCGCCAACCACCATGACCGCCACCCACAAACCCAAGCCCAAGCCGCTGCTTGGTGGCGCCATCGCCTGACCGGCCCAGATGAGGGCGGCCACCATTAAAGCGGTTGCCGCCAATTGCGCTGTCGCCATGCG
>JAHEGN010000008.1:36817-95758 GCA_024645085.1 Rhodobiaceae bacterium
AAGATTGATTTGCCCAATACCGGCCGCCAACATGCCGGGCACGGCCAGCGCAAATACCGCTTTCACATCAGCCGTCCAGCGCGGCCATGCCAAGCGAAACCCCAAACCGGCGCGCCACACAGCAATAACGACAAAAGCCAATTGCGCGAAACCAGAAACCACCACGCCCCAAATGATATAGTCAATTGCCAGACCCTGAAAAACCACCGCCATGGCCATCGCCAAAATCAACAAAATATTCAGCAATAGGGGAGCAAAGGCGGCAGCGAAAAACCGTCCGGTGGCATTTAACATGGCGGCAAATAAAGCCATCAGCGACATGAAAATCAAATAGGGAAAACTGATCCGCGCATAATAAACCGCAAGGTCAAATTTTTCTGGCGCGCCGACCATGCCTTGGGCAATCGCCATCACCAGACCGGGCATGAAAATTTGCGCCAATAGGGTGAAAACAACCACCGCCGTCAATAAAACCGAACACACACGGGCGGCAAATTGAATGGCGGCTGGGGTGCCGTTGGTTTCTATTTGCTGCGAAAATAACGGCACAAAGGCGGCGCTAAAAGCCCCCTCGGCAAATAGCCGGCGAAACAAATTCGGCAGCCGGAAAGCAATGACGAAAATCTCGCTAAATGGCCCAGCGCCCAAAAGAGCGGCAAGAAAAATATCCCGCCCAAAGCCGGTAATGCGGCTGGCCATGGTCGATAGGCCGACAATTAAAGCGGTGGACAGCAATCGCGACCGTGGCGCTGGCTTGTCTGATGCGCTCATCGCCTAACCCGCTTTTCTCGCCGCCGCCGACGACGGGCGTCGTGGCTTGGCAGATTTCACCGGATCGCTAATGGTGAGTAAGAGCGCTTCAGTGACCGCCTCGCGCTTGGCCTTGCTGGCAATTTTGCCGCCGGTCAAATCATGGGCATAAAACGCATCCACCGCGCGCTCGCCAAAAGTGGCGATACGAGCGGCTGACACTGAAACGTTTTTTTCAACAAAAGTGCGGGCCAATGCATATAAAAGGCCGGGCCGGTCGAGGCCGCTGACTTCTATCACGGTAGCGTCGTCTGACAGGTCATTGCGCAAATCAACCTCTGGCGCCAAATCAAAGGCTTCAATTTGTTTATTGCGGCGGCCCTGCGGCAAATGCTCTGGCGGTGCAATGGAGCCATTCATCACCCCCAGCAGGGTGTTTTTGAAGCGCTCGACCTGCGCGGCTTCGAGTGGCCCTGACCGGTCGGGTCTTTTGACATGCAGCGCATCTATCGCCAAACCATCTTGGGTGGTTGAAATGCGCGCGTCGAGAATGCTCAGCTCAGCCACCGCACAGGCGCCGGTGATGCGCGCAAACAAGCCGGGGTGGTCTTGCGCAATAAAGGTGACTTCCGAACAATCGCGCATCGGATCGGGCGAAACATCAAGCATGAAAGATTGGTCGCCCATTTCTTCAATCATGGCGGCATGGCGCAATTGTGACTCAACCGAAAAGCCCACCCAATAGGCTGGCAAATGGCGCGCCACATAGGCGTCATATTTTTGTGCCGACCAACCGCCGGCATGCGCCATGACAAAAGCCTGTTTGGCGGCATCGGCGCGTTCAGCCAATTGCGCGCCATAGCCCATGCCATTGAGCGTCGCCTTGGCGCCGTCATAAAGCTCGCGCAACAGCTGCGCCTTCCAGCCGTTAAACACGCCGGGGCCAACGGCTTTAATGTCGACCTCGGTCAGAATAAACAAATGTTCCAAACGCTCCGTCGTACCGACGCTGGCAGTGAAATCTTCGATTGTCCGCGGGTCGGATAAATCGCGTCTTTGGGCCACATCACTCATCACCAAATGTTCGCGCACCAGCCATTCGGTGAGCCGCGTCTCAGCTTTGCTGAAACCCAATCGTGGGCCCAATGTGCGGGCAATACGAGCGCCCGCAACCGAATGGTCCTCTGGTCGCCCCTTGGCGATATCGTGCAACAGCGTCGCCAAATATAAAACCCGCCGATTGACTTTGCCGGTTTTCATCAGCTCATAGGCCAGTGGATGAGCTTCAGCTTGGGCGCCGCTTTCAATCTCGCGCAGCAGACCAATGGCCCGCAGCAAATGCTCATCAGCCGTATAATGGTGATACATATTAAACTGCATAAGCGCCACGATACGGCCGAAGTCTGGTATGAAACGCCCCAAAACGCCAGCCTCATTCATCCGCCGCAGCGTCCGCTCTGGGTTTTTGCGCGAGGTAAGAATTTCCAAAAATAAAATATTGGCCTGCTCATTGGCGCGCAGGTCTTTATTGACGAATTTCACCGCCCGAGTAATGGCGCGCATGGTGTCGGGGTGAATATTGAGGTTAAATTTATCGGCCAAATGGAAAACCCGAATAAGGTTCACCGGATCTTTTTCAAAACAATCTTCATCGGTCATGGTCAGGCGGCCACCACCAAACAGAAAGCCATCGACTTTTTTATTGCGTCGGAAAATTGCTGGTAGGCGCACGCGGCTTGGCGGTTTTTTCTGCTGCTCTTCGAGAGAGGCGCAGAAAATAGCCGTCAAATCGCCAATGTTTTTGGCCACTAAAAAATACCGGCGCATGAATTTTTCCACCGACTTCATGCCCGCGCTATCATCGGCTTCAAAATGGGCCGATAATGGTTTTTGAACATCAAAGCTCAAACGCTCTTCGGCGCGGCCAGTCATGAAATGCAAATGGCAGCGCACCTCCCAAAGGAAATGATCGCAGCGACGGAACAGCCGCAATTCGGCTGGCGTCAACACGTCTAAGGCGACCAATTCATTGAGCTCGTCAATTTGATAACTATAGCGGGCAATCCAAAACAAAGTGTTCAAATCGCGCAAACCGCCTTTGCTCTCTTTCAAATTCGGCTCAACCAAATAGCGCGATTGGCCCGCCCGCAAATGCCGCGCGTCGCGCTCGGCCAATTTGGCGGTGACAAATTCAGGGGCGCTATTGGCGACAATTTTTTCAGAAAACTTTTCTTTAAACTCAAGGTAAAGCGCAGCTGAGCCCCAGAGGAAACGCTTTTCCAACATCGCCGTGCGAATGGTGAAATCCTGCTCGGCTTGAACTAAGCAATCGGCGATTGTGCGCGTTGCGTGACCAACTTTCAGCCCCAAATCCCACAACATATAAAGCATGAGCTCGACAAAACTCTCAGAGGCGGCGTTGCGCTTATAGGGTAGCAGAAACAGTAAATCGATATCTGAACTGGGCGCCAAACGGCCACGGCCGTAGCCACCGACGGCGAGAACAGTGACCTTTTCAGCCTCGGTCGGGTTCGACAAATAAAGCACATCGGTTTCAATATAGGCGGCCAAAGCACGCAATAAATCATCTTGCAGGGATGACAAATATTCGGCGCATTGCGCACCCTTGAGGGTTTTATTTTCGAGCCCTTGGCGGGCTTCGGCGCGACCTTGGGCGAGGAATTTTTTCAGCGCTTCCAACACCGCCAATCGCTTTTGATTGTCATCGCCATCAGATTGTGCGGCGGCGGCGCGCAGGCACGCCAATAAGTCGCCCTCGCGCCGCGTGGCGGATCGCGACGATAGCTTTTTTTCAAGCACGGCATGAGTGGATTTGGCGGTGGGTTTGGCGGCGGCCATAAATTAACTCCAAGGCAAGGATGTTGCGACTTATCTATATCACAAACAAAGGCGAAATTGCGACACAGCTAAACAAGATCTTTCAGCCGGTATAGCCAGTCCAACGCCTCACGCGGACTGAGCCTATCGGGCTCAACTGTCGCCAAGGCCTCGCGCAAATGATCGCTGTCTGGCGCAGTGATGGCTTGTGCCGCAAATAACGGCAGGCCGTCCAAGGCTGGCACCATATCATGGGCCGCGCGGCTTTCTTCCAGAACCGCCAGAACCGCGCGGGCGCGCTCAATCACCGCATCGGGCAGACCGGCCAATTGCGCCACATGAATGCCGTAAGAGCGGTCAGCGGCGCCGCGCCCGACCTCGTGCAAAAACACCAATTGGCCGTCGTGCTCGCGCACCATCATTGAAGCATTGGACAGCCCATCAAGGCGCTCGGCCAGACCGGTTAGCTCATGATAATGAGTGGCGAAAAGCGTGCGGCAGCCAGACCCGTCGTGCAAAAACTCCACCGCCGCCCAAGCAATTGACAGGCCGTCAAAGGTCGCTGTGCCACGGCCGATTTCATCCAGAATAACCAGCGCGCGCGGGCCAGCTTGGTTCAAAATCGCCGCCGTCTCGACCATTTCAACCATGAATGTTGACCGCCCACGGGCCAAGTCATCGGCCGCACCGACACGGCTAAACACCCGATCCACCAAACCAATATGAGCCTTTTGCGCCGGCACAAAACTGCCGATTTGCGCCAAAATCGTAATCAGCGCATTCTGCCGCAAATAGGTTGATTTACCGGCCATATTGGGGCCGGTTAATAAGGTCAGCCGCGGCGCCGTTTTGGCGGTAGCATCAAGGCTGCAATCATTGGCGATAAAGCGCCCGCTATGGTCGCTGAGCAGCGCCGCTTCCACCACCGGATGGCGCCCGCCCGTCACCTCAAAAACCAAACTATCGTCAACCAGCGGAGCCACCCAATTTCGCTCAATCGCCAATTCAGCCAAACCAGCGGCGACATCAAGCGCCGCCAGCGCTGCCGCGCAATCGCTAATGGCATTGCTGGCCGCCGCGATTTGCTGGCACAGAGCAGCGAAAATTTCCAATTCCAAAGCCAAAGCGGTTTCACCAGCGCGGCTGATTTCGCCAGCCAGTTCTGACAATTCAGCGGTGGAAAACCTTACGGCGCCGGCCAGCGTCTGGCGGTGAATGAAACGCGCTTGATGCGGCGGTGACATCAGCGTGTCGCCATGCTGGGCCGGCACATCAATGTGATAGCCAAGCACACCATTATATTTAATTTTCAGCGCTTTGACGCCCGTCTCATCGGCATATTTTTGTTGCAAACCGGCAATCACCCGTCGGCTTTCGTCGCGCATTTGCCGCGCTTGATCAAGGCCGGCATGATAGCCCTCGCAAACAAAGCCGCCATCGCGCGCCAGCATCGCCGGTTGCTCAACCAAGGCCGCTTGCAAGGTTTCGATTAAATGGTCAATGGCCGACACATCATGCGCCAATTGCACCATATATTGGGCCAGCTCGGCCGGTATGTCGTCAAAGCTGAGCAGCAGCCCATGCAGGCGACGCGCCGCTTCTAAGCCGCGCCCAATGGCCTGCATGTCGCGCGGGCCGCCGCGCTGCATGGCCAAGCGCGACAGCGCCCGCACCATATCGGGGGCGGCTTTCAAACTGGCGCGCAGATCATGGCGCAGATTGGACTGGGCGGTAAAAAATGCCACCGAGGCCAGACGCTGGGCAATGGCCGCCACATCGGTCAGCGGGGCCGATAATCTTTGCCCCAAAAGCCGTCCGCCAGCCGCCGTCACCGTCAGATCAATGGTGTGCATTAAACTGCCCTTAGCCTCGCCAGCCAGCGTGCGGGTTAATTCCAAATTGGCCCGCGTCGCCGCATCAATGCCCATATAGGCGCTAGTGTTTTCAAGCAGCGGCGGCGATAGGCGTGGCATGTTTTCGAGCTGAGTGCGTTGCATATAGGCCAGCAAAATGCCGCAAGCGAGAAGTTCAGCCCGCCCCAAATCACCAAAGCCGTCAGCGCTTTGCACCTGATAATAATCGCGCAATAGCTGGCTAGCGGCCTGCGAGGACATATCTTCGACCGGCGCTATCACCGCCGCATTCTGCATGGATAATGTCTCGTGAAGATGCGCCGCCATGTGGCTGGGTTGCAAAATTTCTCGCGGCGCCAAACGCGCCATCAGGGCCGCAAGCCCAGCCGCATGGGTGGCGGTGACGCCAAATTCACCGGTCGACATATCGAGCCAGGCAGCGGCCATTTCTTCGCCAACCATAGCGGCGGTGGCCAAGTAATTATGTTCGCGGGCATCAAGCAGCGCCTCCTCACTAAGCGTGCCAGGTGTCACCAAACGCACCACTTCGCGGCGCACGACAGATTTTGAGCCGCGCTTTTTGGCTTCTGCGGGGTCTTCGGTCTGCTCACAAATGGCGACACGAAAGCCTTTGCGAATGAGCTTTTCTAAATAGCCCTCAGAGGCATGATATGGCACGCCGCACATGGGGATGTTGTCGCCCAAATGCTTGCCGCGATGGGTCAGGGTAATGTCGAGGGCGGCGGCGGCGGCGACCGCGTCATCAAAAAATAATTCGTAAAAATCGCCCATGCGATAAAACAAAAGGGCATCGGGATAATGCGCTTTTATTTCCAAAAACTGCGCCATCATTGGCGTTGGTTTTGGCACGTCCTGCGCATTGGGTGGGGCGGTGTTTGATGACTGCATGGCGCCATTGTAGCAGAGCACGGGATGGAAAGAAGCCTTAAGACGCGCGAAATAACAAAAAGGTGTTGAATTTTCTTACGTTTTTGGCTTCGCTTGTTCTTGTTTTCCAGCCGTGAAAGCCCTACAACATGAGACCAATCTGGGCGCGCGCCCGAAATTATAAGTAGGCCTGTCGATTTGACCAGCCTGTGAACCAAAACCGGCCTTAGGGCCACGAGGTAAGTCTATGAGCGATAAAGAAAAAAGCTTCACCGATCAGGAAGCCCTGCGATTCCATACGCGCGGAAAGCCCGGCAAGTTGGAAATTACCCCAACCAAGCCAATGGCCACCCAGCGCGACCTTTCGCTTGCTTATTCGCCAGGCGTTGCGGTGCCAGTGAAAGTCATCGCCGAAAATCCTGACGCCTCATATGATTATACCTCGCGCGGCAATATGGTTGCGGTTATCTCCAATGGCACGGCTATTCTGGGGCTCGGGAATTTGGGCGCCTTGGCCTCTAAGCCGGTTATGGAGGGCAAGGCGGTATTGTTCAAACGCTTCGCCGATGTCGATTCAATCGACCTTGAGATTGATACGGAAGACCCGACTGAATTCATCAATGCGGTTAAATATTTGGGCCCGTCTTTTGGCGGCATTAATCTGGAAGATATTAAAGCGCCAGATTGCTTCATCATTGAGCAGCAATTGCGCGAGATGATGGATATTCCGGTTTTCCATGATGACCAGCACGGCACAGCAATTATTTGCGCCGCTGGCCTGATCAATGCGCTGCATCTCACTGGCCGCGACATCAAAGATGTTAAAATTGCCGTCAATGGCGCCGGCTCGGCGGGTATTGCGTGTCTTGAGCTGATTAAAGCCATGGGGCTGCCATCTGAAAACGCCATTTTATGCGACACCAAAGGTGTCATTTATCAGGGCCGCAAAGACGGCATGAACCAATGGAAGTCGGCCCATGCCGTCAAAACCAAGGCCCGCACTTTGGCTGATGCAATGAAGGGCGCAGACGTATTTTTGGGTCTGTCGGTTAAGGGCGCGGTCGATGCCGATATGATTGCCAGCATGGCCGACAATCCAATTATTTTCGCCATGGCCAATCCAGACCCGGAAATCACGCCCGAAGAAGTGGCGGCCATTCGCGATGATGCGATTATGGCGACCGGCCGGTCGGATTATCCCAATCAGGTGAATAATGTTTTGGGCTTTCCATATATTTTCCGCGGCGCCCTCGATGTGCGCGCTCGCACCATTAATGATGAAATGAAAATTGCCTGCGCCGAAGCGCTCGCCATGCTGGCGCGTGAAGATGTGCCCGATGAAGTGGCCGCCGCCTATCAGGGTGAACGCCCACGGTTTGGCCCACGCTATATTATTCCAGTGCCGTTTGACCCGCGTTTGATTTGCGATATTCCGGCTGCCGTCGCCCGCGCTGCTATGGATAGCGGCGTTGCCCGGGCGCCGATTGTGGATATGGAAGCCTATCACCAGCGGCTGAAAGCGCGCCTCGACCCAACCGCCAGCTCGCTGCAAATCATCATGAATAAGTCGAAACAAAACGGCAAACGGATGATTTTTGCCGAAGGCGAGCAAGAGCAAGTTATTCGCGCCGCTATTGCCTATAAAGACTTGGGGCTGGGCGAGCCAATTCTCATTGGCACAGAAGATATTGTGCGCGCCAATATGATTGAGCTGGGGCTGGAAGAGCGCACCGATATTGAAATCCGCGACACGCGCACCTCACCGCAGATTCAGGAATATTCGAACTTTTTGTTTGAGAAACTGCAGCGGCGGGGACGCTTGCACCGCGATTGCGAACGTCTGGTCAGCAATGACCGTAATATTTTTGGCGCTTGTGCGATTGAACGCGGCGATGCTGACGCCATGGTCACCGGTGTCACGCGCAGCTATTCCATCACCCTCGAAGAAGTCTCGCAGGTCATCAATCCGCTGCCCAATCATCGGGTCATGGGGCTTTCCATGCTGGTGGTACGCGGGCGCACGGTTTTGGTTGCCGACACCAATGTTATCGACATGCCAAGCGCCGAGGAATTAGCTGATATTGCGTGTCAAAGTGCGGCTGCTGCGCGGGCGCTGGGCCATGAGCCGCGCGTCGCCATGCTGGCCTATTCGACTTTTGGTCATCCTGAGGGTGACCGCTCTGTGTTTGTCCGCGAGGCGGTTAAAATTCTTGACGCGCGCGGTGTCGATTTTGAGTATGAAGGCGAAATGGCGGCCGATGTGGCGCTCAATCGCGAGGCCATGAAGCGCTATCCGTTCTGTCGTCTGACGGAACCCGCCAATATTCTTATCATGCCAGCCATTCACTCGGCCTCAATCTCAACCAAAATGTTGGAGGAGTTGGGCGGCGCGACACTGATTGGCCCGATTCTCATCGGCCTTGAAAAGCCCGTGCAGATTGCCCGTATCGGCGCCACCGCCACGGAAGTGTTAAACATGGCCGCCATTGCCGCCTATGGGCTAGAAAAAATCTAGTCAAGCGCTGGCCTGAACGCTGGCCAGACGGCGCCATACTGTGGCTGTGGCAATATCGCTTTCACCGGGACCATCGCGTCCGGCCAAATCCGCCAGGGTGAGGGCGACGCGCAAAATTCGATTAAACCCGCGCGCCGTCATATGACGATCGTCGATTAAATGGTCGAGAATTTTCTGCCCCGCCGCATCGGGCTTGGACAAGGCGCGCAATCGGTCGCCGTCGAGTTGCGCATTGAGGCAATCCTGCCGCTCGATTTGCCTTTGCCGGGCATCGAGCACGCGCGCGGCAATCGGCGCACTGGCCTCACCGGCTTCACCGGTAATCATTTTATCAAGCCGTACCGGCGGCACATCAATGCGAATGTCAAAGCGATCGAGCAGCGGCCCCGACAGGCGCGACAAATATTCCTTCCGACAAATTGGCAGCCGATGGCAGGCCAGCTCGGTGTCATCAGCATGGCCACAGCGGCATGGGTTCATGGCGGCGACCAATTGAAAGCGCGCCTGATAATGCACATGCGCCTCAGCCCGCGCCACTTCTACGCGACCGGTTTCAATCGGCTGGCGCAACGCATCTAAGGCTTGGCGCGAAAACTCTGGCAATTCATCAAGAAACAACACGCCGCAATGCGCCAGCGAAATTTCGCCCGGCTTGGCATTGCGACCACCGCCAATCAAAGCGGCCATGCTGGCCGAGTGATGCGGTGCCCGAAAGGGTCGTTGATGCGCCATGCGCACGCCACCGCGTCGGCTCGACAGGCTTTCAATAATGCTAATCTCAAGCCGCTCTTCCGCCGTCAGTGCGGGCAATAGGCTGGGCAGGCGCGCCGCCAACATTGACTTGCCAGCGCCCGGCGGACCGTTCATTAAAAAATTATGGCCTCCGGCCGCTGTCACCTCCAAGGCCAAACGCGATTGATGCTGCCCGCGAATATCGGCCATGTCAGGATAATCGGGTTGGCTTTGCGGTTGCTCGGTTCGCGGCGGCGGCAAAATTTGTGTGCCGCGCAAATGATTGACCGCTTGCAAAATATGCGGCGCGGCCACTATGCCCGGTTGCCCCGGCTGGCACAGGCCCGACCACGCCGCCTCACCACCACAGGCGGCCGGACAAACCAAACCCATTTGTTTTTGCAAGGCCGCCATCGCCGCCGGCAAGGCGCCGGGCACGCCAATACAGGCACCATCAAGCCCGAGCTCGCCCATGACCACAAAGCCATCAACCTCAAATTGCGCCAGTCCACCCATGGCGACAATCAGACCAAGAGCAATCGGCAAATCATAATGACTACCCTCTTTCGGCATATCAGCCGGCGATAAATTAATGGTGATGCGGTCATAGGGCAGGGCGAGGCCGATAGCAGCCAGCGCCGCCCGCACGCGCTCTCGGCTTTCGGCCACAGATTTATCGGGCAGGCCGACAACGTTAAAGGCGTTTTGTCCCGGCGCCAAATGCACTTGCACATCGACTGGCAAAGCATCGACACCGCTGAAGGCGATTGTTTGAATATGGGCAACCATCGTGTTGTTATTCTTGTTCTCGGTTTTGGTCTTGGTTCTAGCTTGGCGCGAAACTGCCGCGCCTGCAACCAAAACTAGCGGCGCGCTTCAATCGCGTCCCAAATCATCACCGCAATATCCGGCCCGCCAAATTGTTTAATCTCGCGAATACAGGTCGGCGAGGTGACGTTAATCTCGGTCAAATGCTCGCCAATAATATCAATGCCGGCAAAGACAATGCCCAGCTCACGCAGGCGCGGGCCAATGGTGGCGGCGATTTCAAGGTCGCGATCGGTCAAGCCAATGGCCTCAGGGGTGCCGCCAACATGCACATTGGCGCGCGCATCACCGGCAGCTGGCACACGGTTTAAGGCGCCAACAGCCTCGCCCTCGACCAAAATCACCCGCTTATCGCCAGCCCGCACATCGGGCAAATATTGTTGCGCAATGACCGGTTCACGGCTGCTGGCCAGAAACATATCAATCAGCGAGCCAAAGTTTTCATCTTCTGCGCGCACCCTAAAAATTCCGGCGCCACCATTACCAAACACTGGTTTCAAAATCACATCGCCAAACTCGGCGCGGAACCCATTAAGGGCGGCGCGGTCGCGGGTCATCAGGGTTGGCGGCAACAGGCCTGCGAATTCCACCGGAAAGATTTTTTCCGGCGCATTGCGCACAGAGGCCGGATCATTGACCACCAGCGTGTGCGGGTGAACGCGCTCAAGAAAATGCGTTGCGGAAATATAATTCATGTCAAAAGGCGGGTCTTGGCGCATTAAAATGACGTCAACGTCGCGCAAATTGGTCATCACGGCGTCGCCCAATTGATAATGCGCACCCACCACATCGGCCACTTGCAACGGCTGAATGGCGGCGCTGACCTGGCCATCGCGCATGGCCAGCCGGTCGGGCTCATAATAGAATAAGTCATGGCCGCGTCTTTGCGCTTCCAGCGCCAAAGCAAAACTCGTGTCGCCACGAATATCAATGCCACCAATCGGATCCATTTGTAGGGCAACGCGCAAAACCATAAAGCATCCTTTCGACTCTCACTGGCGACACTTTCCCCGATATTGCTTAATTGCTCAAGTGCTGAGATGGCGAAATATTAAAATCGCCACACTGCTTTTTTATGGCGCGGCCAAGCCCAGCGCCCAAGGCCGATAAAATCAAACCGCCAGGGCAGGTTTTGTAGCTCACGGTGTTGCCCAACAAACGCATTGGCCGCGGCCTCAATACGGCGCCATTGCATTGGCGTTACCGCGTCTAGATCTGCGACCATGCCGGTTCTTTGTTTGACTTCGACAAACACCAGCAGCCGCGCCCGCCGGGCGATAATGTCAATCTCGCCGCTATGATGACGAAAATTGCGGGCCAAAAGGCGATAGCCTTTGAGGCGTAAAAATAGTGCCGCCAGCGTCTCTGACCGGCGTCCGGTTTTTTCTCGATGGCGGCGTTGCTTGTTATTTTTTGCGCCCATTATTTGATACCTGATTATTTTTCGCTGAGCTGCAAAGCCCGTTCATAAACTTGTTTTCGTTTCAGCCCAGTTTCGGCACAGACATGCTGCACCGCATCGCGCAGGCTCATTTTTCCAAGGGCAAGCCTCAAGGCGGCGTCAATTTGCTCGGCGCGGTCGGGGCCATCCGCCTGTGGCGCGGCTGGGCCAATGAGAAAGACAATCTCACCGCGGGGTGGTTGCGTCTCAAATTGCACCGCCAAGCTGGCCGCGTCACCGGTGATGATTTGTTCGAATTTTTTGGTAATTTCGCGGGCCACCACAACATCGCGTGGGCCCAATATGGTGGCCACATCGGCCAAGGTTTTGGCCAAACGTTTGGCGCTTTCGAAAAACACTAATGTGCCGAGTTGCTCGGCTAATTTCTGCAAAGCCTTTTGTCGCGCCGCTTGTTTCGGGGGTAGGAAGCCATAAAAACTAAAGTGATCCGTGGGCAGGCCAGCAATGCTCAAAGCAGCAATCGGCGCCGAGGGGCCGGGAATGGCGAACACCTCATGACCGGCCTCGCGGGCGGCGCGCACCAAGGGCATGCCGGGATCGGAAATCAGCGGCGTACCGGCATCGCTAATCAGCGCTATGGCTTGTCCCTCGTCCAATTGTCGCAAAATCTTCGGGCGCATTTCTTGCGCATTGTGCTCATGATAGGCGCGCCGCGATGTGGTGATATTATGCAATGTCATCAGCTTGCCGCTGGTCCGCGTGTCTTCGCAATATATCACTGCGACGCTCGATAAAATATCAAGCGCCCGTAAGGTAATGTCGCGCGCATTACCCAAAGGGGTGGCGACAATATAAAGACCGGCGGGCAAGCCCTGCGTTTGAATATCTGCTTTGCGCATAGCCATAGAAAACGGCTGTTTCTCGATTTAGGCAAGCCCAAAGGCACATTTCAGCCTTATTTTTCTGGCAGGTTTACTTATCCTCAAGGGGGGGATAATTTGGCGTCGAACAGGAGTCTGACGTGACCTTGCAATTGCCCAATATTTTACGCGCGCTGGCGCTTCTAACACCGCTGGTTTTATTGTCATGTGGCGCCCCCATTGCGCCGCAAAATCAAACGGCGCGGCCGCCATTGTCTAGCCCCAGCGCGCCGCGAGTTTATGTCGAGCCAATGACCATCGACTTTAGCCAATTCCCAGACCCGCCTGCACGTCCTCTGGGGGCGGTGGCTATAAGCTTGCTATTGCCAATGAGCGACAGCCGAGAAAATATTCGAGTGCTGGCTATGGATTTGTTTAATGCCGCGCAACTGGCGGTGTTTGACGCCGGACAAAGCAAAATTGTTTTGCGCCTACATGACACGCAGGGCACGCCGGAAGGCGCCGCCTATGCCGCCAAGGCAGCGATTGCCGCGCAGGCCGATATTTTGATTGGCCCGCTTTTTTCCTCTTCGGCAGAAGCCGTGGCGCCAGTTTTGGCCGGTCGCAATGTGCCAGCCTTAGCGTTTTCTAATGACCGCTCAGTGCGGGCCGACAATATTTGGCTGCTCGGATTTATGCCGGAACAAAATATCGACCGAGTGGTCGTCGAAACGATTTCGCAAGGGCTGGTGCGTTTCGGCGTTTTAGTGCCTGAGGGGGCCTATGGCGATTTACTGCTACAACAAGTCAGCCAGCGTATTGAGCGCTTTGGCGGCGAATTGGTGCAAGCGGAAACCTACCCAGAAGACGCCAAAGGCATGTTTGATCCGGTGCGGCGGCTGGCGCAATTTGACCGCCGCAAACAAGCCCATAGCGATGAGTTGGCGCGGCTAACGGCGGCGGCGCGGCGGCTGGCCCCAGCCGATACGCCGGACGATAAATTGTTTTCCGCCCTGCGTACCATTGCCCCGGAGCTGGTGTCGGCCTATGAGGGGCTGAAGCGCTCTGAGACTTTGGGCGAAATTCCTTATGATGTGGTGTTTGTGCCCGAGGGCGGCCTAGCGTTGCGCAAATTAGCGCCGCTTTTGCCCTATTTCGACATTGATCCAAAATTGGTGAAATTTATCGGCACTGGTCTTTGGGATGACCCGAGCCTGTCGCAAGAGCCACCGCTGCATGGCGGTTGGTATGCCGCGCCCGATCGTAAATTATGGGACGGCTATCAAAAGCGCTATGAACAATTATTCGCCCGTCCAGCACCGCGCCTGACCAGTATTGCCTATGATAGCGTCAGCCTTGCCATCCGGCTGGCGACAATTAATCTGCAACAACCCTTTACCTATGACTTATTGACCGACCCGAACGGCTTTGCCGGTCTTGATGGGATTTTGCGGCTCACCGCTGATGGCCTAAACGACCGTGGCTTGGCGGTGCAAGAAATCACCGCCAATGCGCCGCGTATCGTCAGTCCGGCGCCGCGCAGTTTCGTTGAACATGACCGACGTATGCGCGCCGCTTTGGCTTTGGCCGAAAGCTTGCAAGGAAACGCCGCCGCGCCATTGGCCAATTTAGGACGGCAATAATTCAGCGATAAGATGGTCAAGCACCAGTCGGCCTTGCGGGCTGGCAATCAAATGGCTGTCGCTGGGCAGTAAAATACCGGCTTGTTGCAGCGCCAGATGCTTGTCGGCTGGCAATTGAATGCCGCCCATGGCGATGTCGGATAGGGCGACGCCGTCGACCAAACGCAAGCCCAGCAGAAGCATTTCCGTGCGGCGCTCTTCGTCGTCCAAGATTTTATCTTCGGCCCAACCATGGCCTTGCGCCTCGACTTGCGCCAGCCACGCTTGCGGCGCTTTCAACGCTATGGTCGCACGCCGCGCTTGGCCATCGCTCAGCCGCCCATGGGCGCCGGGGCCAATGCCGAGATAATCGCCGCCGCGCCAGCTGGCGATATTATGGCGGCAGGCATGGCCGTCGCGCGCGTGATTGGACACTTCATAGGCCGAGAGACCCGCCGCCGCGCACATATCTTGCGTCATTTCATAAAGATCAGCGGCACTGTCTTCATCGGGCACGGCAAAGCGACCCGCCGCATGCAGTCGGTGGAACGGCGTATCTGGCTCAATGGTTAATTGATACAATGACACATGATCGGGGGCTTCGGCCAAGACGCGGGCCAGCTCATCGCGCCACATTGCTAAGCTCTGGCCGGGGCGGGCATAAATCAAATCTAGCGACACATGCGAAAACACCTGGCGAGCCACCCGAAACGCCGCCAGCGCATCAGCCGCGCTATGGGTGCGGCCGAGGAATTTCAGTGCCGCATCATCCAAGGATTGCACACCAAGCGATAGGCGGGTAATGCCAGCCGCCGATAAATCGGCTAAATGGGCTTGCGGTGCACTGACTGGATTGGCTTCAAGGGTAATCTCTGCCGCTGGCGCCAGACCCCATAGCCGGTCAATTTCAGATAGAATATCGGCCACCATATCGGCTGGCATGAGCGATGGCGTGCCGCCGCCGAAAAACACGGTTTGCACCGGCCCTTGTGAGCGCTGGCTGAAGGCATATTGCAATTCAGCGAAATAGGCGGCGCGCCATTGTTGCGGCTGCATATCGCGCATCAAATGCACATTGAAATCACAATAGGGGCAAATGGCGGCGCAAAACGGCCAATGCAGATAAATGCTCAGCGGTGGCAAATCAGACTTCAAAACACTGCTCGACCAATTGCTGAAAGGCGTCAGCGCGATGCGATATGGCGTGTTTGGCGGCTGGATCCATTTCGCCAAAGGTCAAATCACCGCCAAGCGGCAAAAACATCGGGTCATAGCCAAAGCCATTGAGCCCGCGCAAGGGCCAGACTAATGTGCCCGACACTTTGCCCTCAAAACTCTCGACATGGCCATCTGGCCACGCCAAGGACAAAGCGCAGATGAAAGAGGCCGTGCGCGGCGCGTCTGGTTTTTGCGCCAGCGCCATATGCACTTTATGCATGGCGAATTGAAAATCGCGCTCGCCTCTGGCCGTCTGCGCCCAGCGGGCCGAGTATATGCCCGGCGCGCCATCCAGCCCATCAACCGCCAACCCGCTATCATCGGCCAAAGCCGGCAAGCCTGAAGCGGTGGCCGAGGCCAGCGCCTTGAGTTCAGCATTGGCGATAAAGCTGCTGCCGGTTTCTTCTGGCTCAGGCAGGCCGAGGGCGTCGGCGCCCAGCGTCTCAACCTCAAAAGCCGCCAGCAAATCAGCAATCTCAACCAGCTTGCCTTTATTATGCGAGGCAATAACCAATTTGCGATCAGTGAATTTGCGCGCTGCCATTAGGCGCCAACCGCTTGTTTTTGTAGCGCGACAAGTTCGGCAATGCCGTCTTTGGCCAAACGCATCAAGGCAGCAAATTCATCTTCGCCAAAAGCCGCACCTTCGGCGGTGGCTTGAATTTCAACGATTGAGCCGCTGCCAGTCATGACAAAATTGCCGTCTGTATCGGCGACACTGTCTTCGTCATAATCGAGGTCGGCGACCGGCAGGCCCTGATAAATGCCGCAAGATAGAGCGGCCACATGATCGGAAATAACGCCGGGGCCGACTTTGCCTTTTTCTTGCATCATGGCGACACATTGATAAAGCGCCACCCAGGCGCCGGTAATGGAGGCCGTGCGGGTGCCGCCATCGGCCTGAATAACATCGCAATCAAGGCTGATTTGGTTCTCGCCAAGTTTTTTCATATCGACAACGGCGCGCAATGACCGACCGATCAGACGCTGAATTTCCTGCGTCCGGCCCGACTGCTTGCCAGCATTGGCTTCACGGCGCATACGCTCGCCGGTCGAACGCGGCAACATGCCATATTCGGCCGTCACCCAGCCTTCGCCTTTGCCGCGCAACCATGGTGGCACACGTTCTTCAAGGCTGGCCGTGCACAACACATGCGTGTCGCCAAATTTAATCAGACATGACCCTTCGGCATGTTTGGAGACATTGGTTTCAATTGATATGCTGCGAAGTTGATTGGCCGAGCGGCCTGATGGGCGAGTGACAGTCATGACGTTTCCTAACCTTGCGACGGGGTGAAGTTGTAACTTCTGTGTAGCCAAATGCGGGCCGCCAAACAAGACCAGCCTGACGCTAATCGACGAAATGTGCATTTCTTTGCTTTAGGGGCTGGGAAATGCCAGCGCCAATGCCTAAATAGACAGCATGAGTGAGCTGACACATTTAACCGAGCGGGCGCGGCATATTTTTCGCCATGTCGTCGAAAGCTATTTGGAGACTGGCGCGCCAATTGGTTCGCAAAGCCTGTCGCAAAGCCTGCGCACACATTTATCGCCAGCCTCCATTCGCGCCACCATGGCCGAACTGGAAGTGCATGGCCTGCTTTATGCGCCGCATGTTTCGGCCGGCCGCATGCCAACCCAAACCGGCTTGCGAATTTTTATTGATGGCCTGCTGCAAGTCGGCGAATTAAATGATAGTGAGCGCGAGGCGATTGCCCCGAAGATAGATGGCACACGCAGTTTTGAAGATATTTTGCACCAAGCCGTCGATGGCCTGTCGGGGCTTAGTCAATGCGCCAGCCTGGTGTTGGCACCGAATAATGCCGGCGCCATTAAACATGTCGAATTTGTGCCCATTGCCGATGATAAAATTCTGGTCATTCTGGTCGACCAATCCAATCATGTGGAAAACCGTTTGATTGAACGCCCGCCGGGGCTGGTCGCCAGCGCCTTGACCGAGGCCAGCAATTATCTCAATGGGCAATTAAAGGGCCGCTCATTGGGCGAATTGCGCCGCGACACGCAACGGCAAATGGCGACGGTGGAAAATGAATTGGGCAAGCTAACCGCGCAATTGGTCGAAACGGGCCTCGCGCAATGGGGCGGTGACGGCTCATCGCCCATGAGCCAAAGCAATGAAATACTTGGCAAAAACCTGCTTGTGCGCGGCCATAGCCATTTGCTCGACAACCTCAGCGCCATGGAAGATTTAGAGCGTATCCGACTTTTATTTGAAGACCTTGACCGCAAAAAGGAAATGATCAGCCTGTTGTCGCAAGCCGAAGAAGGTGATGGCGTGAAGATTTTCATCGGCGCCGAAACCTCGCTGTTTTCGCTGTCGGGCTCGTCGGTGATTATCAGCCCCTATAAGGATAGCGACCAACAAGTGGTCGGCGTGCTCGGCGTGATTGCGCCAACCCGCACCAATTACGCCCGCCTCATTCCAATGGTCGACCATACCGCGCAAGTGGTTTCAAAATTGCTCGCTTGACGCACCGCAAATTGATGATTAGGAAAACCTCATGACCAAAGAAAATGAAAATTCTGCCGAAGCCGCCGAGGCCGCGCCGGCCAGCGACCCAAACACACCCGAAACCCAGCAGCCGACAGCCGAGGCGCCTTCCGAGCCTGCTTCAGAGGTGGCAGCGGAAACAGCTTCTGAGACAGCTTCTGAAGCGGCGGCCGAACCGGTTGATGCGGCCCCCGCTGAGCCGACGGCGGAAGAACAAATCGCCACTTTGAATGACCAATTGCTGCGCACGCTTGCCGAATTGGAAAACACCCGCCGCCGCGCTGAGCGCGACCGTGGTGATGCGCTGAAATTTGGCGCCATGAGCTTTGCCCGCGACATGTTGAGCGTTGCCGATAATATGCAACGAGCACTGAAAGCGGCGGCCGACTTGGGCGCCGATGATTTGCCAGACGCCGCCAAAGCCATGCTCGAGGGCGTGGAGGCCACGGAGCGCGATCTGCAAGCCAGCTTGCAACGCCATAAAGTGCTGCCGATTAACCCTATGGGTGAAAAATTTGACCCCAATCAGCACGAAGCCATGTTTGAAGCCCCAGGCACGGGACAAGCGGCTGGCACAATTATTGAGGTCATTGAAATCGGCTATATGATGGCTGAACGCCTATTGCGCCCCGCCAAAGTCGGCATTGCCAAAGATTAAATTAAATCGGCGACACCCGCCGCAGGGTCAAATTAATGCGCCCACCATCGGCGAAAGCATCATGCTGCGATAAAAGCTGGCTGCTGCCGTGCAAGAGGCGGTCAAGGCCATGAAAATTGAGCCGCGCCGGACCGCCGAAAACAAAGACATCGCCACTGTGGAGTTTCAATGATTGCGTCGGCCCGCGCCGCTGCGCCCCGCCCATGCGAAACACCGCACTATCACCGAGGGATACAGAAACCACCGGCGCCTCAAAGGCCACCTCATCGCGGTCTTGGTGCAGCCCCATTTTTGAACGCGGCTTATCATAATAATTAATCAGACAACATTCAGGCGGTGCCGAACAGCCGCTGACCGCCGCCCATAAATCATGCAGGCTTTGCGGTATTGCCGGCCATGGCGCCATGGTTTCCGGGTGGTGCGGCTGATAGCGATAGCCGTTTTTATCCGATACCCAGCCGAGCGACCCCATATTGCTCATGCGGATCGACCATGGCTGATTGCTGCGCGGCATACGCGGTTGAAACAGCGGCGCCACCGCCAAAGCGTTGGTGATTTCGTGCAAAATTTGATTTTGCGCCGCCGACCCCCAATATTCAGGGTAATAATGCGTTCCTGACCCCAATATGTTGTGGCTCATTTTTTTCTCATCCTTTTGCACTCAACCCTTGTAGCACTGCGCCTAGCTACCTATATAAAGCCCAGATATGAATTGGCGAGTTCGCCTGTAGATTAAACGAAAAGTGAGAAAAAAATGGGAAAAGTAATTGGCATTGATTTGGGTACAACAAATAGTTGCGTCGCCGTTATGGATGGCAGCACACCCAAAGTGATTGAAAACGCCGAGGGCGCTCGCACCACGCCATCTATGGTGGCATTCACAGCCGATGGCGAAAAACTGGTTGGGCAACCGGCCAAACGTCAGGCGGTGACCAATCCGGAAAACACATTATTTGCCATTAAACGGCTCATCGGCCGTCGCTTTAGCGACCCAGCCACCAAAAAAGACATGGATATGGTGCCGTATAATATCGTCGCTTCAGATGGCGGTGACGCATGGGTGAAAGCCAATGACGAAACCTATTCGCCGTCGCAAATCTCAGCCTTTATTCTGCAAAAAATGAAAGAGACCGCTGAAGATTATCTCGGCGAGAAAGTCACCCAAGCGGTGATTACCGTGCCTGCTTATTTTAACGACGCCCAGCGCCAAGCGACAAAAGATGGTGGCAAAATTGCCGGTCTCGAAGTGCTGCGCATTATCAATGAGCCAACAGCCGCCTCTTTGGCCTATGGTCTGGATAAAAATGACGGCCAAACCATTGCTGTTTATGACTTGGGCGGCGGCACGTTTGACGTTTCAATTCTCGAAATCGGCGATGGTGTTTTCGAAGTGAAGTCAACCAATGGTGACACTTTCCTCGGCGGTGAAGATTTTGATATGGCGCTGGTTGAGCATATGGCTGCCGAATTCAAAAAAGAAAATGGCGTTGATTTGACCGGCGACAAGCTGGCCCTGCAGCGCCTGAAAGAAGCCGCTGAGAAAGCCAAAATTGAGCTGTCATCATCGAGTGCCACGGAAATTAACCTGCCGTTCATCACCGCTGATGCTAGCGGTCCAAAACACATGAATATGAAATTGACCCGCTCGGCTTTTGAAGCCTTGGTCGACAAGCTGGTACAGCGCACCCGCAAACCATGCGAAGACGCGCTAAAAGATGCCGGTATTAAATTGTCTGAAATTGACGAAGTGGTGCTGGTCGGCGGGCAAACCCGCATGCCGCGTATTCGCGAATTTGTGAAAGATGTGTTCGGCAAAGAACCAAATATGAGTGTGAACCCAGACGAAGTGGTGGCCATGGGCGCCGCCATTCAAGCTGGTGTGTTGCAAGGCGATGTGAAAGATGTGTTGCTGCTCGATGTGACCCCGCTGTCGCTCGGCATTGAAACATTGGGCGGCGTGTTTACCCGCCTGATCGACCGCAACACCACCATCCCAACGAAAAAATCACAAGTCTTCTCAACCGCCGATGACAATCAGTCTGCGGTGACGATTTCTGTCTGTCAGGGTGAGCGCGAAATGGCCGCGGATAATAAAAATCTCGGCCAATTCAACCTTGAAGGCATTCCACCAGCGCCACGCGGCGTGCCACAAATCGAAGTGACTTTCGACATTGACGCCAATGGTCTGGTCAATGTGTCGGCCGCCGATAAGGCGACCGGCAAAGAACAGGCCATTCGTATTGAAGCCTCTGGCGGCTTGTCTGACGACGACATTGAGCAAATGGTCAAAGACGCCGAAGCCAATGCAGCAGCCGATAAAGAGCGCCGCGAGTCGGTGGAAGCGCGCAATAATGCTGAAGGGCTTATTCATGGAACGGAAAAATCAATTGCTGAGAATGAAGAGCTAATTGATGGCGCCGACAAAGAAGCCGCGGAAGCTGCCATTGCCGAATTGAAAACCGCCCTTGAGGGTGAAGACAATGACGCCATTACTGAAAAGGCGCAGGCCTTGTCTCAGGCGGCAATGAAAATCGGTGAAGCGATTTACAAAGCCCAACAAGCAAACAGCGAAGCCGCTGCGGCTGCTGATGCAGGTGAAGGCGATGATAATATTGTCGACGCTGAATATGAAGAAGTTGTCGATGAGGACGCTGACGATCAAAAGGCCTCGTAAGTCGACAGCCCACTGACCGTTTGAGACAGGAGCCGTCGCATGGCGAAAACCGATTTTTATGAACAGCTCGGCGTTGACCGTTCGGCCAATGCGGCTGAGCTGAAATCGGCCTATCGTAAGCTTGCCAAAAAATATCACCCAGATGTCAATCCAGGTGATGCGGCGGCGGAACAAAAGTTCAAAGAGGTCTCTGAAGCCTATGAAGTGCTGAAAGACGACCAGAGCCGCGCCGCCTATGACCAATATGGCCATGCTGCTTTTGAAAATGGTCGGGGCAGCAATGGTGGCGGTGGAGGTTTTGGCGGCGGTTTCGGCGATTTTGGCGGCATGGGCGATATTTTCGAAGAATTCTTCGGCGGCCAACGTCGGCAACAACGCCAGCAAGCGCGTCGTGGCGGTGATTTACGCATTGAAATTGAAATCACGCTGGAAGACGCCTTCAATGCCACAGAAAAACAAATCAATCTGACGCGAGCCGGTTCTTGCGGCACATGCAAAGGTTCTGGCGCCCGCGATGGCAGCGCCCCCACCACTTGTGGCGTGTGCAATGGCCACGGCAAAGTGCGGGCCCAACAAGGCTTCTTTATGGTCGAACGGGCCTGCCATAATTGCCAAGGGCGCGGCCAAGTTGTGCAAAACCCATGCGGCGATTGCAACGGTCGCGGCACCACTCAGCAGCAACGCAATCTAACCGTATCCGTGCCAGCCGGTGTCGAGGACGGCACGCGTATTCGCCTTTCTGGCGAGGGCAATGCGGGCGGCCCCGGGGCAACGCCGGGCGATTTATATGTCTTTGTTAGCGTTCGCCCGCATGCTTATTTGCAGCGCGACGGGGCTGATTTAATGTGCGCCATTCCAATTGCCTTCGACTTAGCGGCGCGCGGCGGCACGTTAAATGTGCCATTGCTCAATGGCAAACGGGTGAAGCTAAATATTCCAAGCGGTGCCCAGTCTGGCCAGCAATTCCGCCTGCGCGGCAAAGGCATGCCGGTGTTGCGCTCGCGTTCGCATGGCGATCTATATGTGCAAATTGACGTTGAAGTACCAAGCGGCTTGAACAAAAAACAACAGGCCTTGCTCGACGCCTTTACCGATAGCCTCGACGACAATAATTATCCTGACGTCAAAGATTTCGACACAAGAAGCAATAAAGCCAATAGCTAAGCGGCCAGCGCCCTGCTATATTTAGCGCCATGAGATTAGTAGTAAATGGATGTGCGGGTCGCATGGGGCAAAGCCTCATCAGACTCATTCAGGCCGATAGCGGGTTAACCCTTGTCGGTGGTTTGGAGCAGGCCGGAAGCAGCGCTGTGGGCGCCGATTTGGGCACGCTGGCCGGCATGGCGCCGCTTGGCATCACGGCCAGCGATAATTATCTCGACTTATTAGCCAAGGCCGATGCGGTGGTTGATTTTACCGCCCCCGAGGCCAGTGTTGAGCTGGCCGCCGCCGCCGCGCAAGCGCGCATTGTGCACATTATCGGCACCACAGGCTTTGATGCGGCGCAGGAAGACGCCATTGCCGCGGCCGGCCGCCATGCGACAATTGTCAAATCTGGCAATATGAGCCTTGGCGTTAATCTTTTGGCGGTGCTGGTGGCGCAAGCCGCTCGCGCCTTGGGCGATGATTGGGATATTGAAATTTTTGACATGCACCACCGCCATAAAGTCGATGCGCCATCAGGCACAGCTTTGCTATTGGGCGAAGCCGCCGCAGGCGGGCGGCAAATTGCCCTGAGCGATAAAATGCAATCTGGCCGCGACGGCATGACCGGCGCGCGGCAAGCTGGGGCGATTGGCTTTAGTGCGCTGCGTGGCGGCAGTGTGGTCGGCGATCACGAGGTTATTTTTGCCGGTGATGGCGAACAAATTCGACTGACCCATCGCGCCGAAAACCGCGATATTTTTGCCCGTGGCGCGCTGAAAGCGGCGCAATGGGCGGCTGGGCAAAAACCCGGCGTCTATTCAATGCAAGACGTGCTCGGCCTATAGCCGCGCCATATTCAAGGGGAAATCAAATGAGCCAACTCGTTCTCGTGCGCCATGGGCAAAGTGAGTGGAATGAAAAAAACCTGTTCACCGGCTGGCGTGACCCAGATTTGACAGCCAAGGGCGTTGAAGAAGCGCGCGCCGCTGGCCGCGCCCTGAAGGCGGCGCAGGCTAAATTTGACCTCGGCTATACATCGAATTTGCAACGAGCGCAAAAAACCTGCGCCTTGCTGTTGGAGGAATTGCACCGTGGCGACCTGCCGGTGACCCGCCATGAGGCGTTGAACGAGCGCGACTATGGCGATTTATCTGGCCTCAACAAAGATGACGCGCGCGAAAAATGGGGCGCGGAGCAAGTTCATATTTGGCGCCGCTCTTTCGATATTCCACCGCCCGGCGGCGAGAGCCTGAAGGACACGGCGGAGCGCGTCTTGCCATATTTTAATGCTGAAATCATGCCGCACATTAAAGCTGGGAAAAATATTCTTATCGCCGCCCATGGCAATTCGCTGCGCGCTTTGGTGATGCAGCTTGACGGCTTGACCCGCGAAGAAATTATTGATGTGAATATTGGCACGGGAGAGCCTTATTGCTATCAGCTCGACGCCAATGGCGCGGTCGTTCACAAGGAAATTCTCGCCACTTAATTGTTCGCCCATTGCCGCTAAGGCTAATGCACCGTCTCCGGTGCTTTGTGGCTAGATAGCGCATTGCGCAATTGTCCGGCTAAACCGGCGCGTTCGTCAGGCGACAAAAACCCACCAATGCAGACATATTTGCCGTGCGACGACAAAATCAGCGAGCCAATTTCATCGGCCGCTGCGCCCTCGCGCTCGAGCGTCAGGCGCACCCAATAGGGATTGAAATGCCATGACCGCTCTTGGCCGGTGGCGCTAACTTGGGTAACCGTCAGGCGGTCATTTTTCAGTTCAATTTTTTCGTGCCGTCTGGCATGGCGATAATTCAGTTTGAAAAACACATAAAGCAAAATCACATCAAGCCCGAAAAAGCCAAACACGGGCCACGCGCCAAGCGCCCAAAAAAAGCCGCCCGCTACCAAGCTAATGGCGGCGAAGCAAATAATCAAAATGGAAAAACCACGGTCCGACAAAGACACATTCGGCCGCAAGACAAAAGAAAGCCCGGCCGAAGGCGCGGCATTTTCTGCGTCAATATATGTGTCCGTAATCATCAGGAGAAGATAGGCCTAAAAACCGGTAAAACAAGGCGGCGGGTCAAAATTCCCTGAGTTGCCATAGGCGCCGCAGATGCTTAGGATGGGGCATGAAAAAGGCAGATATTCTCAAATTTTTTGAACGGCTCTCCCAAACCGCAAGCGAACCCCAAACCGAACTCAATTTTACCAATGATTTCACACTGTTAGTGGCTGTCGTTCTGTCGGCGCAAGCGACCGATAAAGGGGTTAATAAGGCCACGGAAAGCCTGTTCAAAAAAGCCGATACGGCGAGCAAAATGGCAGCGCTTGGCGAAAGCCAAATCCGCGAGGAAATTAAAACCATCGGCCTGTATCGCAATAAGGCGAAAAATGTTCTCGCCCTGTCGGAAATTTTGCGCGACCAATTTGACGGCGTGGTGCCGCGCGATCGCGAGACGCTGATGAGCTTGCCCGGTGTTGGCCGCAAGACCGCCAATGTGGTGATGAATGAGGCATTTGGCGAAGCGACATTTGCTGTCGACACGCATGTTTTCCGGCTAGGAAATCGCACTGGTTTGGCGCCGGGAAAAACTGTTTTAGAGGTCGAGAAAAAACTCGATAAGCGGGTACCTGACCCCTATCGCCTGCATGCCCATCATTGGCTGATTTTGCACGGCCGATATATTTGTGTCGCGCGTAAACCAAAATGTTATGAATGCGTGGTCGCTGATCTATGCAGCTTCCGCGCCAAAACCCAGATTTAACCTCCAAAGGAATTCGCCATGTCATCCACATTGATTACCGGAATGGGTGCCGCCCTTGTCGATTTATTCGCCAATGTCAGCGACCAACAATTACAAGAATTGGGCAGTGCCAAAGCCTCCATGTCGCTGATTGATGCGGCGCAATCCGTGCGCTTGCAAGCCGGTGTTGAGGTGCACAGCCAGCGCCCAGGGGGCTCGGCCGCCAATACGGTGGCGGGCATTGCAGCGCTTGGACAATCAGCTGGGTTTCTCGGCAAGACCGGCGATGACGCGCTGGGACAAATATTTAGCGATGCATTTGAGGCCTTGAATGTCAGCTTTCCGGTTACCCCATGCGACGCCAGCCAGCACCCGACAGGGCATTGTCTGGTGCTCATCACCCCCGACGCCGAACGCACCATGCATACAGTGCTCGGCGCTTCTGTGATGACGGCGCGCGATGATATGGACGGCGAGTTGCTGTCTCGCACTGGCTTGTTGTTTAGCGAAGGCTATGTGTGGGACAGCCCATCTGCCCGCGACGGGTTTTTGAGCGCCGCACAAAGCGTGCGCGCGCAGGGCGGCAAAGTCGCGTTTTCGCTGGCTGATGGGTTTTGCGTCGAGCGCCATCATGCTGATTTTCTCGCCCTGCTTGATGGGCAGGTGGATATTGTGCTGGCCAATAAGGTCGAGGCTGAAGCGCTGTTTGGCTGCAGCGATGCCGCCGGTTTAGCGGCTAAAATAAAGTCTACAGATGTGCTTTTATCGGTGACCTTGGGGGCTGAGGGGGCGCTGATTATTGATGCCAATGGGGCCCAGCTTGTCGCCGCCGAGCGGGTTTCCGATGTTGTCGATTTGACCGGCGCCGGCGACCAATATGCGGCTGGCTTTTTAGCCGCTTTGCACAATGGGGTCAGCCCGGAAAAAGCCGCACATATTGGCCATTTGGCGGCCAGTGAGGTGATCCGTCATATTGGCCCACGACCGCAATCTGACGTGCGGGCGCTGCTCGCCAAACATGGTTTAGAGTTTATTCAGAATTAGATTTTCCGCAGTAAAACCCGATCGATTTGATGGCTGCTGCTTTTGTGCAAAATCAAATCGGCGCGGCCGCGGGTTGGCAAAATATTTTCCATTAAATTGGTCATATTAATGCGCCGCCAAATATCATGTGCGGTGGCCCGCGCCGCCTCATCGTCGAGATCAGCATAGCGACGAAAATAAGCGCCCGGCTCGCGAAAAGCGGTTTGGCGCAAAGACATGAAGCGTTCGATATACCATTCTTCAATGGTCTCGACCTCGGCATCAATATAAATTGAAAAATCGAAATAATCGGAAACAAAGGGAATTTCATTGCCTTCTTTGGCCAGCGAGGCCGGCTGCAAAACATTCAACCCCTCAACAATCAATACATCAGGTTGGGTGACGACAATGTCTTCATCGGGCAAAATATCATAAGCCTCATGCGAATAAACCGGCGCCGTGACTTCTGGCTGGCCGGATTTCACTTGCGATAAAAACCGCCGCATATTGCGCAGGTCAAAGCTTTCGGGAAAGCCCTTGCGCTGCATCAGGCCGCGTTCTTCGAGGGTCGCATTAGGAAATAAAAACCCATCTGTGGTGATGAGTTCAACCTTGGGGTGCGACGGCCAGCGGGCCAGCATATCGCGCAAAATCCGCGACGTGGTGCTTTTGCCCACGGCCACGGAACCGGCAACACCAATAATGAAAGGCACTTTTATTTCGCGGCCCAAAAATGCATTGGTCGCGCCATATAAATCTTGCGAGGCTTCAACATATAAGTTCAACAGCCGCGACAATGGCAGATAAATTTCTTCAACCTCGTCGAGCGAAACGGTTTCGCCACGGCCACGCAATTTTTCAAGCTCGGCTTCGGTTAACATTAATTCAGCGTCTTTGCGCAAGCGGCCCCATTCAGCAGCCGTGAACGAGCGATAAGGTGAGACGTCTTTTGAGCTTGCCCCGAACACGCGCTTATTCTTTTCCGCGGGCGGCTTTTTCAGCCAGGCCCGAACGACCACGGCGCGCCGCCAATTGGTCCATGACCGCATCCAGCGTTACCTCGCGCGCGGCCAACACAACCAAAAGGTGATACAGCACATCCGCCGCCTCACCAATCAGCGCCTCATCGTCTTCGCTCAGCGCTGCGGTTAGGGCCTCGATTGCTTCTTCGCCTAATTTGCGCGCCGCGCGTGGCAAATCGGCGAGCAATTGCGCCGAATAGCTCTCGTCTGGCGAGGCCCCGCGACGGGCCAGAATATCTGCGAATAAGTCATCAAGTTGCGATGTTTTGGTCACGACGAATTCCTTTCAGCCCTAGCCGTATCCGCTTATTGGCGAACTGGCAAGCCCGCTTGTGCCATGGCCTGTTTGGCCTCAGCGATTGTATAAGTTCCAAAATGAAAAATCGACGCCGCCAAAACAGCGCTGGCATGTCCGTGGCGCACGCCATTGACCAAATCCTCAAGACAGCCAACACCGCCTGAGGCAATCACCGGAATTGGCACCGCATCGGCGACCCGCCGCGTCAGCTCCAAATCAAAACCTGATTTAGTGCCGTCGCGATCCATTGAGGTCAGCAAAATTTCTCCGGCACCACGGGCCGCCATATCTTGGGCAAAGCTGACGGCTTCAAGGCCGGTTGCCTCGCGGCCGCCATGGGTGAAAATTTCCCAGCGCCCCTCATCCGTTTGTTTGGCATCAATCGCTACGACAATACATTGCGAACCAAATTTGGCGGCTGAGGCGGCGACGACATCGGGGTCACGGACAGCCGTCGTGTTGAACGATACTTTATCGGCTCCGGCCAATAGCAATTTGCGAACATCGGCTTCGCTGCGCACGCCACCGCCAACGGTGACCGGCATGAAACAATGTTCGGCGGTTTCGCGAACCACGCCAATGATGGTGTCGCGGTTTTCGTGGCTGGCGCTAATGTCGAGAAAACACAGCTCATCAGCTCCGGCGGCATCATAGGCGCGCGCCGCTGCCACCGGATCACCAGCGTCGATCAAATCGACAAAATTCACGCCTTTGACAACGCGCCCATCGTGCACGTCGAGGCAGGGAATAATGCGCACTTTTAACATTAGACGACACCATCCATGGCCAAAGCGGCGGCGGCATCAAGCCGCCCATCATAAAGCGCGCGGCCAGAAATGGCGCCAACCACACCGTCGCTTTCGACTTTTTGCAAGCCGACTAAATCCTCCAATCCGGCGAGGCCGCCGGAAGCGATAATGGGTATTGAAGTGCCACGGGCCAGCGCTGCCGTGGCCTCAATATTTACCCCTTTGAGCAGGCCATCGCGGTCAATGTCGGTATAAATCACCGCCGCAACGCCAGCATCTTCAAATTGGCGGGTCAGCTCATCGGCCTTTATTTCTGTCGCCTCGGCCCAGCCTTCAACCGCGACAAAACCTTTGCGCGCATCGACGCCGACCGCAATATGGCCGGGAAAGGCTTTGCAGGCGTCATAGACTAATTGCGGATTGCGCAAGGCGGCCGTACCCAAAATCACCCGATCAACGCCAGCCGCCAGCCAATTTTCAATGGTCGCCATGTCGCGAATGCCGCCACCCAATTGAATGGTCAGCTTGCAATGCGCCAGAATTTCTTCGACGGCAGCGCGATTAACCGGGGCGCCAGCAAAAGCCCCATCGAGATCAATAATGTGTAAGTGCGAAAACCCTTGCGCCTCAAACTGCGCCGCTTGCGCCGCTGGCTCATTATTAAACACCGTCGCCCGATCCATGTCGCCTTGTTCAAGGCGCACGCATTGGCCATTTTTGAGGTCAATCGCAGGGTATAAAATCATGGTTTCCATTCCAGAAAATTGGCGATTAAGTGCAGCCCCGTCTGTTGGCTTTTCTCGGGGTGAAATTGAGTGCCACAAATTGTGTCGCAAGCCAGACCGGCGACCACTGGCCCGCCATAATCCGTCGTTGCAGCAATGACATTCTGCGCCACTGGCTGTGCCGCATAGCCATGCACAAAATAGGCATCTTGCCCGTGCAGTCCGGCAAACACCGGATGGTCAGTGGTGATGTGCAAATCATTCCACCCCATATGCGGCACTTTCAGGGTGCTTGGCACGTCGAGCGGTTCAACCGCGCCATCAATCCAGCCAAACCCGCGATGGGTGCCGCGCTCATGGCCGGTGGCGCAGATTAATTGCATGCCAACGCAAATGCCGAGAAACGGATAGGCTTGTTGGCGCACCCGCTGGTTGAGGGCTTCTTCCATGCCGACAATGGCCCGCAAGCCCTCGGCGCAATCGCCAAAAGCGCCAACCCCGGGCAGCACTATGTGGTCGGCTTTGAGCACGTCTTCGGGGGCGGCGGTGACGGTGACTTTGCGATCACCCGCGAGGCTGGCGGCGACACGCGCGAAAGCCTTTTCCGCCGAACGCAAATTGCCCGACCCATAATCAATAATTGCGATGCTCACGATGGCACTCTCCGGGCTTAGCTGCCCAAAACACCTTTGGTTGATGGAATGGCGTCTGCCTTGCGCGGGTCAATTTCAATGGCCTGACGCAGAGCACGAGCCAAAGCCTTGAAACAACTTTCAATAATATGGTGGTTATTCTCGCCATAGAGATTTTCAACATGCAGGGTGATGCCGGCCGCTTGCGCGAAGGCTTGGAACCATTCTTTGAATAATTCAGTATCCATATCGCCCAATTTTGGCTTGCTGAAATTGACTTTCCAAATCAAATAAGGTCGCTGCGACACATCAAGTGACACGCGAGTGCAGGTTTCATCCATCGGAATGGTGGCGCTACCATAGCGCGTCAAGCCTTTGAAGTCGCCGAGCGCTTCGCATATTGCTTCGCCCAGAACAATGCCTGTGTCTTCCGTTGTATGGTGAAAATCAATATGCAAGTCACCGGAGGCTTTAACTGTCAAATCAATCAAAGAGTGGCGCGATAATTGCTCCAGCATATGGTCGAGAAAACCGATGCCGGTGGAAATGTCATATTCGCCTGTGCCATCAAGATCAACGCTCACCGAAATTTGCGTTTCTTTTGTTTGGCGCGCCCGTGATGCTATTCGCTTGGACATGGTGCCGGTTCCTCCTGTGGACGTGATACGCTTTGCTTCACACCTTCTATCAAATTCGGCGCCGATTTCAAAGCATTAGCCGCGTTGTTTGCGCAATCTCATATAAAACGCACCATCGCCGCCATGGCTGGGGGCGGCAGGGCCGAAAGAGACAATATTTTGCGACAGCGGCGGCTGGGCGCACCAGAGCGGTAATTCGCGGCGCAAAATCCCCTGACCAGCGACGCCTTTGCCTGTAATCACCAGCACCCAAGTCAGCCCACGGCCAACGCTGTGATAAATAAATTGCGTCAAAATCGCTTTGGCTTGCGCCGCCGTCATACCGTGTAAGTCAAGCCTTGCCTCAATTTCTAGATGGCCCCGGCTAAGTCGACGGCGCGCTTTATGTTCAATGGTCACTTCCGGCTGCAGCGCCGGAGCCGGTTTGGCGTTTGGCTTGGCGGCTTGATTGAGGCGCGATGCGGTGGCCCGGATTGGCTTTTCTGAATGGCCGGCCGTGCGCTTTTTGGTGGCGCTTGGTTTCGCCGCCCTGGCAATTTGCCGACTTTTGTGACGCTTATCGAGCGGGCTTGTTTGGCTGATTATTTTTTGCCAAAGCGCGGCATCGGCGCCGTCTTCACTCTTACCGCGTGACATTTTACGCTCCTTACGCTCCTGCTTGGGTCGCAACCAATTGCCAATTCGGATTGGCACTCTTCAGTGGACGCTCAAAGGTCCATAAATCAACACTCGCTGCCGGTTCAGCATCGTCGCGGGTGGTGCCCGTGTGCAGATAAGAAATCAACTCGGCCCGATAGCGAACATCGAGCTGAACAATACCATTTTCAATGCGCGCGTCTTCCAGCACCGGTCGGTCGAGGCGGGTGATTTGCGTTTCCAGCTGCTGACCCTCAGCTTGGCGGGCGCTTATCGCATCGGCAAAGCCGGCATATACATCGGCGCCGAGAAAGTCGCGCACATCTTCCAGCCGCTCCGCGGCAAAGGCGGTTAAGATCATTTCATAGGCACGCGCCGCGCCATCGACAAAGCGATCAGCGTCAAAGGCGGGATCGGCCGCTTGAAAAAATGCCAGCCCACGCCCCTCATTCGGGTCTTGCACCAAATCTTCAACCGGCTCGGTTTCGACAAGGCGCAAATCAGGTGCCGGTTTTTTCTCAACCGGTGCTGCTGCCAGTTTTTTCTTGCCCAAGGCCTCGCGGTTCAGCCCATAGGCACCGCGGCGCGACTTGCCCGCATCTTCATCATTGCGCATGCCCAAAACGCTGCGCAATTTAATGCCAACGAAGATGACGATAATTAGCAAAATTAAATTTAACGGATCGATGGTGCACCTCACTTGTCTTTCGCTCTGCTTAGTCCGATACTATGACGAGTTTTAACCGAGATTGCAAAGCCTCGCCAGGCTACGCAGTGACGCAGTCACACAAGTGGAGCTGACTTATGAGCGGCCTTTTCCTTTTTATCCTTATCCTTCTGCCGGTTATTGAGATCAGCCTGTTTATTTATGTCGGCGGCATTATTGGCCCCGGGGTAACGATACTACTTATTGTCGCCAGCGCCATGCTGGGCCTATCTACCATGCGGCGGCAGGGCATGACGACGCTGGCCAGCGCTCAGCGCGCACAAGCCGAGGGTCGCGCCCCCGTGGCCGAGGTTGGTAACGGTATTGTCATTCTATTGGCCGGTCTATTGCTGCTTATTCCTGGGTTTTTGACAGATGCCATTGGCTTGATGTTATTGCTCCAACCAATCCGCAGTCTGATTTTTGAAACAGTATTGGTTTTGCTTGTTCCCGCCCTATTTGCAGGCTTCGGCATGACCGCCAATAATATGGCAGCCGACGTCACGGACCTAGAAGACGGCATTATTGAGGGCGACTACACAATTAATGATGATGATTAACCGCGACGATGAATTGCACCGGCGTTCAACAAGTGTTAAGAGCATGGCCTTACGTTACTCACCACCGACACGCATCTATAGGAGTTAACAATGACTGATAAAAAAACAGAGAATGTCGAAGCAACAACCGAAAACACGCAGCAAGTTGGTATGCAGGTTTTGGCGCAATATGTGCGCGACCTATCATTTGAAAATCCCGGCGCGCCAAATTTCGCCGCCGCCAATAGCCCAGGCGTAAATGTCAGCGCCAATGTTGGGGCCCGCAAATTCTCTGACACAGATTATGAAGTCAGCCTCAAATTCAAAATAGAAGCCAAGGTCGAAGATGACAATGTACAGTTTATCGCCGAGCTGGATTATTGCGGCGTTTTCCGCCTGATGAATATTCCAGAAAATGACGTACGCCCAATATTATTGATTGAGGCGCCGCGCCAGCTTTTCCCTTTTGCCCGCCGTGTATTAGCCGACGCAACGCGCGACGGTGGCTACCCACCGATTATGCTAGACCCGATTGATTTCATGGAATTATACCGCCAAGGTGAAAACCAGCCAGCGGCCTCAGATGACAAAGCGGGCGACAAAGAAATTAATTAATCGGCCTCCGGGCCATCTTCTTTGAGCCAAATGGCGCGCTGCGGCAAGCTTTGTAAAAACGCCATATGGGCGCGCTTTTCTTCTTCGTTTAAACGAGACGCCAGCGCTTGCGGGCGCCGCCGCATCGGTTGGCGTGGCGAAAGCGCTTGGCTAGCTTCAGAAGTTTCAGCTTGGCGCACTTCGCTGCCGGCTGATTGGAACACCAAACCAGACTGCCGGCCGCCGGTGAGCTCCAAATAAACGCCCGCCAAAAGCTCGCTGTCGATCAGCGCGCCGTGCAAATCGCGGCCGGAATTATCGACCCCAAAACGGCGGCATAGCGCGTCAAGACTGGCCGGTGCGCCGGGGTATTTATTGCGTGCCATGGTCAATGTATCGACGGCGCGGGCGTCGGGCAGTGTTGGCTTGCCGATTTTTTCCAATTCGGCATTGAGGAATTTCATGTCAAAATTAGCGTTATGAATGACCAGCGGGTCATTGCCGATAAACGCCAAGAAATCGTCGGCAATATCGGCGAAACGCGGCTTGTCGGCAAGAAATTTGGCGCTCAGCCCGTGGACTTTTTCCGCCGAAGCCGGCATGTCGCGGTCTGGGTTAATATAGACGTGATATATGTTTTCGGTCGGCAATCGGTTGATCAATTCGATGCACCCAATTTCGACAATGCGGTCGCCGCTGGCCGGATCAAATCCGGTGGTTTCCGTGTCTAAAACAATCTCACGCACTTTATTGTCCTTTCGCCCGGGCTTGATAACGGGCTTTGCGCGCCTCATAGGCCTGACCGGTGCGCCCCTGCAATTGGCTCATAATATCGCGCACCTGCCGGCGCGCGTCTTCCACCGATATTGAGCTGTCCACAATAAAGTCGGCGCGCTGGCGCTTTTCCGCGTCGGGCACTTGTTTGGCGAGAATATCATTAAAGCGTTCTTCGCTCATGCCCGGGCGGGCCAGAACGCGGGCCTTTTGTATGTCGGCCGGCGCGCTAACGACAACCGTGCAATCGACAAAACCCTCGCCGCCAGTTTCAAATAAGAGCGGAATATCGAGCAAGACAAATGGTGTTTGTTTTTGCACCTCGGCTTCCAGAAAGTGCATTTGCGACGCGCCAGCCAGCGGGTGCACAATGGCCTCCAGCTGTTTTAATTTTTCCGCGTCTTTCAAGACCACTTGTCCCAAAATCGCCCGATCCACCGACCCATCGACAATCGCCTCGGGGCACAGGGCGCCAATTGGCTCCACCGCGGCGCCGTTTTTTTCATACAGGGCATGAACCGCCGCATCGGCGTCATAGCGCGGCACGCCCTCGTCTTCGAACAGGCTGGCGGTGAGCGTTTTGCCCATGCCGATTGAACCGGTTAAGCCAATTAAAAACATTATGCTTCTCCCAAATCAGCCATAAGGCGAGCCCGCAGGGCGGCGTCAACGGGTGGCTTAACACCAAACCATGTTTCAAACGACAGCGCCGCCTGATTCATCAACATGCCTAAACCATCAACGGCAATATATCCACCAGCCCGCGCCATTTGCAGCAGCGGCGTGTGCAGTGGCGTGTACACAATGTCGCTGACCATAGCTCCGGAGGCCAAGCCGTCGAGCGACAGCTCAAGCGGCGGATGGCCGCCCATGCCAAGGCTGGTAGCATTGACCAAAAGCCCGCAATCGGCCAGCCCCTCATGGCGCTGGGCCCAATCAACAATGGTGCATTGCGTTGGGCTGTCGTCAAGAAGCGCCGCCAAGGGCTCGGCCCGCGCCCGTGTGCGATTGGCAAGGGTGATGTGCGGCGCGCCGGCTTCAGCAAGGGCGACGATTATCGCCCGCGTGGCGCCGCCAGCCCCCAGAACCACCGCCGGTTGACCGCGCCAGTTGCCTGCCGCGGCATCAAGGGCGGCGATAAAACCAGCGCCGTCTGTGTTGCTGCCGATAATCTCGCCATCGTCAAATAATAGCGTGTTCACCGCACCCAATTTAGCGGCGGCGGCATCGCACCGGTTGACTGCGGCAAAGGCGGTTTCCTTGTGCGGAATGGTGACATTGGCGCCGATAAAACCGACCCGCGCCATGGCCTCAAGGGCGCCGCGAAAATCAGCCTCGGGCGATATTGGGCAGCGGTCATATTGTGCCGATAAGCCCAATTGTTCGATCCAGCCATTGTGGATCAGCGGCGACCGCGAATGGGTGACGGGCCAGCCAATAATGCCAGTCCGTTGGCGCTCTTGTGGGTCGGCTTGGCTCATTGGCTTAGGCCGCCGTGCTGCCGCAGGGCGCCCAGCAAGGGCAAAAGCGGCAAGCCGAGAGTGGAAAAATAGTCACCCTCAATGGCATCAAACAAATGTGCGCCCAAGCCTTCAAGCTGATAACAGCCAACCGAGGCGAGCACCGCCTCGCCAGCTTCTGCCAAATAAATATCGAGGAAAGTGTCGCTAAAATCGCGCACGCTGAGGGTCACGCTCTCGCTGTGCTGCCAGAGGGTTTGCCCATTTTCCAAGACCACAACGCCGCCAATTAATTGGTGTTTTTTACCACGGAAAAATTGCAAATTCTGCCGCGCCTCATCTAATGATGCAGGCTTGTCAAACAGCCGACCATCGCATAACAGCAATTGATCGGCCCCAATAACCAGCCCGTCGACCGACACGGCGCTGGCTTTGGCCTCAGCCAAACCAATCGCCAGACCGGCCGGGTCGCCTTGGTATTTTTGCTTTAGCGCATCTTCATCAACCCCCGATGGCGCGACATCAAATTGCAGGCCAGCGCCGGTTAAAATAGTGGCGCGCACGACGCTTTTAGACGCCAGTGTAAGAGGTTTGGAAAGCTTCATAATGGTCTACTTTTTACGCATTTCAGGATCGGGTTCATGATCATTGTAGAGGTTCAAAATGGCGCTGGCCACCTCTTCAATGGAGCGCCGCGTCACGTCGAGAACCGGCCATTTTTGCCGCGCAAATAAGCGCCGCGCGTCAGCCGTTTCGGTTTTGATAAGATCCGGATCAACATATTCCGTCTCGGCGTCTTCGTTCAAACTCATCAAGCGGTTTTTGCGCACTTGCACCAAACGCTCTGTGCTGGTGGTCAAGCCAACCACCAAGGGGCGGCGCACGTCGAGCAATTCTTGCGGCGGCGCAATGCCCGGCACCAGCGGCACATTGGCGGCCTTAATGCCGCGATTGGCCAAATACATACAGGTCGGGGTTTTTGACGTGCGACTAACGCCAGTCAAAATAATATCGGCATCGTCGAGATCGCCCTGACTTTGGCCATCATCGTGTTGAATGGTATAATTAAGCGCCGCAATGCGGCGAAAATAATCAGTGTCCATAGCGTGCTGGCCGCCCGGTTTACCGCTGATTTCAGCGTTCAAATAGGCACCCAAGGCGGTAACAAAAGGGTCGAGCACGGACATGCAGGGAATGTTAAGCTGGTCGCAGGCCTGCTGCAGTTTTTTGCGCAAGTCAGCGTCCAAGATAGAATACATGACCGGCCCGGGGTTCTCGGTGACCGAGCCAATGGCGCGGGTCAGCGCCTTTTGCCCGCGCACCAAACCATAGGAATGTTCAACCGCTTGCGCGTCGACAAACTGCGCACAAACCGCCTTTGCCAAAGCGTTGACGGTTTCACCCGTACTGTCAGAAATCATATGTAGGTGAAAATAAGTGACGCTCACGTCGGCTCCAGACAATGTGAATAATGTTAATAGCGAGGATAAGTCGCCCCCCGCAGCAAGCCAAGCTATTTTGTTCACAATCGGTGTTTTTCCATACGCCGGTTTGCACCGGGTTATTAACTCGCCGCAAACACCTTGTCATATCGGGGATAAAATATCGGCCGCTCCAGCAAGCCTATTTATCCCTCTTATTAACGTTATTCACAGGCGCGCTTGCGTCAGTATGCGCGCTGGTTTTTTTCTGTGCTGTTTATAATATGCAGAAATATTTTTGTTTTCCCCATTATTCACAGCCAGCTATCCACAGGCCAAGATTGTGGGCAAAACACCGACTAATGAATAATCCCCAGAAAGCTTGCGACACAACAACAACTACTATTATTTATCTATATAAATAGAATGGTTCAGTGAAAGTTTAATATGTCTATGAAACCTCTGCTTCAGCTCTTTGCCCATCAAGACGTTCCCGATGTGCCACCAATTTGGTTGATGCGCCAAGCGGGTCGATATCTTCCAGAGTATCGTGCAACGCGTGAAACAGCAGGCGGGTTTCTCAATCTTTGTTACACGCCAGAGCTAGCAGAGGAAGTTACTCTGCAACCTATTCGCCGTTATGGGTTTGATGCGTCAATTTTATTTGCTGATATTTTGCTCATCCCGCAAGCCCTCGGGCAGAAGTTGTGGTTTGAGACCGGGGAAGGCCCGCGGCTGACGCCGACTGTTAATGCTGATGGCTTAGAGGGTAGCGATATTATGCAGACGTTGGCGCCGGTTGCTCAAACGGTGGCGCGGCTATCAAAAAGCCTTCCTCCGGAGACCACATTGATTGGGTTTGCCGGTGCTCCATGGACGGTTGCGACCTATATGGTGGCGGGTCGCGGGACGCCAGACCAAGCGCCGGCGCGCGAGTTGGCACTAAATAATCCGAATGATTTTCAAGCGATTATCGACCTATTGGTGGCGGCAACGATTGAGTATTTGTCGGCACAGATTGAAGCCGGTGCAGAAGTGGTGCAGATTTTTGAGAGCTGGGCCGGTTCCTTGCGCGGGGTCGAGTTTGAGCGTTGGTGTATTGAGCCGGTAGCTGAAATTATTGCTGGCCTGCGGGCGCGCGGACATCAGCAGCCGGTGATTGGTTTTCCGCGCGCTGCTGATTATGACATGGGGGTCTATGTTGCGCGCACCAAATGTCAGGCTCTGGGGTTAGATACATTCGCCAATCGGCGCGAGATTATGGCGCAAGTGCCAGAAGAAATAATTCTGCAGGGCAATTTAGATCCGCTGGTTCTGGTTGAAGGTGGCGATGCTCTGGATAGAGCCGTTGATGAGATTTTTGACGACTTTGCTGGTCGGCGTTTTATTTTTAATCTTGGCCATGGTATTGTGCCGCACACACCACCCGACCATGTTGCTCAACTGGTTAAAAAAATAAGGAAAATAAAATGACCATATTATTGGACCTACAAGAATGGCTGGAAGCTTTTCATATCATCTCTGTGATGTTTTGGATGGCTGGCATGTATTATTTGCCGCGCCTGTTTGTCTATCACGCGGAAGCTATGGAGGCCGGTGAACCGCATCAGACATTTGAAAAAATGGAACATAATCTTTTACGGATTATTATGAACCCAGCCTTGATTGCGACATGGATTTTTGGGCTGCTATTGTTATCGCGCCCAGGGTTTTGGGAAGGCGCCGGATATTGGCTGATTGTTAAATTATGTTTTGTGGTATTTCTGACCGGCTATCACGGCTTTTTGGCCTCATCGCGGAAGAAGTTTCTCTCGGGCACTTCGCCGCGCTCGTCGCGGTTTTATCGAATGATTAATGAAATTCCGCCAGTTCTGACGGTTTTCATCGTTATTTTGGTGGTTGTTCAGCCGTTTTAGCAGCGCTTGTTTATTTCATTGATTTTGGTATAATGAGGGCTCTCCGCTATTGACGATAGCCTTATCAGGCTGGCGCTATTTCAAAAAATTGCTGGCCTCTATTTTACGGAACACCCATGAACCAGATCAAACTTGAGGATCTCAAGGCGCGTACGCCGACAGAACTTTTGGCTTTTGCCGAAGAACACGATATTGAAAACGCTTCGGCAATGCTGAAACAGGATATGCTATTTGCTATTCTAAAACGCTTGGCAGAAAACGACACGACGATTATCGGCGAGGGTGTTGTTGAAGTGTTGCAAGACGGCTTTGGCTTCTTGCGTTCGCCAGACGCCAATTATTTGCCGGGGCCAGATGATATTTATGTCAGCCCGTCGCAAATCCGTCGTTTTGCTCTGCGTTCCGGCGACACAGTGGAAGGTGAAATTCGCAGCCCGAAAGATGGCGAGCGATATTTTGCACTGCTCAAGCTGAATAAAATCAACTTTGAAGATCCGGAAAAAGCCCGTCAAAAAGTTCACTTTGATAATTTAACGCCGCTTTATCCTGACAGCCCATTCCGCATGGAAGTCACCGATCCGAATGTGAAAGACTCGTCGTCGCGCGTGATTGATATTGTGGCGCCTTTTGGTAAGGGGCAGCGGGCGCTGATTGTGGCGCCGCCGCGTACCGGTAAAACCGTATTGTTGCAAAATATCGCTAAATCAATCGCCGCCAATCACCCAGAATGTTATTTGATTGTGCTGCTGATTGATGAGCGACCCGAAGAAGTGACCGATATGCAGCGCTCTGTGCAGGGCGAAGTGGTGTCGTCAACCTTTGATGAGCCAGCCACGCGCCACGTACAAGTTGCCGAAATGGTCATTGAAAAAGCCAAGCGCCTGGTTGAGCATGGTCGCGATGTGGTGATTTTGCTAGACAGTATCACCCGCCTTGGTCGGGCCTATAATACAGTCGTGCCAAGCTCCGGCAAGGTTTTGACCGGTGGTGTAGACGCCAATGCGTTGCAACGGCCGAAACGGTTTTTCGGCGCCGCTCGTAACATTGAAGAAGGCGGCTCGCTGACCATTATCTCAACGGCGCTTATCGAAACTGGCTCGCGTATGGATGAGGTCATTTTTGAAGAATTTAAAGGCACCGGTAACTCAGAAGTGGTGCTTGATCGCAAGGTCGCCGACAAGCGCGTCTTCCCTGCTATTGATATTATGAAATCCGGCACACGCAAAGAAGAGTTGCTGACAGATAAAGACACGCTGTCAAAAATCTACGTGCTGCGGCGTATCCTCAACCCAATGGGCTCGGTCGATGCGATTGAATTCCTGCTTGATAAGCTGAAAAACACCAAAACCAATGAAGAGTTCTTTGACTCGATGAACACTTAAGCGGCTTAAGCGGCGGCTTACTTAACCAAGATTGGCGGCAAAAAGCGCCAGCGTGCGCTGGTGGGCGGTTTGCGTTGCCGCCTCGTCATAATGCTCGCCGCCCTTGCGGGTAAAGGCATGGTCTTGTTCAGCATAATCATAAACCGTGACTTGCGGATGCGGGTCGAGGCCCGCATGAATGGCGGCTTGCGCCTCGGCTGGCACAAAGGCATCGAGCCCGGCGACATGCAGGGCTAGAGGTGCAGATATATTTTCCGCCTCGCTCAACAGGTCTTGAATGCCGACGCCGTAATAGCCGACATTGACATCCGCATTGGTGCGGGTGGCGGCTAGATAGGCCATCCGGCCGCCGAGGCAAAAGCCGACTGTGCCGATTTTGCCATTGCAGCCAGCGTCGGCTCGCAAAGTGTCAATCGCCGCTTGAATGTCGGTGACGCCGAGATCGCCGTCAAAGGCATTCATTAAGGCAAAGGCCTTTTGCCATTCGGCTTCACTCTGATCGGTCAGCGAAACATTTGGCTCAATGCGCCAAAAGAGATCTGGCGCCAAGGCCAGATAGCCCTCGCTGGCCAGCCAGTCGGCGACGTCGCGAATATTCTGGTTCACACCGAAAATCTCTTGGATGACAATCACCCCGCCGCGCGGCGTGGTGCCGTCAGCTGGCCGGGCCAGATAGGCGTCGAAGCTTCCGTCATTTGTTGCAATGTTTATTTGCGTCATTTTGTTCCCCAATTGTGATTGCCGGCGACCATGAAGCGCGCGCGGCTATGAAAGTGAATTTTGTCTTTGCTTTATCAAATCGTCAAGGGCAGCGGACAAGGCTTCAGCCGAACGGATGGGTGCCAAGCAGGTGGTGCCAGGACAAACATAGGCCGTCGGCGCACCGTCTAAGGCTGTCTTGCCATGCGCCGGATGGCTCTCTGGCAAGCGCTGGTCTGGGTGCGGGCAAGTGACATATTTGGCAAAGATACGGTGCTCTTGGGCGGCGCGCTTGAGGGCGATAAAGTCGGCGTCCTCTCGGCCAGCGGCACCGGCCAAGATGATAATACTGACACTGTGATCAAGCGTCAGCTTGCCGAGCAAGAGGCTGGTCATTGATGGATATTGCTTGGCTAGCAGGCCCGACAGGGCAACAAAAGCCGCCTCGGCGCGCTGGCGATAGCTTTGCTGACCGGTCAGTGCCGCCAATTGACCCAATGCCATGACGGCGGCGGCATTGGCGCTGGGGGCTGCATTGTCTTGCGCCGGACGGTTGCGCACCAACAGGCCCTCGGTGTCGGCTTGATTGGCAAAATAAGCGCCGCGCGCGGTGTCTATAAAGCCCGCCTGTAAATGCGCCGCCCAGCCCTCGGCGACGGCGAGGTAATCAAGATTGCCGGTTAATGTGGCTAAGCCGCAGGCGGCGCTCGCGCCAAAAGCGAGGTCGCCAGCTAAGCTGAGGTCGAGCTGTTGACCGTTGCGGGCACTATGCGCCAGTCCGCCTTCGGCTGTATCAAGGGCGGCGCGCATAGCGGCAAAAGCGGTCTCGGCCAGAGCCGCCCAATCGGGTCGATCGAAAAGCGCCGCGGCGTCGCAAAGCGCGGCAATCGCCATGGCGTTCCAATCAGCGAGAATTTTATCATCGCGACCGGGCCGCACGCGCTGATGACGTATGGCCAAGAGCGTGGCGCGAGCGGCGTCGAAATCAGCCTCATCGTCGGCCTCACCATCGGGGTCGCTGGTGATGTGCAAACGATTGGCGATATTATGGCCCTCGAAATTACCGCCCTCAGTGATGCCATAGGCGGCACAAAAGGCTTCGGCTTCGGCGCCGAGATGGGTGCTTATTTCGGCCTTTGACCAAACATAAAACCGGCCCTCTTCGCCTTCCGTGTCGGCGTCGAGGCTGGCGGCAAAGGCGCCGCCCTCGGTTTGCATGTCGCGAGCCAACCAGTCAATGGTGTCAGCGATACGACGGGCGATGATTGGGTCGGGCTGCTGTCGGTAGACGTCGCACATCAGTTGGATGAGCAGCGCATTGTCATAGAGCATTTTTTCAAAATGCGGCACCAGCCATTCGGCGTCGACACTATAGCGAGCAAAGCCGCCGCCAATGTGATCATATAGGCCGCCTGCACACATGCGCGATAGGCTGAAGCGCACCGCTTCGGTGATGTCGTCATCGCCAAGAAGTTGGCCTTGCGCGGCGAGGAATTGATAGAGAAAGGGCTGCGGAAATTTCGGGGCACCGGCCAAGCCGCCGAGCGTGCGATCGATATGGGCGCTCATGCTTTGGGCGGCACGGCGTGGCAAATCGGCCGGCATATCGCCGCGCGCATCAGCCCGGGCGCGGGCGCTAAGCCCGTCGGCAAGCGTCTGGGCGTTTTTTGCAATACGCGCGGGCTCTTGGGTGTAAAGCCTTGATAGTTCTTGCAGAATTTGCATGAACCCGGGGCGGCCATAGTGCGGTAATTTGGGAAAATAAGTGCCACCCCAAAACGGCCGGGCCTCGGTATCAAGAAACATGGTGAGCGGCCAACCGCCCTGCTCGCCCATCATCGACAGGGCGGTCATGTAAATATCATCAAGATCGGGGCGTTCTTCGCGGTCGAGTTTGATGCACACATAATGCGCATTCATCAGCGCCGCGACCTCGTCATCTTCGAAACTTTCATGCGCCATGACGTGACACCAATGGCACGCCGCATAGCCGACCGAGAGCAGCACCGGCACATTGCGGCGCCGCGCTTCGTCAAACACCGCCTGTTCCCACGGCTGCCAATGCACAGGATTATCTTTATGCTGCTGCAGATACGGTGAGGTGGCTTCGGCGAGACGGTTTTGGTTGAACTGATTTGTCATATGCGCCACTTTAGCCAAGCTATTGCGGAATGCTAGTCCTGATCGGCTGGTGCGGCAAATCAATGAGGGTTATATGAGCAAGCAAATGAGCGCCGATGGCGATACGGTCTTTGCCCTGTCGACGGCGCCGGGGCGTGCCGCCTTGGCTGTGGTGCGCTTGAGCGGGCCGCAGGCTTTTGATGCACTGGCGGCGCTGGGGGTGAAACAATTGCCACCGCCACGGCAAGCCAGCTTGCGTAAAATCTATCACCCGCAAGATGGCGCCCTGCTCGATGAAGCGCTGGTTCTCTTATTTCAAGCGCCGCATAGTTTCACCGGAGAGCATATGGTTGAGCTGCATATTCATGGCGGCATTGCCTGCACTCAATCAGTGCTCGAGGCGCTGGCCGGTTTGGATGATGTGCGACCAGCTGAGGCTGGCGCCTTTACCCGGCGGGCGGTGATGAATGGGCGAATGGATTTAACTGGCGCCGAGGCGATTGCCGATTTGATTGACGCCGAGGGGCGCGCGCAACAGCAACAAGCGCTTAATCAAATGGCCGGTGGCTTGCGCGACTTAATGACCAATTGGCGCGATGAGCTGAAACAGACATTGGCGCATTTGGAAGCCGACCTCGAATTTGCTGATGAAGATTTACCCGGCGGTCTCGGCCGCGCCGCTTTGAAACGGGTGCCAGAATTGCGCGCTGCCATGCAGGCGCATGTGGCGGACGAACGCGGCTTGCGCTTGCGCGACGGCTTGCGGGTCGCTCTATTAGGCCCGCCAAACGCCGGAAAGTCCAGCATTATCAATATGTTGGCCGGTCGCGATGCGGCTATAGTGTCGGCCCGCGCTGGCACCACACGCGATGTGATTGAGGTTGCCATGGTGCTTGGCGGCGTGCCGGTGACGCTGGTCGATACGGCTGGCCTGCGGGCGGCGGGCGACGACATTGAACGCGAGGGCGTGCGCCGCGCCCTGCTTCAGGCCGAGGAAGCCGACTTGCGGATTTGGGTGAGCGCCGCCGATGTCGAGGCGATTGAGACGCCGCCGAACAGCGCCAGCGACTTGACCCTATATAATAAGACCGATTTGCAGGCGGCGCCGGATGGCTTTGATTTTGCCCTATCGACGACAACCGGCGATGGCGTTACCGGGTTTTTCGAGGCGTTGGCGACGCTGATCAGCGAGCGCTATGGGGTGCGGGAAGCGCCGGTGCTGACGCGGCAACGGCACAAACAGGCTTTGTCTGAGGCTATTGTGTGCTTGCAGCGGGCCGAAGAAATTGCCGATAGCGGGCTTGAGTTGGCGGCTGAGGATTTGCGCTTAGCGGCACGCGCTCTGGGGCGAATCACTGGGGCGGTTGATGTCGAGGCGCTGTTGGACATCGTCTTTGCTGATTTCTGCATTGGCAAATAGATTAAATGTTTCACGTGAAACATTGGCCATGCCGACGCTTGAGTTTTCGCGCTGAGAAGGTTACAACCGCGCCATGAACACAAAACCAAACCATTGGGATGTCATTGTTATTGGTGGCGGGCACGCCGGTTGCGAAGCGGCGGCGGCGGCAGCGCGTTATGGCGCGCGCACGGTGCTGTTGACCCATAAGCTTGAGACAATCGGCGAAATGTCGTGCAATCCGGCCATTGGCGGTGTTGGCAAGGGCCATTTGGTGCGCGAGATTGATGCGCTGGATGGTTTAATGGGCCGGGTATCTGATGTTGCTGGTATTCAATTCCGCTTGCTTAATCGCCGCAAAGGCCCCGCGGTTCAGGGCCCGCGCACACAGGCTGACCGCAAGCTCTATCGCTTGGCCATGCAGCAAGCCATTCAGCAAACCGATAATTTGTCGGTTTTGGCGGCGGCGGTTGATGACATTATGGTCAAGGATGGCCGCGCCACCGGCGTTGTGACGGCTGATGGGCAGAGCCATTATGCGGCGGCCATTGTTTTGACAACCGGCACTTTCCTCGATGGTATTATTCATATTGGCACGCGGCGCGTGGCTGCTGGTCGGCATGGCGAGGCACCGGCGATTAATCTGTCGAAACGCCTATACGCGCTGGCCGAAGAAACCGGCGCCCTTTCCATGGGCCGGTTGAAGACCGGGACGCCAGCGCGACTGAACGGCAAAACCATTGATAAGCAGCGCCTTGAGGCGCAACCAGCCGATGATGAGCCAGTGCCGTTTTCATTTATGACCAGCCATATTGAGACGCCGCAAACGGTTTGTCATATCACCGGCACGACGCAGGCGACATTTGATATTATCGAGAAAAACATCAATCTATCGGCGGTTTATTCAGGGCAAATTAAGGGTGTTGGCCCGCGTTATTGCCCGTCGATTGAAGATAAGGTGGCGCGTTTTCCAGAACGCAAACATCATCAGATTTTCCTCGAGCCGGAAGGCCTCGACGATGACACGGTGTATCCAAATGGTATTTCCACCTCGCTGCCAGCCGATGTGCAGGACGCGTTTATTCGCACCATTCCGGGGCTTGAGAAGGTTGAAATTTTGCGCCCGGGCTACGCTATTGAATATGATTATGTCGACCCGCGCGCCCTCTTGCCGAGCTTGGAAACCAAGGCTTTGCCGGGGTTGTTTTTGGCGGGCCAGATCAATGGCACCACCGGCTATGAAGAAGCCGCTGGTCAGGGCCTTGTCGCTGGGTTGAATGCGGCGCGCCAAGCGGGCGGCGCCGATTCGGTGTTATTTGACCGTTCGGAAGCCTATTTGGGCGTGATGATTGATGATTTGGTAACCAAGGGTGTGTCGGAGCCCTATCGCATGTTCACCGCCCGGGCCGAATATCGCCTGACCTTGCGGGCCGATAATGCCGACCAGCGCTTGACCGCCAAAGGCGTCGCAGCGGGTATTGTCGGCACCGCGCGCGACCAACATTTTACCGCCAAAATGCATGAGTTAACGGCGGCGCGGGCGCTGGCCCAATCAAAGAAAATGACGCCAAGCGAGGCGGCGACGCACGGCCTGCAGTTGCGCGCCGATGGGGTGCGCCGGACAATGCTTGACCTCTTAGCCTATCCGAAGATTTCATGGCAGGACTTGGCGCAAATTTGGCCAGAAATGAATGATCTGGCGCCGACGATTCGCCAGCAAATTGAAACCGATGCGCTCTATGCCGGCTATCTTGACCGGCAATCGGCCGATATTGATGCGTTCCGGCGCGACGAGGCCCTGCTGTTGCCGACGACGATTGATTATTTGAACCTCGAGGGCATGGCCACGGAAGTGCGCCAGAAATTAGCCGCCGCCCGCCCCGTCACCTTGGGCCAAGCGGCGCGACTGGACGGTATGACACCGGCCGCGCTGACGCTGCTTTTGCACCATGCGCGCAAGGCCAAACCGAGCCCTGCCGGTTCCGCCGCCAAACCATAGGCGCTGCTATGTCACCGCAAGATTTTTCCGCGCAGTTCAATGTTTCACGTGAAACAATGCAGCAGCTTGTGACCTATCAAGCGCTGTTGGGTAAATGGCAGCAGAAAATCAACCTCGTTGGCCCGGCCACACTCGAACAGTTTTGGACCCGCCATGTCGCCGACTCGGCGCAGCTTCTGGGCTTGGCGGACGCCGATCACCTAAGCTGGCTCGATCTTGGCAGTGGTGGTGGCTTTCCCGGTCTTGTCTTGGCGATGATGTTGCAGCCGCGCGGCGGCTATGTGCATTTGGTCGAGAGCGATGAGCGCAAAGTGGCGTTTCTGCGCACGATTATTCGCGAAACCGGCGCCCCGGCTGAGGTGCATTTAAGCCGGATTGAGGCGCTGGCTGCGGATCAACCCGAGGCTTTGGCGGGCGTGCAGGTGATTACCGCGCGGGCTTTGGCGGCTTTGCCGAAACTCTTACCATGGGTGGCGCCATTTTTCACTTCATCCACAATTGCGCTGCTGCATAAGGGGCGCGGATGGCAAGAAGAATTGACGGAGGCCGAACAATCGTGGAAACTACAGGCTGAGATTATCCAAAGCGTTACCGATGAGGCGGCGCGGATTATCAAAGTAAGCCAATTGGCGCAATTGTAAAAAATTGCAAACCAGCCGCATTTGTTGAGGTTTAGCCGTTTATGAATGATCTAGAGACCGCAAAACCAGCCGCCCCGCGCATGATGTGCATGGCCAACCAAAAAGGTGGCGTGGGCAAGACTACCACGGCGATTAATTTGGGCACGGCGCTGGCGGCGATCGGCGAACCGGTGCTGATGATTGATTTGGACCCGCAAGGCAATGCAAGCACTGGCATGGGGCTTGACCGCGAAGCCCGTAAACACACAAGTTTTGAAGTATTATTGGGTGACGAGCCGCTGGAAGCGGCGATTCACACCACAGCCGTGCCCGGATTTGACGTTATACCCTCCAGTATGGACCTTTTGGGGGTCGAGGTTGAGCTGTCAGACAACCCGCGCCGGCTTTATCGTCTTAAGGACGAACTAGCCGCATTTCTGGGAAAAAACCCTGAAAATGCCCGCCGTTATAAATATATTTTCGTCGATTGTCCGCCAAGTCTGAATATGTTGACGCTCAATGCCATGGTAGCGGCGCAATCTGTTTTAGTGCCGCTGCAATGTGAATTTTTTGCGCTTGAAGGGCTGAGCCAGCTGTTGCACACGATTGATCAGGTGAAGGACGGCCTCAATGCCGATCTCGACATTCAGGGCATTGTGCTGACGATGTATGATTTGCGCAATAATTTGTCAGCACAAGTTGAGGATGATGTTCGCACGCATTTCGCCGACATGGTTTATCAAACCGTCATCCCACGCAATGTGCGCGTGTCGGAGGCGCCGTCATTTGGCAAACCGGCGCTGCTTTATGATCACAAATGCGCCGGCAGTCTGGCTTATATGAAATTGGCGTCGGAACTTATTCAGCGCGAGCGCAAACGCACCGCAAGTTAGGAAAACAAATGGCAGAACGTAAACGTGGACTGGGACGAGGCTTGTCGGCCTTGATTGGCGAGACGACAAAAAAAGTTTTGGACGAGGCGGCGCCGGTTGCGGCGCAACCAAACGCCGACACGACGGCGGCGTCACCCGCAACAGTCGGCGGCAACGGACAAGGCTTTCAGCTTCTTGGCATAGACCAATTAGTGCCAGGCAAGTTCCAGCCGCGCCGCCATTTTGATGAAGAAGAATTACGCGCTCTTGCAAACTCGCTTGAAAAATCAGGTGTGCTACAGCCTCTATTGGTGCGGCCGCTGAGCACAGCTGAGGGCGCCAAAGGTGCGGCGCAATTTGAAATCATCGCCGGTGAAAGACGCTGGCGGGCGGCGCAATTGGCTAAGCTGCATAATGTACCGGTGATTGTTCAGGCGCTCAGCGATAGCGTTGCATTAGAAGTTGGCATTATTGAAAATGTTCAGCGCGCCGACCTCAATCCGATTGAAGAAGCCGAAGGATATCAACGGCTTATTGAAGAGTTCGCTTATACTCAGGCGGAGCTTGCCGAGGCCATCGGCAAGAGCCGAAGTCATATTGCCAATATTTTGCGCCTGACCTCGGCGACGCCAAAAGTGCGCGACGGGCTGATTATGGGCACGTTGAGCATGGGCCACGCGCGTGCCCTTTTGGGCCACCCGCAGGCTGACCAATTGGTTAAGAAAATTATCGCCGAAGGCCTCAGCGTGCGGGCCGTGGAAGCGCTGGTCGCGCAAACCAAATCGGACGGTAGCAAAACCAACAAAGCCAAAAGTGAGTCCAGGGCGGGAACGAAAACCGCCGACACGCGTGCCCTTGAAAAAACCTTGGCTGATCGTTTAGGTCTGAACGTCACGCTTGATGATAAAGGTGACGGTAGCGGCGGTCAGTTGCATATTGAATATAAATCGCTTGAGCAATTGGACGCCTTGATTACGCATTTGCTGGCGCGCCACGATTAGGCGCAAAGCGCTAGCGTTTGGCGGCGCGACTCAACCTTAATAAAACCTGCCCGGCGTGGGCGTGTGCCATGCCGCGTGAGGCGCCGCGACAAGCCAGCTCGGCCTCTTGCACCAAGGATAGCGCGCGCGCGACTTTGCGCCGCGTCCACAGTCGCAATTGATTTTCCACCAATGGCTTGCGTTTGAAATGCAGCGGCGGACGGAAGGATGACATGGCGGCATTTTGCGACGTGCCGGTTTCCATCAACCCAAGCACCAAATGTAGCGTTTGGAAATGCGTGCGCACGGCTGGCAATGCAGCTTCGGCTGGGGTGCCGCTTGAGACCAGTAAATCTAGCACGTGATCGGCGTTTTTGACTTGCCCGCCAGCCACGCAATCGACCAGCTGGCTTAAATTTGCTTGCGCTGCATTGCCCAAGACGGCGTCAATATCTTCCAAAGAGATCACCGCTTTTTCATCAGATGGCTGGCGCAGGCCCTTATACATCACCAGTTTTTCGAGGTCGCGCTGCATCACCCCGCGGTCTGTGGTCAGCCGCGCCACCAGCACGTCGAGGGCGGCGGCTTCAATATTATAATGTTCGCCCTGTAAGAATTGCCGCGCCATAGGGGCAATGTCGCGAGCATCTAGCATATAAAACGGCAGCGCCATGGCTTGGTCGTGGCCCTCAGCCAATTTGCGCACAGCGGCACTCGGTAATAGATTGCCCGCTTCAATAACGACCAGTGCTTGTTGTGGCGGGCTGGCGAGTAAAATTTTCGCCGCTTCATTGACTTTGCCGCCGGTGCCAGTGACGTGTACCAGCTTGCTGTCGCCAAACATTGGAATGGCGGCAGCTTCATCAAGCAACATGCCGGGCTGGCCGGAGACGGCGCTGTCGGCTAGTTGAACATATTGTAAAGGGTCGGGCGATTTGCCGAGATAGCTGTTCTTAATCTGTCGCGCCGCTTCCATCACGCCGCCGGCGTCGGGGCCGTAAAGCAAAATTAAGGCCGGTGATGTTTTGGCCTTAAAGGCGTCCATCCATGCGGCGACTTTATGGGCTTGTAACTTCATTGTGCCTGACTTTGCGGGACGAGGCCCGGCAGGACGCGCAAAATTGATTGGCTGAAGGCGCGCATGGCGCGCGAGCGCAGGCGGTCGCGTGTGCCTAAATTAATCGCCTCATTGTCGCTGCGTGCAAAGCTATCGACATATTTGAAATCGCGCATTGTCAGCAGATTATGTTGCTGGTCGAAAAACGACACATTGGCCCGGTGCTCAATGACATAACGTTCAGCCTTGCCGCTGGTGTCGAATATCTGCCCATCTTGTTTTTCACTCAGTTTGATGGCAATGCGAACAAGGCCATCGGTTTTCAGTGGCGCCGCCAGGGTGATGGCGCGCACCAATTCACGGCCAGGCAAATTATCTGGCGCTTTAACCGAGGCAAGAATATTATCGGGCAACGAAATCGTTTCTTGTTTGTAAACCGGCTCAAAGCCACAGGCGGCTACAGACACCAAGGCCGCGACGGCAACCAGATGGCGCAAGCGGCGGGTGTTATCAGACCACAAGGTTAACAATCCGCCCCGGAACGATGATGCATTTTTTGATTGCTTGTCCGTCAAGAAACTTCTCCACCTGTGGCTCGGCCAAAACGACTTTTTCAATCATATCCTTATCGGCGTCGCGTGGCACGGAAATTTCGGCCCGCCGTTTGCCATTAATTTGCACCGGCAGAATAATATTGTCAGATACCAGAGCTTCTTGGTCGGCACTTGGCCAGACGGCCTGCGCCACAAGCCCTTCACCCCCGAGTAAAGCCCAACAGCTTTCGGCCAAATGCGGCATCATTGGTGAGAATAAATGCACCAAATGCAGCAGCGCTTGTTTCAAAACGGCGCGCGCTTCGTCGTCCTCTGGCTTGAAACTGCCAATATGATTGGCCAGCTCGTAAATGCGCGCAACCGCACGGTTAAAGGCTAAGCCGTTCAAATCATTGCTAACATTGGCAATCGCCTGATGCGTGGCGCGATATAATTCTAGCGCTGCCTCGCCCTGCGGCCGCGATGGTAGGGGCGCCATATCGAGGCTGCTGGCGGCTTGGGAAATCATCCGCCAAAGCCGCTGAACAAATCGCGAGGCGCCTTCAATACCATCTTGCGTCCATTGAACATCGCGTTCTGGCGGCGAGTCGGACAGCATGAACCAACGCGCTGTATCGGCGCCATATTCGGCGATGATGTGATCCGGGTCGACGACATTTTTCTTCGACTTAGACATTTTTTCAATGCCGCCAATGTTCACATGTGTCGATGGGTCGGCGCGCAAGCTGGCGCCGTCTTCATGGCGCACAATATCTTCCGGCGATAGCCAATTGCCTTGTCCGTCAGTATAGGTTTCGTGACACACCATGCCTTGGGTGAACAGGCCATCAAATGGCTCGCTGACCGATAAATGGCCGGTGATGTTCATGGCGCGGGCGTAGAATCGCGCATAGAGAAGGTGCAAAATCGCGTGTTCAATACCGCCAATATATTGGTCAACTGGCAACCAATAATCGACAGCGGCGCGACTGGTTGGGCTGGCTTCGGCTAATTCGGCAAAACGCGCGTAATACCAACTACTGTCGATGAAAGTGTCAAATGTATCAGTTTCGCGCTGCGCCGCGCCGCCGCAAGACGGGCACGCCACATGTTTCCAGCTTGGGTGGTGGTCGAGCGGATTACCTGGCTTATCGAAGCTAATATCGTCGGGCAATTGTACAGGTAAATCAGCCCGCGGCACTGGCACCGCGCCGCAGTCATTGCAGTGAATAATCGGAATTGGGCAGCCCCAATAGCGTTGCCGTGATATGCCCCAATCGCGCAGGCGATAATTGACGCGTTTTTTGCCGGCGCCATTGGCTTCGAACTCAGTAATTAATTTGGCCTGTGCCTGCTCGGGAGTTAGCCCGTTGAGGCCCGGCGAGTTGAACAACACGCCCTCTTGGGTATAGGCCGTGTCGGTGACGTCGAAATCATCGCCAGCATCTTTCGGCCGCACCACGGCGCGCACTGGCAAATCATATTTGCGAGCGAAATCAAGGTCGCGCTGGTCATGTGCGGGACAGGCAAAAATTGCCCCCGTGCCATAGCCCATGAGCACAAAATTGGCGACATAAACCGGCAAGAGCCAATCGGCATCGAGCGGGTGATGAACTTTCAGGCCGGTGTCAAAACCGAGCTTTTCGCCAGCTTCAATCTCGACTTCGCTGGTGCCGCGTTTGGCGCATTCGCGACGAAACGCTTGCAGGGCCACATTGTTTTGCGCCAGCTCGATGGCCAGCGGGTGGTCTGGTGAGATGGCGCAGAAACTGGCGCCATATAATGTGTCTGGCCGCGTGGTGTAAATTTCCAAAGCCTCAAAACCGGCCGTCGGCTGTTGCAATTTGAATTGGCATTGCAGCCCTTGCGAGCGGCCAATCCAATTGGCCTGCATCAGCCGGACTTTTTCTGGCCACCGCTCAAGCGCTGGCAAGGCGGTCAGCAGATCTTCGGCGTGTTCGGAGATTTTCAAAAACCATTGCGTCAACTGCCGTTGCTCAACCGGCGCACCGGAGCGCCAGCCTTTGCCATCAATCACTTGTTCATTGGCCAAAACGGTTTGGTCAACCGGATCCCAATTGACAATGCTTTCGCGCCGGTCAACGAGATTGGCGTCGAGGAAATCGAGGAACATGGCTTGTTCGTGGACATAATACGACGGGTCGCAGGTCGCTAATTCGCGCGACCAATCAATCGACAGGCCAAGGCGTTTGAGCTGACCGCGCATGGCGTCAATATTGCCGTAGGTCCATTGCGCTGGATGGACTTTCTTTTCCATGGCAGCGTTTTCGGCCGGCATGCCAAAGGCGTCCCAACCCATTGGGTGGAGCACATTAAAGCCCTGCGATTTTTTGAAACGCGCCACCACATCGCCCATAGCGTAATTGCGCACATGGCCCATGTGAATGCGCCCTGACGGATAGGGAAACATTTCCAACACGTAATATTTCGGTTTGCCGCAATCAGTATCAAGCGCCTTGAAACAAGCGGCTTGCTCCCAGCGAGCCTGCCAAACCTCTTCGGATTCGGACGGATTATAACGCGTCATGAAAAGTCCTATACGGGAAGAGGTTTAGTTTTCGGTTTTGGCGCTGGCGACTTTGAAGTCACGCGCCTTAGTGAGCACAATATTTTCTAATTGCCGCGATGCCAGTGTCGACCCGGCCACACTTGACCAGCGACCATTGATTTGTTTTTCGCGGAATAAAGACACGGAGATGGCGTCACCGCGCAATTCGCGGCCAAGAATAACAATGTTGATTTTGACCCGCTCGCCTGGAGAGCTCGGGCTATTATACCAATCAGTGGTAATTACCCCACCGACTGGGTCGGTTGAGGCCAGCGGCATGAAGGAAATGGTTTCCAGCGCTGCCCGCCACAAAAATGGATTAACTGCCAAACCCCTGACAACCGCTGGCGCCTTATTATTTGCTTCGGCTTGTTCTTCTGGCTCGGCCTCCTGTTGTTTTCCGAGACCAAAAGTGAAATTGTCGAAAAGCGAACCGGTTTCCTTAGTGGCGCCCTCATAAGTGTCTGGATAATCGGCTTCCATTTCCACATCGCCACAGCCGACCAAGAGGCCAGCAAGTATCACGCCGATCAGAGCTTTTTTTCCGATGATTTTTTTGCTCGAGCGGAGCGTTTCAGCTTGAAGGTTGCGCATAATTTAGATCCACTTTTCTGGTTGCCGCATAAATATTACCGGCCTTCAGTATTATGGTGCAGGGCCACAAAAGTAAAGGCCTTGGGGCGACAATTCAGCCGCTGATTGCCGGTTTCACGCGCCTATCGGTGGCCTGAAAATCTGAGATGGCGGCATAGGCGGCAATCACATCATGGCCGCCCGCCAGCCGCCGCCAATTTTTACCATTCATGCCGCCCAAAGCATAGACACGCAAGCCATGTTCTTCGGCGGCGCGGGCCAATTGTATAAACCGTACCGGCCCCCAAGCTGAGGCGCCGATATGGCTATTTGTTTCAAAGGCCGGCGATAAAAGCACAAGCCGAAAACCGGCCTCAGCGGCTTTTAGAATCTGCCGTCTATTATGCACGGCAGCGGTCGCTGGTTGCGGCGAGGTTAGGGCAAATTGCGGACGGCGGGCGATTAAATATGACGGGCAGTGAAATCCGGCCGATAATTTATTGGCCAAGGCGGCATCGCCGGCCACCCAAAAGGGTCGCCCTTGGGCCCGGCATAGCGCCGCCATTTGGGCCGCCAGGGCGGCGCGCTGCGGATGGTCGTAATCGCGCAAAATCACCCCATTGGGTCGCGCCATGGCGCTAATGTTCCGCCGCCAGTCGGGAAACCGCGCGACATCGCTCATCATAATATGACCGCGAGGCGTCGAAATCGGCGCGTGCAGTGGGCTTGAATATGCTATCATCACGCGATAGCTTGACCGCTTCGCGGGCTACGCGCAAGATTTATCAACGCATGAGAGGCAGCCATGCCAGCAGTTCCAACACCGTCACAAAACGCATCTATTAACCATGGTGAAAATTTGGCCGCCGTCGAAGCGCGCATCGCGAAAGCTTTGCAGGCGGCGGCGCGGCAACGCCAAGAGGTGACGCTATTGGCGATTTCAAAAACCAAACCAGCCAGCGACATTGAAGCGTTTTTGTCGCTTGGCGTGCGCCATTTCGGCGAAAACCGCGTGCAGGAAGCGGCTGAAAAATGGCCAGCCCTGAAGGCGGCATATGATGATGTGGAACTGCATTTGGTCGGCCCGCTACAGACCAATAAGGTGGATCAGGCGATTGCTATATTTGATGTTATTGAGACGCTCGACCGGCCGAAATTGGCTGGCGCTTTGGCCAAGGCTGGGCAAAAGCACGGCAAATTGCCAGCCCTTTATATTCAGGTGAACACCGGCGAGGAGCCGCAAAAGGCTGGAGTGGCGCCAGCGGATGTTGCCGATTTCGCCGCTCATTGTCGTGATCAGTGCGGCCTGTCGATCGCTGGCCTTATGTGTATTCCGCCAGCGACGCAAGCGCCGGGGCCGCATTTTGCGCTTTTGGGCAAATTGGCACAAACCATTGGCGTCGCGCAATTAAGCATGGGCATGAGTGGTGATTTTGAAACAGCGATTGGACTGGGCGCGACGCATATTCGGCTCGGCACGCAATTATTCGGCAGCCGCGATTAATCAGCCTTTTGGCTAATGTTAATCATGGTTTCAGGGCCGGCATGAGCCAAAATATGCCGCATCATGGCGACATCGACTGCGACACAGCCGCGCGTCGCCTGAAAACCATTTTTCTCCAAATGTAAAAATATCGCACTGCCCTTGCCAGCGAAGACGGGTTGATCATTGTAACCGAGCTCAAAAAACACGTCATAAAGATGGTCTTGGCGCCATAAAATCTCGTGCCCATAGTCATGTGGCAGCCCCACGGGGCGATTATAGTCAGGGTCACGAACATCGTCAGACCAGCCGCTTTTCTGGGATATTTCGACAATTGGCAGGCCGGAAACGGGTCTCTCCCAGCGATCGGGGCGGTACCAAATACGGCGCAAGGCGAAGCGGCCCAATGGTGTGGCGCCATCGCCCTCTACTTTGGTGTCGGTGACGCCATTGGCGCCCAATGCACAGCGGCCCTGCGCACCGGCAAAGTCTACAATTCCGGCGCGCTGTTTTGAGACCGTGACATAAATGTCATAGTGGGTCATAGTTGACATTCACTTGGTGGCGTTTGGGATAAGTTGATAGTCATTGTCATTGCCTCGCGCTGTTGAGTTTAGTTTATGTCGTAAGTTAACTTAAGCAATGAGAAGCAACGGTGAAAAGCAAAATACTCTTTGTCGACGATAATGTACCCTTGGCAGAAATGCTGATGGAACAATTCGCCCTGCATGAAGAATTTGAGATCACGCTGGTTGAAAGCGCGACGCAGGCGCATGAGATTTTGAAGGATGATGATTTTGACCTTGTGCTGCTAGATTTGAATTTGCCTGATCAAGATGGCCGCGAGGCGTGTAAGAAAATGCGCGTCGACGGGCTTTTGTGCCCGATTGTCATGCTGACGGGCGCCGCCTCTGAGGCCGATATGATTTTGGGTCTCGACGCTGGTGCCAATGATTATATTACCAAACCATTTCGCTTTGGGGTTTTGCTGGCGCGCATCAGGGCGCATTTGCGCCAACATGCGAAAACCGAAAATGTGGCGATTCCGATTGGCCAATATATTTTCAGACCGTCGATTAAAGTGCTGGAAAATGGCGATGAGAAAATACGACTGACCGAAAAAGAAACCAATATTCTCAGATTTCTATTTTCCCAAGGCGATGTGACGGTGGCGCGCGAGACCTTGCTGCATGAAGTGTGGGGTTATAATGCGCAAGTCACCACCCATACATTGGAAACCCATATTTATCGATTGCGGCAAAAAATTGAGAGCAATCCGTCAGAGGCAAAACTATTGCTGACCGAAGACGGTGGCTATCGTTTGGCCCGTTAGCGGGGCGGCGCAAAAACCTCTTCAGCCCCAGCAATGACCGGATAGCCCGCGGCATAATCAGCCGGCATACGACAGGCGCGGCCGGTGGAAATTTTCATGGCAGCAAAATCGCTCATGCCGGAAGCTAAAATAAGTTGCTGGCTCTGCGAGGCCATTTGAAAGCGCCGCCGCAGGCGCAAGCGCTGATCATTTTGCGTTACCCAAGTGGCAATATGCACGGTGTCGCCAACAAAACTGGCGGCGCGATAATCAATCTCGTGGCGCGTCACGACAAAGCCGCAATCGCGCTGTTGATAGGCGGCGAAGTCAAAGCCAAGGGCTTTTGAGTGATCCCAAGCGGCGCGCGCCATCCAGCTCAAATAGACAACATTATTGACGTGACCAAAGTCGTCAATGTCAGAAGCCGAAATTGGCAGCGATAAAATATGTTGCGGCGCCAGCGCCCAAATTGAGCTATCAAGAGTCATGGCGCGAAACTAGCACTTTGCCGGTCAGCAGACCAGCGCTTGAAAACTTGAAAAGCTGGCGCCGCGTGTTTATCGTGACAGTAGATTATATTTTGGCCGTTAGGGGGCGTTGATGAGTTCATATGCGTTTGATGTCGAGGTTTTTGGAACCCGCCGCGACGGCTTCTCCATAGATAAAGAAACATGGCCGCCGAATGTCAAATCAGCGGACAAAAAACCGTCGCCAACGTCGGCGCATTTGGGTTTGGACTTGCTGGCCGTCGACAAGGAAAACGGCATTGTCGAAATGGCTTTCAATGCCAGCGACCAGCTATGCAATAAATGGGGCGGCATTCAGGGCGGCAATGTGGCGGCCATGTTGGATGACGCCATGGCCTTTGCCATTGGCCTGAATTTGGACTGGGGGCAGATTAGCCCAACACTTGAAATCAAAGTCTCCATGTTGTCACCGGCACGCCCGGGACGCCTGCTATCGGTTGGTCGGGTCATTCGGCGCGGCAAATCTGTCGGCTTTATTGAGGGCGAATTATATGACGCCGAAGGCCGCTTATTGGCGACCGGATCGTCGACGGCAAATTTTGTTACCCTGAAAAAGAAACCGGAATAGTTCTGAAACCGATAAGGAGAAGCCCATGACCCGATTGTCGCCCGCCCCCGATGAGGTTCAACAACAAGTCTCAGAAGAATTAGCGCTGGCGGCGGCGGTGATGGGGTTTGAGGCCAATTCGCTAAAAATGATGGCTCATCGGCCAGATATTTTGCGCGCCTTTATCGCTTTCTTTGGTTCCATTCTTGGCCCTGATGGCCTGCTAGACGGCGGCCTGCGGCAATTGATTGCGCATGTCGCCAGTGCCGCTGCAGGCTGCAATTATTGCCAAGCGCATACCGCCCATAGTGCGCATCATCGCGGCATTGCGGCGGAAAAAATTGAAAACCTTTGGTCTTATGAAACCAGCCCGCTTTTCAGCAATGGCGAGCGTGTGGCTTTGCGCTTGGCGCAAGCGGCGGCCAGCGTGCCCAATGCGGCCAGCGATGAACATTTTGAAGCGGCGCGGCAATATTATAGCGAGGCTGAGATCGCTGAAATTGTCGCCGTCGTCGCGGCTTTTGGATTTTTGAACCGATGGAATGACACGCTGGCGACGGCGTTGGAGGATAGTCCGCTGGCGTTCGCCGAAAGCCATTTGACGGCGACCGGTTGGGCGGCTGGAAAACACGAATAGGGGTTTTTATGAGTGAGCAAAAATCTGACACATGGCAAGCGCCCGAATCTGGCCAGCACAAGCGCGATTGGCGACTGAATGATGTCACCGATGAACTCAATGCCCGCCCGTTTCCGCGGTTCGGTGTGCCAACGGCGATTTTTAGACTTTGCTTGAGCGGCCAAAATGCCTTTGTGTCGGTGCAAGACAGTATGGCCAAAGTGCTGCCCAATGTTGACTGGGATATTGCCGAAAAGGGCAAGCTCATTCGCGCCACACATGATGGCGTCAGATTTAATATTGAGCGCCATACTGAATTCGTCTCAGTGACGGTGATTGACGAAAAACCTACCGGCCAATCGGCGGCGACGCATTTGCCCGATGGCTGGCTGTCGCAAATGCAGGGCGAAATTGTGGTCGCAGTTGATTGCCATTGCGTGGTGCGCGGCGGCAGCAATGAAAGTTGGACCTGCGCCAGTCGCCTGGAGGCTGGCTTGGCCGATGTGTTTTTTGACTTCAAAGTGGCCGAGGATGGGCATACAAAAATTGAACTGGCCTTTGATGCCGATGCCGATGTGCGCGATGTTGGCCGCGTCGCCTTGCAAGTTTTAGAGATAGAGACTTATCGCTCTTTCGCCGCTATTGGCTTGCCGCACGCGCGCGCGGCACAAGCGCGACTTGGCGAGATTGCCCAAGAAATTCCCAATGACACGCCGCAGGCCGATGACACATCAAAGGCCGAAGCGCGGTTTCAAAGGCTCAGCCAATTGGCCGGTGAGCTAGAGGATATTTGGCGCCAGACGTCTTTCCGGTTTAGCGCCTGCCAAGCCTATTGGTCTTTGGTGCAGGCACGGCTGGCCTCTTTGCAGGAATCTGATTTTGACAATCGCATTACTGTGGGTGGGTTTTTGGAACGCCGCTTGCGTCCGGCCATTGCCACTTATCAATCGACGGAGCATCAGCGCCATAATATGGCCGAGCAGGTTGGCAATATGGCGACGTTTTTGCAGACTCGAATTGAGCTGAGCTTGCAAAGGCAAAACGCTGAACTACTGGCCTCGCTGAATATTGGCTCGCAACGACAATTGCGTTTGCAGCACACAGTCGAGGGTGTCTCGACGGTGGCGATTAGCTATTATTTGGTAAACCTATTGTTTTACCCGGCCGATTTATTGGTCAGCCATGTCCCATCGCTTGATCCGATTTTGGTGAAGGCGGCTCTGGTTGGTATCGCCGTGCCGCTGGTCTGGCTGTTTATCCGCCGGTTGCTGCGCTCAACCGT
>JAHEGN010000012.1 GCA_024645085.1 Rhodobiaceae bacterium
TCCCCAAGCTGCGCAGCCGTGGTATTTCAATGGCCGGACATTTATCAACCACCACCTCCATGCCATGCGCCAAAGCGCTTTCAATGGCTTGTCGGTGCACCACATTTAATTGCGTCCAAATGGCTTTGGCGCCATGCGCATGGGCTTCGTCCACCACTTGCGGTAGGCTGTCACTGTGGCGAAACACATCAACCAAATCCACCGTCTGCGCAATGTCGCTCAATTGGCCGACAATCTCGTGTCCGACTAATTGCTGGCCCGCCAGCCCCGGATTAACCGGTATCACCTGAAACCCCTGTGCCATAAGAAAACAGCACACTTGATAGCTTGGCCGTTCCGGCTTCAGGCTGGCGCCAAGCACGGCGATGGTTTTTGTTCGGCGCAAAAGGCCGGCTAAATCAGCGTCGCTGTGCAGCAGCATTACGCGTCGCCCCATTTTGGTGGGCGTTTGTCGATGAACGCCCGCCGCCCTTCTTCGGCGTCGCCCTCAGAGGTCACAGCGCAGGCCATGGCTTCATTAGCAAAGGCGAAAGATTGCGCCAAAGGCATGTCGATTTGCTGATAAAACGCCGCCTTGCCAGCCCGAATGCCCTGCGCTGAACGGCTGGCGATTTTATCGGCCAATTGTTTCACCTCTTGCGACAATTTCTGGCCTGGCACATGCCGATTGATAAGGCCAAACTCTTGCGCTTGAGCGGCCGCGAACATATCGCCGGTCAGCGCCATTTCCATAGCGTGTTTGCGCGATAAATTGCGTCCAACCCCAACCAGCGGCGTGGTGCAGAAAATGCCAATATTCACCCCCGGTAAGCAAAAACTCGCATCATCGGCGGCAATCGCTAAATCGCAGACCGAGACCAATTGACAACCGGCGGCGCTGGCCGTGCCTTGCACACAGGCAATCACAGGTTTAGGAGCGTGCACAATGCCCATCATCATGCGCGCGCAATCGGCCAACAATTGCTTCACCCGGGCATCAAATGCGGCGTCGCTTTCACCGGCGGTTTTTTGCATTTCTTTCAAATCATGGCCAGCGCTGAAAACCGGCCCCTCGGCGGCCAGCACAATCACCCGGGTTTGCGCATCATCATAGGCCGTCGCCAAGGCGGCGCTGAGCGCGGCAATCATTTGCGACGACAGCGGGTTGCGGCTCTTGGGTTGATTAAGGGTGAGCCAAGCGCAATGGCCGTCCTGCTTTGTTATCACCAGACTATCATCCATCGCGTGTCTCCTTTATGAGCTTAGGCTAATCAGCCAGCCTTGCGCACGTCAAGCCAAACTTGGCGCCGCGCCAATGTCAATAAAATTTCTTGCCCCGACCACCCGCTTTCCGCCAAGATAAGCCATTGAAGGAAAGCACCATGGGCAGATTTCTCAAAACAATAAATTTCGCATTGTCGGCCTATTGATGGTGCTGGTTTTGGCCGTTGCTAGCTACGCCTATTATCGGCTCCAGCAGCCCTTGTTTACCGCCGAAGTGATTGCCGCGAAACGCGCGGCGGCGCTGGCGCAAAATGAATTCGCCGTACCAAATTGGCTAATTTGACCAGTGAGGAATCCGAGTCAACCTTGCTGGTCTCGGTTTACAATCTCACCGATGAAGACCCGCCACGGGCGCGCCTAGATTTGAACTATGACCCCTATACGCATAATCCGTTTGGTCGGATGATTAAAGTGGGTCTGCGTCACAAGTTCTAAGGTGCGGGCTTAACACAGCCATCATTGGGGCTGTCCGTCGTCAGACGGGCAGCCCTTTTGAGTCTCATTAGGCCGGTGTCAAAATCTGCCCCAAAAGCGGGAAGTGCACATGAACTAGACCGGCTTCGGCGGTTTCGCGCGCTAAGCTCACCCGCTGGGCGCTCAGTCCTACCAATGTGCCGTGCACAGTGGCCGGGTCAGGTGACTCGGTTTTAATGGCCACGGGCTGGCCGGCGCGAAAGCCCATTGTTTCGTCAACCGTGCAGCCGTCCATGGGCTGGCAATCCTTGGCATGCGCAATTGCCTGCTCGGTCGACCAGGCTTCTTCGCAATCTCCCATGCCAATGGCGGAAAGCCGCTCGAACCAAGCCGCCACATGCGCCCCCAGGGCCGATGGCTGCAAGCCAGACAAGCCAGCAAAGGCGACACAGGCATAAAGCGTGCAATCAGCGTGGCCGGGTAAATCGCCACCAATAAAGCGGCGACCATCCGATAGGGCGTTGCCAAGCGCCTGTCCACCAGCGGCAAATTGGCCTTGCAAATGCGGCACAGCCGGCAAAAACGCTTCCTTTTTCATGCCAAAACGCGCCTCGCGGTCTTGCCAGAAAGCCTCGTCCATCATATCGGCATTGCTGCCCAAAGCCGTGCCAACCGCTGGCATAAACCAGCTGGCGCCAGCCCATAGGGCCCATAATTTGGCGGCCCGTCCGCTCGGTGCCGGATATAGGCTGGGCGTGGGTTTGGCGGTTTCTAGCGCATCGGTGATGCAATCTGTGTCGCAAAAAATATCAGCGCCAATTTGCAATACCGGAATCCGCTCATAGCCGCCGGTCAAAACGCTCAGCTCTGGCTTCGGACAAATCACTGGTTGTTCGACAGATTTCCACGCCATTTGTTTAATGGTGAGCGCCATACGCATGGCTTGGCCAAAGGGTGACATGGGATAATGGTGCAGGATAATTTCGGACATGGGACTCTTTCCATTTAATATGTGAAGATACAGACGCTCGGCCTTGGCTGAAGATTGCCCATAGTTTGGTCGTAAACCCAAGCGAAAACAACAATGTTTTGCCGCCCGAGTAGAATCGCGAGAGATATAGTCGCTCTTGCCCACTCACCGATCAAGGCGCGCGCCGAAAGAAACCATAAATAGCCATGTCGTCATCCATTGCTCAATCGCTCAAACAATATTTCGGCTTTTCGCAGTTTCGCGACGGTCAGGAAGATGTTGTGGCGCGAATTTTGTCGCGCCAAAACCTATTGGCGGTCATGCCGACCGGCGCCGGCAAGTCTCTTTGCTATCAATTACCCGCGATGCTGCTCGACGGGCGAACCATCGTCGTATCGCCATTGATTGCGCTGATGAACGACCAAGTGGCTTATTTGCAATCGCTGAACTTGCCAGCAGAAAAAATCCACTCGCACGCTGATTATAATGACAATGCCGATGTCTGGCGGCGCTTTGTTAGTGGCGAGGTAAAAATCCTTTATATTTCGCCCGAAAGATTAATGACCGAGCGCATGTTGGCGGCGCTAGAGCATGTGCCGGTCGAGCTTTTTGTTATTGATGAAGCGCATTGTATTTCCAAATGGGGCGCTGCTTTTCGGCCTGAGTATGACCAATTATCAGGCCTTCAGAACAGATTTCCTAATGCCGTTTTGACCGCCTTTACCGCCACGGCAGACAAAGCCACGCGGCAAGATATCGTCGATAAGCTGACTGGCAATCGGGCCCATATTATCGTCAAAGGCTTCGACCGCCCGAATTTATCCCTCGCTGTGGCTCTGAAAGATGCTTGGAAGCAGCGGCTATTGGCGTTTGTCGAGGCGCGCAAAGGTCTATCCGGCATTGTCTATACTTTGTCGCGCCGTGAAACTGAGACAGTGGCGGCGTTTCTATCCGATAATGGCCACAAATCAGTCGCCTATCACGCCGGTCAAGAAGCCCATCAACGCCAGCAAGGTCAAGACCGTTTCATGACTGAAGACGGCGTGGTGATGGTGGCGACCATTGCCTTTGGCATGGGCATTGATAAGCCCGACATTCGCTATGTGGTGCACACGAATATTCCCGGCAGTGTGGAGGCATTTTATCAAGAAATTGGCCGCGCCGGACGCGATGGCTTGCCGGCGGATACGCTGTTGATTTACGGGCTTGATGATTTGGTCAAACGGCGCCGGATGATTGCCGATGGTGACGGCGATGAGGCGCATAAATTGCGTGAAAACAAACGCCTCGACTCGCTACTGGCCTATTGCGAGGCCTCGGCCTGTCGAAAAAAAGCCCTGCTCGCCTATTTTGATGAGAGCCAACCCGATTGTGGCAATTGTGATAATTGCCTGAACCCGCCTGAAATGGTCGATGGCACGCGTGAGGCGCAAATCCTACTGGCGACAATTCTCGGCACTGGCGAATATTTTGGCGCCGTGCATGTCGTTAGTGTGGTGCGCGGTCAGAGCAGTGATAAAATTGCTCAGCGTCGGCATGATGAATTGGCGAGCTATGGCCAGGGGGCCGACCAGTCGGTGGAGTTTTGGCAGGCGTTAATTCGGCAATTGCTGGCGGCGGGCAAAATTTATGTCGATTTGGAACGCTATGGCGCTTTGCGTTTGACGCCCGAAGGGCAGCAGATTTTGAACGGCGATATTGGCTTTTTTTGTAAAAAAATTGTGCCGCGGCCGAGTAGCCAAAAAACCGCCTCGGCGCGCGCTGTCGTCACGTTTGAAGATCCCGTCGATCAACAGCTGTTGGCGCGGTTGAAAACGCTACGGCTTGATTTGGCGCGCGAGAAAAACGCCCCCGCCTATGTGATTTTTTCCGATCGTGTGCTGATGGAAATGGTCGCCCAAAAACCGCAAAACGCCGCTGAATTACTGGCGCTAAATGGGGTCGGGCCGCAAAAACTTGAGCAATATGGCGCTTTATTCTTGGCAGCTATCGAAAAACCAGTTTAAGCTCAAAGTGCGTAAATAAGACCGACAAAGGAGGGCCTATGAACGCGCAAACCCATCTCACTGCCATCACCATTGGTCGTATTCTGCTCGGCGTCTATTTTCTTCTTCCGGGCATTATGAAAATTGTCGATTGGGATCGGCATGTTGCGCTGATGCAGCATCATGACATTGGCTACACAGCCCCGCTTTTGTTGATTGCGACCGGCGCCAATATTTTATTGGGCGTGCTGCTGATGGTTAATCAGCAAGTCCGATTGGCTGCCTATGGCTGTGTCGCCTATATTGTGGTGATCAATTTTTCCCTGCATGATTTTTGGAATTTTGAGGGCATAGAAGGCGCCCATGAGCTACAAAACTTCGTCAAAAACCTCGGCATTTTGGCCGGTCTTTTGGTGCTGGCAGGCTATAGTCCAAACCGGCGTTAGTCGGTTTTCACATGAGCGTCGAAAAAGCTGCAGATTTCATCATTCAAAATAACCCGCAATTCTTCGCGCGGTATGTCGCCGATTAAGCCAAAGCGTTTGGCGCGTGATGAAAATTGCGGCGTGTCGGAAAAATCACCGTGAATACTACCAGCCAAAAAGCGTTTGCGTGACTCGCCTGTATTGGCCGCCATCATGCGGTCGAGCTTTTGATAATTTATCGGATCCGTCCAACTGCTTTGACCCAAATATAAAAATGGCTGTTTGAGACCCGCGTCAATTTTATCTTCCGGTATTGGCAGCATCCAGCCATCAAGGGCAATCACCGCATCAATTCGCGCATCGCTGGCCCCTGCCATAATGCTGGTGGCGCCGCCGTAAGAATGGCCAAACACGCCGACATGATCGACGCCGACATGTTGCCAGAACGCGTCACCGGCGGCGTTTAACGCGCCGACTCGGTCGAGCATAAAGCGCACATCAGCCGTGCGTGTGGCCAATTGCGGGCTGCGGAAAGCCCAAAATTCTTCCGTCGTCAAAGGCCCATTAGCGCCCGACCGATAGTCAGCCGTGCTGCCATCTTCAAAAATCGTGAAATAGGAATCATAAGCATGGTCGGTGGAAATGACGACATAACCATGGCTGGCCAATTCTTCGGCTTGTACGGCATTTTGATTGCGCGTGCCACCCAGACCATGTGAGAAGACTAAGAGGCGACGCCGCTGGCCATTCTCGCCCAGGGCCAGAGGCGCATCGCGATAGGCATTGGTTTTCACCGAACGCATGTGGTCAATAATCGGCGGCCATAAATTCAATTGTGCTGCTAACCGCGGCAGTCGACGGTCTGCATTGAGCAAATAATCCATGGTCTCGCCGCTTTGTTGGCTGGTCGGATACCAAATTTGCACCACCAAACGGCGCTTATCGCTGGCCTCTTCGGTAAACCATTCGTCACGGCTTTCATCGGTCCAATAGAGTATTTGCCCGCCAACTTTATATGGCCCCGTTGGTACTGGCAAATCATCCAGCGGAAAGACAGATGGAATGACCATAGAACAGGCTGAAATCAAACCTGTGAGGGCCAAAATCGCAATGGCTTTGGCGGTTTTAACGAATTTTTGCATGATACGCTGCCTTCTCTAACTATCCGTTTGATATAGATAACTGGCCGTCGAAAGCAAATGGATTATGGTCCAGTCGTCTTATTTTTCAGTTAGGGGCATCGAAAGCCCGGGCGGCGTCCATTGGCCGTCACTATTGGCGTCAATATAAATCGGATTGGAATAAGCATAGGGGAAATAGCCCGGATAGACCGCCTGATAAATGTCGCTCGCTTGGCCGCTGATTTCTATCGTCACATAGGCATCGCCGGTGACTTCAATCGGCATAGAAAAATGACCATCATCGGCAATTTGCGCCTGACCAATGGCATTGCCATTGATTTGAACATCGAGCCTGTCAACATCCACCCAATCGGCGCTAAACACCCGCCCGCTCAATGTGCCGGTGCTGCCCTGATGCGTGCCCCCCATGCCGGTGCCCGATAAAGACAGGTCAAAAAATGGACCCGTTGTACCGTAAAAATCGCCTTGCCGCAGGGCGTTGGTGAAACCGTCAATGGAAAAATCCGCCACAGTGTCTGCCGCCAAGCGCACCATATTGCGAGGCAAAGCCACTTGCTGTGTGGTGCCATGTGAGTCGCTATTGGCGCTGCCCGAAATTCGCTCACCTTGTGATAAGAGCGCGTGCCAATCGCGCCGCAAAGATTGGGTGCGTTCGGGCCGATAGGCCTGCGAACCATTCATTAATTCCATGGCGTCAAAATCAATATCACGAAAACCGGTCACCGGATCGCGCTCAATCAAACTATTATTGGGGAATTGGGTCAGTTCCAGCGTCGGGTTAAACGGGTGATTGGCAGCGCCCATATGGGTGAAGAAAGCCTCATCATCAACCGCCTCTTGATAATCATCGGGCAAGTCACCACTCAGCTTTAGGTTTTCGCGAGCATGGTTGAGCTGCGCAAAAGGGGCGCCAAAGCCGACATGCATATCATAGAGAACATCGCGGGTGCGGCGGTTTTCATGGGCGGGCAAACCGCGCCGATAAGCATGTGCTTGCCGCTCAAGTGGGAAAAAATTCATATGCCCAATGGTGTGCGGTGCCCGTGCTGAGGCCAATGTGCTGGTCACTTCAGAGCCAGTAATGGCAATCATTTTGTCGCTGGCACCGATTTGCGCCAATAATGGATTGAAATCGAAAATCGTATCATGTTCGGCAGCCACCATCACTTCGCCATGCTCAGCGATGAAACTGCGTAGCCGTTTGTGAGTCGAAAAAGCATTGTCAAAGCTCGGCCCTGAATGCACATGCAGATCAGCAGCCATAAAGCCCTGCGTTTCGACAAGGCGGCGCGGCGCTTGAATGTTGAGCTTTTGCGCTTGTCCATCGGCGACCGTCAGTGTGGTGGTCTCGACGGAAAATTCCGGGCCGCGAGCGCTATAAATTTGATAACTGCCGGGCGATAAATAAACATGTGTCGGGTCGCCCAGCGTTGCCGCCAAATGAACATCCGTCGCCGCCTCAATTGGCAGCATTTGCCCATCGACAGCCTCGCCATAGCCGGTCAGCTGGTCTTCCAAATGCGGGTCCGGCGTGCCATTGGTGCCGCGAAAGATCAACCGCATGGGGGTGCCACGCGGCAGGTCAATGCGGGCCGCTGGCGGTACACTCAAAGTGCCAATACGGACGTCATCAGCGGCCACGCTAACGGCGGTTTCAATCGGTTGGCCGGCGCGCGACAACAGCCGAAACTGGTAATCACCGGCTGGCAGGTGGGCGCTGAATTGGCCGTCAGCATCGGGGGTTAATTGGGTAAAGGGCGCACCGTCTTTGCGGTCAATGTGTAGGCTGGTTTTTTGCCCAGCGCCGGCCACAACCTGCCCAGAGACGCGTGCCGCATGGGCGTATAAATCATCGGTGATGGCGGCCACATCATGGCTTGGCGCGACGATGATTTCTTCTTCAATGTGAATTTCTTGGCCCAGTTCGAGCCCTAAAAACGGCACTTGCAATAATTGCACTAACCCAAGGTTTTCGCCGTCACCTATGGTTAAAGGTTCGACCAAGGTAACAAACGCCAAGGCGCTGCGGTCGGCCAGCGCGAAGCTCGGCAAGGCGACGCGATCACCGCCGTCGGTTGATTGCCGATGCGCCGACAGCAAACGCCAACCATAAGCAATAGGTTCAACCGCGTCATGCGGTGACAACATGACAATGACATCGGTTTTGCGCGCCGCTTGGGTAAACGCCATGGAACTGCGGCCAACGAATTTCTCCTGTTTGAAACCATTGCTGCGCGACGGATTTTGCGTCGACAAAAGAAACGTCTCCAATGAATGATAATTAAAGCTCAAAGAGCTGAAAATGCCAGGGTCGGCCGCATCGTCATTTTTGCGCCAAATACGTTTGTTGATTTTCAAACGATTGGCCACTTCGGCGCTCAGGCTATAGCGTGTTTCAACCATCATGCCGGCGTTTTCACCAAGCGTCACCAGCGCTGCTTTTTGGCGGCTATGGCTGGCTTGAATGGCACTAATATCAACCGGCTGCGATTGACTGCCATTGAGCAAATCCTGACCCGAAACGAAATGGTCATCGTCGCGATGGCAAAAGCCAATATCGCGCAATGTGCCGCCACGGGCCGAAAAATCGCCCTCGTGGTCAAGCGCCGCAAGGGTCACGCATAATGTGCCATTAGATAAAATCCAATCGCCAATACCAGCCGACGCATCGGGGCCGTTTTGAACATAAGCGTCTGCATTGCTGGCGGTGATTTGTTCGGCCACCATGGTTCCCGCGGCAGGGGCGCTCAGCGACAGGCCCATCAGGCCGATAGCGCAGAAACTTTTCAGAGCAAAGGCCCGCATGATGAAACTCCCAATGACTTACCATGCGAAAATATCATGGCCAAATTTGGTTATGATTTTGCTGTCAAATGAGGCCGCGCACAAGTCAATTTAATCGGCTGCGGCTGGCTTCCCACTCAATCATTAATTTCTTGCGCTCCATGCCCCAGCGATAGCCGGTCATGCGGCCATCACTGCCGATAATGCGGTGGCAGGGTATCAGAAAAGCGATATCATTTTTGCCAATCGCGCCGCCAATGGCACGGCTAGCTGTTGGTCGCCCAATGGCCGTGGCAATATCACGATAAGTAGCCAGCTCGCCAACCGCAATATCACATAACGCCTTCCAAACGGTTTCTTGAAAAGCTGTTGCCTCAATATGCAAATGCAGATCAGCGAGGGCTTTCGGGTCGCCGCTAAAACAAGCCATGGCGGCGGCATGATCTTTCGGTTCGCCAGACTCTATGTTGGCATGGGGAAACCGTTGGCGAATATTTTGCAGCGCCGCATACTGACTGTCATCAAATGACAAATGGCAAATTCCTTGATCCGTTGAGGCAATCAAAGCGCTGCCAAAAGGCGTGTCGTGAAAAAGAATGCTTAGCTGAAGCGTCGCGCCACTGGTCGCATATGGCTCCTGCTTCATAATACGAATATGCGGCTTATAAATGCCCGGCTTAGGCTTTTTGGCTGGTTTTTCTTGTGTCATTCTCGGCCCTCTTTAGCCAAATCTTAGCGCAAGCCTCAGCCTATTTCGATGAAAATATTTCTAGAAAATGGCTGTCGTATTGCTCATGCTCAAAACTAGGTTAAGCTGGCTAAATGGAAAATAATCAACATAGCGGTGCACTTTCGCGCCTGCTGATTTTATTGGGCCTGGCGGTATCGGCCGTCGGTTTCTGGTTGTTCGCGCCAAACCGGCCGCTGTTGCACGATGATTTATTGGTGCTTGATGCTCATTTAGACACGCCGGCCGTGCTAGACCGCCCCGGTTTTGACATTACCGCGCGCCATGACCCGCATCATGATTTTTCGCAAGTCGATGTGCCGCGCATGCGTGACGGCGGGCTGGATGGTGGCTTTTGGGTGATTTACACACCGCAGGGCCGGCTAACAGAAGATGGTTTCGCCGCCGCTCTCGCACATGCTCGCCACCGCAACACATTGATTGATGACATGGTTGCCAGCCATAGCGAGATTTTCGCCCACGCCACTTTAGCTGAACACGCCGCGCCCATTGCTGCGGCTGGCAAGCGTGTGGTTTTCAAAAGCATTGAGAACGCTTATCCGCTCGGCATGGATGTGTCGTTGCTCGACGAGTTTTATGCCAAGGGCGTGCGCATGATTGGCCTTGTGCATATGAGCAATAATCAATTTGCTGACAGTTCAACCGATAAAAACGGCCCGAAATGGGGCGGCCTCTCGCCGCTTGGGCGACAATTGGTTGAACGGGCCAATGCGTTGGGCATGGTGATTGACGCGTCGCACGCCCACGACGCGACTTTGGCGCAATTGATTGAGCTATCGCGCACGCCAATTATTTTGTCGCATTCTGGCGCCAAACATATTTTTGACCATCCGCGCAATGTGCCCGATGATTTATTGCAAAAATTGGCGGCACAGGGCGGGGTGATACATATTAATTCGTTGTCGGGTTATTTGAAGACATTGCAATCTGATCCGGAGCGGCGTCCAGCGCTGATGGCGCTTTATGGCGACTTGCGAGCCAACCCGCCACAAACATTGGCTGAGCAAGACGCTTTCTTGGCGCGTCGGCGTGCCATTGACGCCCAATATCCGCCAGATTTCGCTGATTTTGCCGATGTCATGGCGCATATTCAGCACGCATTGACCATTTTGGGCCCGCAACATGTTGGCATTGGCCTTGATTGGGATGGCGGCGGCGGCGTTGCGGCTTTGCACGATATTGCCGCTTTGCCAAAAATCACCCAAGCCATGCAACGGGCCGGATATGCGCGTCAGCAATTAAGCGATGTTTGGAGCGGCAATCTTTTGCGTCTGCTGCGCCAAGCCCATGCGGCCCGCCAGCACTAGACGCCCCCAAGCCAAACGTGAACCTGGCGAAACTTGCCTTTCGCATGAACACAGCTTAAGGGAAGGGTTCCCCAAAGCTGTCATGCGTCTCTCGCGCAGAAAGAATTTTTATGACAACAAATTATATCGGCCGCGCCGCCCGTTCTCTTGGCATTATGTCTGGACCTGTGGGGCAAGCCAAACCGATTTCAGCCGGCGACTTGCGCACGGAAATTTTATCTGGCTTAACCGTCGCTTTGGCGCTGGTGCCGGAAGCCATTGCCTTTGCCTTTGTTGCCGGAGTGGCGCCCTTAGTGGGGCTTTATGCGGCCTTTATTGTCGGCCTAATTACGGCTGTTTTCGGTGGCCGCCCGGGGATGATTTCAGGCGCAACCGGCGCTTTGGCGGTGGTCATGGTGGCACTGGTCGCTGACCATGGCGTGTCATATCTATTCGCGACGGTTATTCTCATGGGCATTTTCCAATTACTGGCTGGCGTCTTCCGGCTTGGTAAATTCATTCGCATGGTGCCCAATTCGGTCATGCTCGGCTTTGTTAACGGCTTGGCGATTGTCATTGGCATATCGCAATTGCAGCAATTTCAAATCGTCGACGCGGCAGGCCAAAGCCAGTGGATGAGCGGTGTGACCCTCTATATCACGCTGGCGCTGGTTATGGCGACCATGGCGGTGATTGTGTTGACGCCGAAAGTGACAAAAATTATTCCCGCGCCTTTGGCGGCGATTGGCCTGATTACCGCCGTGGTGATTTTCGCCGATTTGCCGGTGCCGCGTGTCGGCGATATGGCCAGTGTTGCTGGCGGCTGGCCGCAATTTGCTTTGCCTATGGTGCCATTCACCATGCAGACATTTTACATCATCGCCCCTTATGCGCTGATTTTGGCGGCGATTGGCTTGATTGAAAGCCTGCTCACCTTGAATTTAGTCGGTGACATCACCGGCAAGCGGGGCGGGGCGTCGCAAGAATGTTTGGCCCAAGGTGCGGCTAATGTGGTCACCGGATTTTTCGGTGGCATGGGCGGCTGCGCGATGATTGGCCAGTCAATGATTAATGTAAAATCTGGCGGCCGCACGCGTTTGGCCGGCATTGCTGCGGCTTTATTCCTGCTTGGTTTTATCCTCTATGCTTCTTCAGCCATTGAGATGATACCGCTGGCCGCTTTGGTCGGCGTCATGTTCATGGTGGTGATTGGCACATTTGCTTGGCAATCGATTCAAATTCTGCTGCGCGTGCCGAAAGCCGATGCCTTCACCATCATTTTGGTCACCGTGGTCACCGTATTGGAAGATCTGGCGATTGCCGTTATCGTCGGCGTGATTGTATCAGCCTTGGTTTATGCGTGGAATGCGGCCAAACGTATTCAAGCTTCGGTTCGGCCATTGGAAACCGAAAATGGTGTGCTGGTCTATGATATTCGCGGCCCCTTATTTTTTGGGTCTGCGGCTAATTTCATGGAATTATTTGATGTCGCCAATGACCCCGATACGGTGATGCTGGATTTCAAAGAATCGCGCGTCGTTGACCAATCAGCCTTGCAAGCTATTGAAGATATTGCTGGTAAATATGACGCTGCGGGCAAACGCCTGCTATTGCGCCATTTGAGCCGCGATTGTCACAAATTATTGCGCCGTTCTGGCCAGTTGATGATTGATAGCGATGATGACCCGACCTATGGCGTGGCGGTTGATTATGATGTTAACATTGGCGCCCTTGGTGGCGGTCACTAGTCAGCTTTGCGTCCGGCATTGGGCCGGTCATTACGACGACCAGCGGGCTTTCCACCCGGTTTGCCACCGGGCCGCCCACCTGGTTTACCGCCGGGGCGTCCGCCTGGTTTACCGCTGGCTTTACCGCGAAATGGTTTTTTCCCGTCACGGGCTTGACCGTCAAATCCACCTTCAGAACTTTTGCCGTTGAATTTAGGCTTGGCCTGGCGATGGCCCGGCTTGCCGGTTTTATCGCCGTCGCGTCGGTTGCTGGGTTTCTTGCCAGCGCGTTGCGGGCGACCACCTTTAGTGCCGCGTGGGCGCTGCGGCTGGCTGCCGTCTTCGTCATGATGCCGTGTGTCGAGTGGGTGCTCGCTATTTTCATCACGGTTCTTACTGCGTGGCTTCGCGGCTGGCGTCATATCCATCGTCGGCTTCACTTGCTTGCCCTTAAGCGGGTCATAGCCAGTGGCGTCCATGACCACAGAATGGGCCACATTTTCGGTCGGAATTTTGCTTTTCATCATCCGCTCAATATCGCGCAAACGCGGGCGTTCATCGCTTGAGCATAGAGAAATAGCTTGCCCTTCACGGCCAGCGCGCGCGGTTCGGCCGATGCGGTGAATATAGGCTTCAGGAACCGTTGGCATATCATAATTGACCACCAAAGAGACTTCCGGAATATCAATGCCGCGCGCGGCAATATCGGTAGCGACTAGAATATGTTCCTTGCCCGAGCGGAAGGCTTCCAAGGCGCGCTGGCGTTGGCCTTGCGATTTGTCGCCGTGGATGGCCGAGGCTTTCTTGTCATTTTTGGCGAGATATTTGACCACTTGGTCGGCGCCATGTTTGGTGCGGGTGAAAACAATCGTGCGGAACGCATTTTCCAGCGCGCGCAAAAGAAACGGCCGCTTTTCGGCTTTTTCAATCAAAAACACCGTTTGGTCGATACGCTCAACCGGCTGCGATTGCGCGCTGACGGCGATATCGGCTGGATTGTTCAAAATCTCATTGGCCAGTTGACGAATTTGTTTCGGCATGGTGGCGGACAATAGAACCGTTTGACGCTGTTTTGGGCTTTGCGCCACAATCCGTCGAATGGCTGGCATGAATCCCAAATCAAGCATTTGATCGGCTTCATCAAGAATAATTGTCGTGGTGTCGCGCAGCGAAATACTACCGGACTTCAAATGGTCTTCAAGGCGCCCCGGCGTTGCGACCATAATATCCAATCCACGCGCCATTTTCTTAATTTGCGGCGGATATTTCATGCCGCCAACAATCGTCGCCCGCAAATGCGGCACGTTAATACCGTATTTGGCAACATTATCTTCAATCTGGCTGGCCAGTTCGCGGGTCGGCACAATAATCAAAGCGTGGCAGGTTTTTGGCCGCGGGCGCTGCTCAGTCTTGCTGATTTTTTCGAGAATGGGCAGCACAAAGGCGGCGGTTTTACCGGTGCCCGTCTGGGCGATGCCAACCACATCTTTGCCTTTCAGCAAAAGCGGAATGACTTCAGTTTGAATCGGTGTTGGGGTTTCATAATTATTATCGCTCAACGCGCGTGTGAGGGCTTGCGACAAACCAAGTTTAGCAAAAGCTGACATTTTAAATCTTTCAACGAAGCGCTTAGACCTGAGAGTGCACATAAGCAACATTGAACCGCTAAGCTAATAGAGCCATCACCTAGCACGTTTTCAGACTTATGCACCTATTAAATTACGTTTGGGCCTGCAAGTTTATTTGGCGTTTGGCCGACACAGGGTTACACTAGCCTATCAACTCACCGCAAATAGGCGGCAAAGGACACAATGGACGAACTTCTTGATAAAGAAAAACCCAAGCGACGAAGCCCGTTAGCGGTTATTCGGACCTATTTCTTCACCGGTCTGGTGGTCGCGGCGCCGATTTACATCACTTTCTATTTGTTATCTTGGGCGGTCAGTGTGCTGGATGAATGGTTCCGGCCATGGATTCCGCTTGATTATCGCCCGACAACCTATCTGCCCTTTGACGTGCCGGGTATTGGCGTCATTTTGGCGTTTATTCTATTGACCATTATCGGCGGGCTGACAGCTAATTTTCTCGGTCGCGCTTTATTGTCTTATGGCGAACGGCTTATCCGCCACATGCCAGTGATCGGCACGGTTTACACCGCCTTGCAGCAAATCTTCAAAACCGCTGTGCAGGAAGATGGCAAAGCCTTTTCCAAAGTCGCGCTGATTGAATATCCGCGCAAAGGTCTGTTTGCTATCGCTTTTGTCACCAAAGCCGCTGATCGGCGGGTCAATAAATCAACCGGCAAAACAATGATCGGCGTGTTTCTGCCAACCACGCCGAACCCAACTTCCGGGTTTTTGCTTTTTGTGCCAGAAGATGAGCTGACGATTTTAGACATGACGGTGGAAGAGGGCGCACGTTTGGTGATTTCGGCCGGCCTGTCAGATGACGAAGAAAGCCCCTCAGCCTGAGTGCAAATAACGAATAGCTTCGTCACGGCGGAATAAATATAGCAAACAGCGCAAAGCCTGCCCGCGCGGGCTTTCAAGATTTGGGTCATTGTTGAGCATCAGCTTCACATCATCATGCACCGTTGGCAAAAGGGCGGCATGGTCTTCAAGGCTGGCAATGCGAAAAGTCGGCAAGCCGCTTTGCCGCGTGCCCAAGACTTCACCGGCGCCGCGCAGCCGCAAATCCTCCTCGGCAATCACAAAGCCATCTTCCGTGTCGCGCATAATCTCCAGCCGCGACCGAGCGGTTTGCCCCAAAGGCCCGCGATAAATCAGCAGGCATGTGGACTTATCAAGGCCGCGCCCAACGCGTCCGCGCAATTGATGCAATTGGGCCAGACCAAAGCGCTCGGCGTGTTCAATCACCATCACAGTCGCTTCGGGCACATTGACCCCCACCTCAATCACCGTTGTCGCCACCAATACGCGAATATCGCCGGCTTGAAATTTGGCCATGACGGCGTCTTTTTCGGCGGCTTTCATTTGCCCATGCACAAGCCCAACTTGTTCGCCATAGAGTTTTTGCAATTCTTTGAAACGCGCCTCAGCCGCTTGTAGGTCAATCAATTCGCTTTCATTGACCAAAGGGCATACCCAATAGACGCGGGCGCCATCGGCCAGAACATTTTTCAAATTACCAGCAATTTCGCCATAGCGATCCATGCTGAAAATATGCGTGCTAATCGGTTTGCGACCGGCGGGCTTATCGACCATGCGCGACACATCCATGTCGCCATAGGCGGTCAATGTCAGCGTGCGCGGTATCGGCGTGGCGGTCATCACCAACACATCAACCCCTTGTCCTTTCGATGACAGGCTCATGCGCTGATGCACGCCAAAACGATGTTGCTCGTCAACCACCGCAACCCCAAGGTCTTTGAACACCACATCATCTTGAAATAGCGCATGTGTGCCAATGGCAATTTGCGTGTCGCCAGAGGCTAAGTCGGCGAGCCGCGCTTGCCGTTGTTTACCCTTATTACGGCCGCTGATCAGCGCCCAACGAATGCCCAAAGCATCGAGCCACGGGCCGATGGTTTCGCCATGTTGTTGGGCTAGAATTTCAGTCGGCGCCATAATCGTCGCCTGCGCTCCATTGGCCACGGCTTGCAGCATGGCCAAGACTGCCACCACAGTTTTGCCACTGCCAACATCGCCCTGCAGCAAGCGCAGCATGCGTGTCGGGCTTTGCATATCGGCTTGAATATCGTCAATCGCCTGTTGCTGCGAGCCGGTCAGCGCGAATGGCAATTGAGCGAGAAACGCATTTTGCATTTTGTCGTCAATGTGAAACCGCCGACCGGGCAATTGGCGCCTTTGCCGCCGCACCAGCGCCAGCACTAATTGATGGGCTAATAATTCGTCATAGGCCAAACGCGCCCGATTGGGGTGCAATGGCGCCAAAGCCGCCAAATCCTCCGGCTGATGGGCACCGCGCATGGCGTCGTGCCAATTGGGCCATTGGTTTTTCTCAATCCATTGCGCGTCTTGCCATTCGTCCAATTGCGGCAGCCGTGGCAGGGCCGCTTGCGCCGCTTTCATCAGCACTTTGGCCGAAATCCCAGCGGTCAGCGGATATACCGGCTCAATCACCGGCAATTGTTCAAACTCATGCTGGTTCAGCATATGGTCGGGGTGGACGATTTGCAGATTGTCGCGAAACCGCTCAACCCGTCCGGAAATCATCCGCGTTTCGCCGACCGGCAGGGCTTTTTGCAGCCAATCGCCGCGTGCATGGAAAAACACCAGTGACAAAAACCCCGTGTCATTTTGACAGGTCACCCGATAGGGCAAATGCCGGCGCGGCGGCGCTTGATGTTTGACAATGGTCACTTCAAATGTCGCAATGCGGCCATCTTCGACATCGGCTAGCGACGGGCGATATTGTCGATCGATCAAATTGCTTGGTAAATGCCACAGCAAATCAATAATTTTGTCGCCGACGAAGTCTTGCAAGGTTTGCGCAAGCTTCGGCCCAATGCCCGGCAAATTTGTGGCATCTGCAAAAAGCGGGTCGAGGCTAGACGGGCGCATGGTTACCTTCCTGTTCCGAGTCATACTAGTTTACCATAAATTTCCACCTATATCGTCAGCTTAGCCCGTGCAAGACGACGGCACAGTGTGTATATAGAAGCCAGAGAAAAGGTCGAGACCCATGCAACATTTGAACGATCATAAACGAAAATTATATCACCGCTCTTGCTATCGCGGCATTAAAGAGATGGATATCATCTTCAAAAAATTCGCCGAAACTTTTTTGGAAGAGCTAGAAGGCGATGATTTGGTCGACTATGAGCGGATTTTGGAATTGCCGGACGACCAATTATTCATTTGGGCGACAGGGCGCGATAGCGTGCCAGAAGATACACGCTCACCGCTTTTGGACAAGCTTTTGAGCTTGTCATTTATGAATCAAACAATCGCAAAATAAACCGCCTTTATTGGCACGCCGCTGGGGATTATGGTGTCACACGCTCATTTTGATACGCTTATCGCGGCTGAAAAACGCCTGCATATTGGCGGCATTCCCAATGGCTACCAGCCTTTAGTGCTGGCCGATATGGCGCGTTTGGCGCAAAACCGCATTGTCTTTATCGCCCGCGACGCCGGACAGGCGGCCAGCTTGGTCAATATGTTGCAGTTTTTCGCTGTCGACGTGCCGGTGCTTGAATTACCGGCATGGGATTGCCAGCCGTTTGACCGACTGTCGCCACATGGCGCGCTCATGGCCAAGCGCATGGCCTGTTTATCGGCCTTGCCGCAATATGACAGCCAGCCACATATTGTCGTCACCACTGTCTCGGCTGCAGCACAGCGCTTGCCGCCGCGTCATATGCTGGCGAAATTAGGGTTTTCCATCCGCCCCGGGCAAATGCTCGACAGTGAAGCGCTGGTTGGGTTTTTGGCTGGCAATGGCTATAGCCGCTGTTCAACCGTCATGGAGGCTGGTGATTATGCCGTGCGTGGCGGCATTATCGACTTATTCGCACCCGGTGAAGAAGCGCCCGTGCGGCTTGATTTATTCGGCGACACGTTGGAGTCAATCCGCAATTTTGACCCTGAAAGTCAGCGCACCACCGGCCAATTAACCGAATTGCAATTGACCACGGCCAGTGAAATTCATTTAACCGATGATAGTATTCTGGCTTTCCGGCGTGGCTATGTCAGCCAATTTGGCACGGTGATGGACCAAGACCCGCTGTATCAAGCGATAAGCGAAGGCGCGCGTTATCAAGGCATGGAACATTGGTTGCCCTTGTTCCACGATACGCTGGAGACGATCTTCGATCACTGCGGCGCCTGTGTTTATGTTTGCGATGACCAATTAGAAGCCGCCTATCAAGAGCGCCTGAGCCAAGTCGAAGATTATTATCAAGCGCGCCATCAAGCGATGATTGATGACAGCAAACGGCCGACCACACAACGCATCATCAAACCGCTGCCGCCGGAAAATCTCTATCTGCTGCAAGAAGAATGGAGCGCCCGCCTCAATGATATGCGGCTGCGCCAATTGACCGGCTTTACCCTGCCGGAGGGCGATCAGGTCATAAACTTTCAAGGCCGCGAAGCCTATCAATTCTCCAGCGAGCGGCAGCAGGAAAACATCAATCTTTTCGATACAGTGGTCGCGCATTTACGCGACAAGCAAAAGCAGGGCAAAAAAATTCTGCTCAATGCGTCAAGCGCGGGCGCCGTCGACCGGCTGGTGCAATTATTTCAGGAACATGGGCTGCAAGCCATTCATCTAAGCGCTCATTGGCAAGATGTAGTGGCCTCGCCAGAGCCAATTCATATTGCAGACTTCCCAATGGATCACGGTTTTGAGACCGATGATTACTATCTACTGACCGAGCAAGATATTCTCGGCGACCGCATGGTGCGTCCGGCGCGGCGTAAGCGGGCAGAGAATTTTCTCACCGAAACCAACAGCCTCAGCCCGGGCGATCATGTGGTGCACGTCGAACATGGCATTGGCCGGTTTGAGGGCTTGCAGACGATTGATGCCGGCGGGGCGCCGCATGATTGTTTGAAATTGGTCTATCACGGCGATGCGCGGCTGTTTTTACCGGTTGAAAATATTGATCTGCTGAGCCGTTTTGGTGGCGATGATATGACCGTCAGCCTTGATAAAATTGGTGGCGGCGCCTGGCAAATGCGCAAAACGCGGCTCAAAGAAAAGCTGAAAATCATTGCCGCTGAATTGATTAAAACCGCCGCCGCGCGGGCCATGCGACAGGGTGAAAAACTCCTCGCCGACCACACGATTTACGATGAATTTGCCGCGCGTTTTCCGTTCAATGAAACCGATGACCAGCATGAAGCGATTGATGCGGTGCTGGAGGATTTGGCCAGCGGGCATCCGATGGATCGGCTGATTTGCGGCGATGTGGGCTTTGGCAAAACCGAAGTGGCCCTGCGCGCTGCCTTTGTTGCATCTATGGCTGGGCGGCAAGTGGCAATTATTGCGCCAACCACTTTATTGGCCCGCCAACATGGCAAGACTTTCCGCCAGCGTTTCGCCGGATTGCCGGTCGTGGTGCGCGAATTATCGCGACTGGTGTCCACCGCAGAGGCCAATGAAACCCGCGCCGGTTTGAGTGATGGCAGCGTCGATATTGTGATTGGCACACATGCGCTATTGTCGAAAAAAATCACCTTTGACCGTCTCGGCCTAGTGATTGTCGATGAGGAGCAGCATTTTGGCGTTATCCATAAAGAACAGCTGAAAAAATTACGCGCTGAAGTGCATATGTTGACGCTAACGGCGACGCCGATCCCGCGCACTTTGCAAATGGCGCTAACCGGCGTGCGCGATTTATCGCTGATTGCGACGCCGCCAGTTGACCGTTTGGCGGTGCGCACCTATGTCGCCCCATTTGATGCGGTGAGCTTGCGCGAGGCGCTCTTGCGCGAAAAATACCGCACTGGTCAGAGCTTTGTCATTGTGCCGCGAATTAGCGATATTGCCGAAATCGCCAGCTTCCTAGAGGAGCAAGTGCCGGAAGTGAAATTCGTGACCGCTCATGGGCAAATGGCAGGCGGCGATTTGGAAACGCGGATGAACGCGTTTTATGACGGCAGTTATGATGTGCTGTTATCGACGTCGATTATTGAAAGCGGCCTTGATGTGCCGTCGGCCAATACGATTATCATTCACCGGGCCGACCGTTTTGGTTTGGCGCAGCTTTATCAAATGCGGGGGCGTGTTGGGCGCTCAAAGGCGCGCGCCTATGCTTATTTGACCTATGATGAGGCATTGGGGCTGAGCGACAATGCAGAAAAACGCCTGAAAGTCATGCAATCACTCGACAGTCTCGGCGCCGGATTTAATCTGGCCAGTTATGATTTGGATTTGCGCGGCGCTGGTAATTTGGTCGGCGAGGAACAATCGGGTCACATCAAAGAGGTCGGCTTTGAGCTTTATCAGCAAATGCTGGAAGAAGCGGTCGCCGAACAGCAGGGCGTCGACGTCGACGATAATTGGTCGCCGACCATTAATGCTGGTATTTCGGTTTTGATACCGGAAAATTATGTGCCCGAATTGGATTTGCGCATGGGCCTATATCGGCGTTTATCATCGCTGGATGACCGCGCGCAAATTAATAGTTTCGCCGTTGAGCTGGTCGACCGATTTGGCAAAATGCCATCGGAAGTTAAGCATTTGCTGGATATTTTGGCGATCAAAATTGATTGCTTGGCGGCTGGGATTGAAAAAATTGACGCCGGACCAAAGGGCGCTGTGGTGACCTTTAGAAACCGCGCCTTTGCCAATCCCGAGGCGTTGATTGCCTATGTGTCTGAGCACCAAGAGCGCATTAAAGTACGTCCTGACCAGACCATCGTGTTTCGCATGAAGGCCGAAGATGATGAGGAGCGCCTGCGCGCTGCCGGTCTGATTGCCGCGCGTTTGGCAGAGTTGGCCAAAATTGCTGCCTAAACTAAGAGGCGCTGGCCAATTTGCTTTGCGCCTTGGTGAAAAATTTCAGCAGATAAGCTGGGTCTTGCGCCCCTGAGAGAATGAATTTGCCGCCGGCTAAAAACGCGGGCACACCGGCAATGCCCAAATCGCGGGCTGCCGCATCATCATTGCGGGTGCTGTCAATATCTGTGTCAGAGGCAAATAGGCTGGCCAATTGTGCCGTATCCATTTGATGGGTGGCGGCAATTTCTAGCAAACAGCCGACATCGCCAATATCAATGCCCTGCTCAAAATAGGCGACAAATAGTGCCTCGGCGATATCATGTTGCTGGCCGGTGCTGGCGGCCCAGCGAATAAGTCGGTGAGCGTTCAGCGTATTGGGCGTGCGGGTGATTTTATCAAAGGCAAAATCAATACCCGTGCCCTGCGAGGCGGCGAGAATATTTTGATAAATTTGCTTACCGCCGTCGGGCCCGAATTTGCGTTTCATCTGGGTTTCGCGGTCGTAGCCTTCCGGCGGTGTGCGCGGGTCGAGCTGATATGGTCGCCACATCAAATTGATCCGCAAATCACTCAATTGCGCTAGCGCGCTATCCAAATGGCGCTTGCCGATGAAACACCATGGGCAAATCACATCAGAAATAACGTCGAGCTGTAAAATAGGCGTGTTTGTCTCGGCATCTTGTGTCATGTTTTGAGCATAGAACGTCATCCGCAGGGCCGCTAGGGGTTAGGTAAAATTTATGAACACAAAGTTAGCACCGGCTCCAAAGGCGCCGACCTCTCTCGGGTGGGGCCAAAAAATTGGCTATGGCAGCGGTGACTTCGCTTTCAACCTTTATTGGCAGGGAGTCAGCCTTTATCTGTTTTACTTTTATACCGATGTGCTCGGCCTACCCAATGCTTTGGCTGGAATGATTTACGCCATTGGCTCCATGTGGGATGCGATTACCGATCCGGCCATGGGCTATGTCGCCGAGCGCACGCGTTCACGCTGGGGGCGTTATCGCCCCTATTTATTATTCGTGCCAATCCCGCTGGCGCTCAGCTATTTGCTGCTGTTTTGGTCGCCCAATGGCCAATCGATTCCGCTCTTGGTGGCGATGGCATTGGCCGGACAATTTATTTTCCGTCTGGTGTTCACCATTGGCTCGACCCCTTACTCATCGCTCATGGCGCGCATGACCAGTTCCTCAAAAGACCGCGCGGGCATGGCTGGGGCGCGTATGGTGTTTGCCTATATGGGCAGTTTCGCCGTCGTGCTATTGGCCGGATTTCTGCTCGAAAGGGCTGAAAATGACGCCCAGGGGTTTTTCTATTTGGCGGTTGTATCCGGGGTTTTGGCCAGTGTGATTTTATGGCTGTGCTTTGCCGTTTGCCGCGAACCAGCCGAAGATCCGCAAAACAGCCATCAGCTCAGCTTGCGTCAGACCTTTGCTTCAATGCGCGCCAACACGCCTTTCCTCATCGCTTTTAGTGCCATTTTATTAATGGTCGCGGGCGCCACGGTCATCAGCAAAACCGTGCTTTATGTGTTTGAATATGAAATGGGCGACCGCGCTGCCGGATCAACAGCGCTGCTTTATTTCACCCTGTCGGGCTTTGTGGTGATTCCGCTATGGACCTTCATCACCTTGAAAACCTCCAAGCGATTTGTCTGGATGGCGGGCAGTGTTATCAGCGTCATTGGTCTGCTGGCCTTATGGTTTAATCCAGCCCAGTCGATTGAACTCATGCAGATGAATTATCTGCTGATTGCCGTCGGTGTCGGCGCCTATGGCGTGACCTTTTGGGGCATGTTGCCCGATACGGTGGAATATGGCGAATGGCGCAGCGGCGTGCGCGTCGAGTCGATGATTTTCGGTGCTGTCACTTTCGCGCAAAAAACCGCCGTTGCCTTGAGCGCCATTATTCTCGGCCTTTTGCTTGATGTGATTGGCTATCAGGCCAATGCGGTGCAAACCGCTGACACAATTTTGGGCCTGCGGGCGATTGTTGTGTTCGTGCCGCTGACTGGCATTTTGCTATCGGTTTGGGTGATGGCCTATTATCCGCTATCGCCGCAACGCCACGCCGCAATTGTTGCTGATATTGAAGCGCGCAAAGCTGGCTAATCAGCGCAAACGACGTTCAGCGAAATAGCCCATCAGTGGCACGATTAAAAAGGCCGCCAAACCGGTAATCGCCGCCTCCTGCGTATTGGCCACTGGCAGGGGCATGATGAAGGGTTGGATAACAAACAGATAAAATATCACGCAGATTGCCCCCAAAATAATGCGGTTGATAGCGAAGCGCGGGTCGCGTGACCGGCGGTAAATCAGCAGAGCCAGCGTCAACATACTGGCCTCAATGAGTACTGTCACAAGCGGCATATTCCACAGGCCGAACCCGACTTTCCAATCTTCGCTCAAAAGAATCGGCAAATCTGGCACATGCACAATCAGGTCTAAAAACCAATGGCAGGCAACCGCTGCGGCAATGGTCAATAGCGCTGCACGACTGGCTTGACGATCGTAAAGCCAGTACAGAGCGGCGCCAATCGCCGCCCATACCGGCGTCATCACCAAACTATGGGTAAACGGCATGAACATATCAAAATCATTATATTTGGTGAAACCGGGCACAATATCGAGCCGCTCAATGCCAATTAGCACGAAAATCATAGTGGCAATATCAACCAATTGCACGGCCACCAAAAGCGCCCAAAGCGGCACTTGGCGGTCGACACCTTTAAACGCAATCCCAGCAGCGAAATGACCAATAAACATTTTGCAATCTCCTGTTATTATTTTGTGATAAGCCTAACGCGCTTTTTCAATCAAGCAAATGATTAACTTAATCAGAAAAGTAGACATAAATGTTGTCAGTTCAAAATTTAAAATGGGCCAGCACGGCTTGCGTTTTAATCGGTATTTTTCTCACCAGCGTGAATATTTACCCGATAAATATTATGTTTCACTTCACCGGTTCTCTCGGCTGGACAATCGCTGGTGTGGCGACGAAAGATCGGGCGATTATGACCAATTTCGGCCTGCAATTGCCGCTCTTTTTAATTGGTTTCGCCAGTCTGGCCGGACTGGTTTAAGTTGAATTTTAGATTTGAAATCGCTACACAACACCATATCGACATCATATCGACATCATCTTTGGCTTACGAGGGACGGACATGAAAAACATCAAATCTTTACCGCAAAACTTGGTCGAGCGTTATCAAAACTGGCGCGCTGGTGTATTTGAAGAAAAATCGGCACATTATTCCGATCTGGCGAATTATGGGCAAAATCCGCCGACCATGATTATTTCATGCTGCGATAGCCGTCTCCATGTCACAGAAATTTTGGGTGCCGATACCGGTGATATTTTTGTCCATCGTAATGTCGCCAATCTGGTGCCGCCCTATACGCCCAATAGCGACCACCACGGCACATCAGCGGCCGTTGAATATGGTGTGCGGGCGTTGAAAGTCAGCCATCTCATCGTCTTTGGCCATTCGCAATGCGGTGGCGTTGAGGCGTGCCATAATATTTGCAAGCATGGCGTGGCCGATGAGCAAAGAGACTATGAATTTGTCGGCCCATGGTTGGAAATTCTCAAACCGGCCTATAGTCGGATTAATGAAAGCGCAGACCATGAAGCGCAATTGGTTGATCTTGGCCAGCAGGGCGTCATCGCCTCGCTGCAAAACCTCCTCGGCTTTCCATTTATCGCCGCCGCCATTGCTGATGGCTCGTTGACCCTGCATGGCGCATGGCATGATATTGGCTCCGGCACGCTGTATCATTACGACCCAAAAGTCGAAAAATTTATCACTGTCGCCTAAGCCTTTCGCACGGCAATGCTTCACAAGCTGGCAAAGCTGGTGCAGGATAGGCGCGCGAGGGGGAGAGATTATGTTACCAACCATGATTGCAGGAACGCTGATTATTGTTGCATTGCCTGTTGCCGCCCGCCTAACCCGATAGGTCTGTCATGAGTGAAAGTAAAAATAAAACCATTCGCATTAAAGCGCCAATGCAGGCGGTGGTGCATCAAGTCAATGTGGCAGTCGGTGATAGCGTCGCCGCCGGGCAGGAAGTCGCGGTTTTAGAAGCGATGAAAATGCAGCACGGGATTACCGCCCCGACATCTGGCGTGGTCAAGGCCATTAGCGTTGGTGTCGGAGAGGTGGTCGAGCAAAATGGCGCCATTTTGAGCCTGCTGAGTGGCGAGGAAACCGCCGTCGTCGAGAACCAAGTCGATACGCAAGACCTCGACTATATTCGCCCGGATTTGGCTGAATTAAACGCCCGCCTCGACCGCACGCTTGACGCGGCGCGGCCTGACAAAATGGCGCGGCGGCATGAAAAAGGCCACCGCTCGGCGCGCGAAAATGTCGATGATTTATGCGATGCCGATAGTTTTATCGAATATGGCCAATTAGTGGTGGCGGCCCAGCGCCTGCGCCGCGATTTAGATGATTTAATCGACAACACACCGGCCGATGGCATGGTCGCTGGCTTTGGCGCCATTAACGGCGATTTATTCGATGATGACAAATCCCGCGTTGCCATTTTGGCCTATGATTATACGGTTTTGGCTGGCACGCAGGGGGCTTTCAATCATAAAAAAACTGACCGGCTTTTGGAGTTGGCGCAGGAATGGCAAACGCCGATTATTTTCTTCACCGAAGGTGGCGGCGGGCGGCCCGGTGACACGGATTTCGCTAAGGTTCAGGCGGCGACACTGGATGTTATGACTTTTGCAACCTTCGCCAAAGCCAGTGGTGTGGCGCCGCGCATTGCCATTAACAATGGTTATTGTTTTGCTGGTAATGCGGTGTTGTTCGGCTGCGCCGATGTCACCATTGCCACCAAAGACAGCTATATTGGCATGGGCGGCCCAGCAATGATTGAAGGCGGCGGCCTCGGCGTTGTGGCACCCACAGATATCGGCCCAATGGATGTACAAACTGCCAATGGGGTAGTTGATTTATTGGCCGAGGACGAAGCCGACGCCGTGCGTTTGGCGAAAAAACTCTTGGGCTATTTCCAAGGCGCCATTGCGCCAACCGATTGTGCCGACCAACGCAAATTACGCCATGTTATTCCCGAAGACCGCAAGCGCGCCTATGACATGCGAGAGGCCATCGAGCTCATGGCCGACAGCGATAGTTTTCTCGAACTACGGCGCGGTTACGGCGCGGGCATGATTACCGGTTTCGTGCGCGTCGAGGGGCGCCCATTTGGTTTGATTGCCAATAACCCCACCCATTTGGGCGGCGCCATTGATGCCGAAGCGGCTGAGAAAGCTGCCCGTTTCTTGCAATTATGCGATGCTTTTGATGTGCCGATTTTGTCCTTGTGCGACACGCCGGGTTTTATGGTCGGGCCCGAACATGAGAAAAACGCCACCGTTCGGCGCGCCTCCTCCCTAATGGTTGTCGGTGCCAGCTTAACCGTGCCGGTGTTTATGATTTGCCTACGCAAAGGCTATGGTTTGGGCGCTCAAGCCATGGCTATGGGCAGTTTTCATGTACCGCAATTCACCATTGCTTGGCCAACTGGTGAGTTTGGCCCAATGGGTTTGGAGGGCGCGGTACGGCTTGGCTATAGCAAAGAATTAGCCGCCGCCGGGTCACCAGCCGAGCAGAAAGCTTTGTTCGATAAATTACTCAACGCCATGTATGAAAGCGGTAAGGCGCTGAATGTCGCCATGTATCAAGAAATTGACGCGGTCATAGACCCACGCGATACACGCGCGTGGATTTCGCGTGGCATTAAATCCATGCCGGTTGGCAAAAAAGGCGGCAAAGGCAAGCGCCCATTTATTGATACTTGGTAGGGCTAAGCGGTTCGAAACGCCTGCACATCCAATTGCCGCGTCATATGCCAATAATCCACCATCCGCCACGGCATTACTGAGTAGACGCGGTTTTTCGAATTTCGATAATAAGTGTTGAGCTGAGGGTGCATCCAAATCAGGTCAGCGTGCATGGCATTATAGCGATCCATATAATGCTGTTGCGCTTCCGGCTTGGCATCCAAAACATCAATTTCTTGCGCCAACATTTCGCTAATGGCATTGGCAATATAATGCGCATGGCACTCGGCAATAAACATGCCACTGCCGCCATGGCCAAGCCCTGTCGTCGGCCCCGCCATCATAAAGAAATTCGGAAAATCCGGCACGCATATGCCCAAATAGGCTTGCGGGTCATCGCCATTCCACACTTGGTCGAGGCGTTGGCTGCGGCCGGTAATATTTAACCGACTGGCCATTTTAGTCACTTCAAAACCGGTCGCCATGACAACAATATCAGGCGTGCAGTGATTGCCCTTTTGGCCAATCACATCGCTGGCGCTAAACGCCGCCACCCCTTCATTATACAGTGTCACATTGGGCTTGCGGATGGTGTCATACCACCCATTATCCAATAAAATACGTTTGCCATAGGGCGGATAGCTGGGCATGGATTTTTCAATCAAATCAGGGCGGCCATCAAGTTTGGCGATCATATAGTCGACCATTTCCTGCCGGTGCCGGTCATTGACCCGATTCATTGCCCGCTCTGGATGCGGCCATTCAGGGTCTTTTTTCAAAAACGGCAGCAGCCCGTCGCCATAGCGCCAAAACATGGTGAAGCGAAACCAAGCGGCGTAAAACGGCACATTTTCCAGCAAATATTGCGCCTGCGCGCTGAGCGCATCATGATAGCGCGGAATTGGCCGCGCCCATTGTGGGCTGCGCTGAAAAATTGTTAGCTCGCTCACCTCATCAGCAATTGCCGGCACAATTTGCATGGATGACGCGCCGGTGCCGATAATCGCCACCTTTTTATCCTTTAACTCAAGCGCCTCAGGCCAATGGCTTGAATGGAATATCGGCCCTTGAAAATCTTCTAATCCGTCAATCGGCGGTAATTTGGGCACGCTAATTTGCCCGACGGCGCTGACCAAAATCGGCGCCACCATGGTTTGCGCTTGCCCGTCCGCGACAATCTCAAGGCGCCAATTTTTCTCGCTCTCTTGCCAATCGACCTGCACCACTTCGGTGTTAAAGCGAATATGCGGGCGCACGCTAAATTCATCGGCCTTTTTCGAAATATAGGTTTGAATTTCCTTTTGCGGCGCGAAATAACGGCTCCAGCGTTCAATTTTGCCAAAGCTGAAACTATAGGCATGATTGGGCGTATCGACACCAGCCCCCGGATAAGTGTTTTCCCACCATGTGCCGCCGACATCTTGGTTTTTTTCCAAAATAATATAGTCGAGGCCTTTGTCATTCAGCAATTTGCCCAGCGCGATACCGGCAACACCGGCGCCGACAATAATAATTGGTGCAGCCGGTTTTTGGCCCGCCGTCGCAATGTCTTGGCCCAGTGCATGAAAGCCCATTTGCTCGCGCATCATCGGCGCATATTCTTCCGCTACTTTTTCGCTCAGACAATGGCGCATCATAGTTAACAGCGTTGCCTCGTCAGGGCTGGGCAGGGCAGGCGCCGTGTCGGCCAAAAGCGCATCAGCCGCCGCCTGACAAATTTCGGCCCGCATATCATCGTCAAAGCCAGCGTCTTCGGCGGCAATCAAATTGACATCGCGACGCGGCGTATAAGGCGGCATCAACCATTTACCATCGCCGGTAAAATGATACAAAACCATCAATAACACGCGCATATCGGCATGCGGCAAGGCGTCGATAAGCGCCTGTCTGTCTAATTGCATGCGACGCTTCCTTGCGCACAAAGCGCCTCAATGCGTGCTTGTTCAAACCCTAATTCTTGCAAAATTTCAACACTATGCTGCCCCAGCGCTGGACTATCGGCGGCCAAAGATGTGGCCTTGCCCTCGAATAAAATCGGCGGTGTTGGCACGGTAATTTTGCCCATGGTCTTTGTCACATAGCTCTCAATAGCGCCAATCGCGTTGATCTGATCATTGGCGCTTAACGTGTCGCGGCGCTCGCAAATCGCGCAGGGCACATCGGCCGCCTCAAGAATCGCCATGGCCTCGTGCACGCCAATATCTATTTTCGGGTCTTTCAGCACGCGCATGACCTTATCCATATTCACGGCCCGTCCGGCCATAGAATTAAACGCTGGATCATCGAGCAATTCAGCGTGTCCGAGCATTGGAAATAAGGCCTCCCAGTGGTGGTCATGCAAAGCGGCAATGGTCAGCGCCCCGTCTTTTAATTTTAGCACCTGATAATAGTCAGCCATTGGCGGCATCACCACGGCCTCGCTATCATCGGCATCCAAGGTCTGGTTCATCATCATGTCTGGCCATAGAAAGGCGATACAGGCGTGTAGCATGGAAACATCAATATGCTGCCCAACCCCCGTGCTGGCGCGGGCTAACAGCGCTGCCGTCGCCGCTTGCGCCACCGTATAAGCGGTCACCTTGTCGCAAATCAGCGAGCGCACATAGGCATACTCATCGGCTGCCTCACCTTGCAAATCGGTTAAGCCAGACAGGCCCTGAATGACATGGTCATAGGCCGGTTTGGCCGCCATCGGGCCGGTCGTGCCAAAGCCACTGACGGCAATATAGACCAGTTTTGGGTTGAGCTGGCGCAATCTGTCACTGCCAAAGCCGAGCCGGTTCATCACCCCAGGGCGATAATTGTGCAAAATCACATCGGCGTCTTGCGCCAGTTGCGTCACCGCTTCTTGTCCGGCTGGCGATTTCAAATCAATGGCCAGCGATCGCTTGCCGCGATTGCAATTGTTAAACAATGTCGACATGCCAGCCTTTTGTGTGCCGATTTTGCGCATGGCGTCGCCCATGCCGGGCGGCTCAACTTTAACCACGCTGGCCCCTTGCCCGCGAAGCGTCATGGCGGCCAGCGAGCAGGTTATCATGGTCGATAATTCGATGACTTTCAGCCCAGCCAGAGGCTGTTGCGCTGTTGCTTGTGACATTATTCCCTCCCTAAATACGCATAGACAAGAAGCCTAAAGCCCCATTTGCTTAACCGTCAAGTCGCGCATAATTTCTTGCGAACCGCCGCCAATAGCTTGCACTTTAACTTCGCGATAAATCCGCTCGACCGCATTGCCGCGCAAATAGCCGGCGCCGCCGAAAATTTGCATGGCCTCGCTGGCAATCCATTCCAGATTGGTCGAGCAGAAAAATTTCAATTTACTGATTTCCGCAACCGGCGTGTCGCTAGTGTTGATGATTTCCGCCACTTGATTGAGATAGGCGTCCATGGCGTCGATTTTGGCCGACATATCGGCCAATTTGTGACGGATCACCTGATGTTTAATCAGCGGTTTGTTGAAGGTCTGTCGGTCTGTCGCATAAGCCACACATTCGTCAAACAGGCGTATTGACATGCCGAGCATTTGCGCCGCCATCCAAAACCGCTCATTATTGAAATTATTCATAATGGCGTAAAACCCCTTGTGTTCTTCGCCCATCAGATTGGCAGCCGGGATGCGGCATTCGTCAAAATATAAAGTCGCCGTATCGGAGGCCCACCAGCCCATTTTGCGTTCAATTGGTGTGCGTGAAAATCCCGGCGTGTCGGCTTCGACGAAGAACAGCGATATGCCGCCCATGCCGTCGCCGCCAGTGCGTGCGCCGATGACAAAATAAGACGCCTGCATGCCGCCGGTGATGAACATTTTTTGGCCATTGAGAACCCACTCATCGCCTTCTTTGCGGGCGGTGGTTTTCATATTGGCCACATCGGAGCCGCCGCCCGGTTCGGTAATACCCAGCGCACCGCCTTTGCGGCCGGATAATAATTCCGGCAAAACCCGCTGGCGAATTTCTTCATTGGCCAATTCGGTGAGCGGCTTCAGCATAATGGAGCGCGAGCCGACGCTGGCCATCAGGCCACCGGCTGAACTGCGGCCCATTTCAACGCCGCTGGCTTTGCGCATATGCGCATCATCAAAACCCAGGCCGCCATATTCTTCCGGAATATCGAAACCAAAAACCCCAAGGGCGCAAATCTTTTCGTTCATTTCATGCGGATAGGCGCCAGCCTCATCCCAGGCGTCGACATGCGGCCAAACTTCGGCTTCCAGAAATTTGGCGATACTATCTTTGAAGGCGCGGCGCTGTTCATTTTCAAACGGGTTTATCATGGCTCTCTCCTGTCCGTTGACGGGTTTCTAAATAGGGCGCAATCAGGCGACCAAATCTATTAATGGCCCGATCAATCTCATTCGGATCGGGGGTGAAGGGTTGTTGCAAAATCAGCCCGCGCATAAAGGTGCGGGCAATCATCCAAATCTGCCGCACATCATCATCATCGCCATGTGGCGAGGCATAAAAGCCGACGACGGCGTCATCAAGCATGGCATTCCAGTCGCGCAATCGACTGCCGACACGGGCTTGCAATTTTTTATCCGTACGCGTCGCCATGAGCACTTCTGATAGGGCGCGGCCTTTAGAAGTGCCTGTCATATTGCGCGCCAGCCAGCGTAAATCGGCAATAATATCGGTTTGGCTCAATTTTTTTGATGGCAGCGATGGCCGCAAAAGGCTCTCTAATAAATAGTCAATCGTCGCCACCATCAGCAATTCCTTCGATGGAAAATGGTGGGTCAGGGCGCCGCGCGACACATTGGCCTGCGCTTGAATACGGGCAATGGAAGTGTCGGCATAGCCAAATTTATCGAGGCAGGTGATTGTCGATTCCAGCAGAACACGGCGCGCTTCGTCCGATTGCCGCTGCCGAACGCCGACCTCATCCGCGTCGGCGGCGTCACCGGCGCGGGCGTTGTTCGCGACCGAATTAAGTTTTATTTGCGACGACATTAGCAACTCCCGAAAACAAGATTAGCGATAAATTTAGGACTTTACAAGCAGAACAACCGTTCTGTAATATCAAAATCAAGGGAGATAAAACATGTCCAAAAAAATTCGCATTGGCGGCGCTAGTGGCTATTGGGGCGAGTCGATGATGGCGACCCCACAATTGTTGCAAGTCGAAGGGTTAGATTATCTGGTCTATGATTTTTTGGCTGAAATCACCATGTCGATTATGGCCCGCGCCCGTGCCTCGCGGCCCGAAGCTGGCTATGCGACGGATTTTATCACCGGCGTTTTGAAACCAAATCTGCGCGACATTGCCGACAAGAAAGTCAAAATTTTAACCAATGCGGGTGGCGTTAATCCGCAAAGTTGCGGCGCTGCGGCGCGCGCGCTAATCGCTGAAATGGGCTTAAATTTGAAAGTCGCGGTGATTAGCGGAGATGATTTGCTGGCCAATGGCGATCAATTGACCGCCTATAAAGACATGTTCTCCGGCGTTGATTTTCCCGAGGTTGACAAATTAGCCAGCGTGAACGCCTATCTCGGTGGCTTTCCAGTCGCCGCTGCCTTAGATGCTGGCGCTGACATTGTCATCACTGGCCGCAGCGTTGATAGTGCGGTGACATTGGGGGCGTGTATTCATGCCTTTGGCTGGACGCCGGAAGATTACGACCAATTAGCCGGCGGCTCATTGGCTGGACATATTATTGAATGCGGCCCGCAAGCCACGGGTGGCAATTTCACCGACTGGCACTTGGTCAAAGATAATATCGCCAATATTGGCTATCCATTTATCGACATTGACGCGCAGGGTGATTTCACCTGTTCCAAGCCCGAAGGCACTGGCGGCATTGTTAATATCGGCACTGTAGGTGAGCAAATGGTTTATGAAATTGGCGACCCGCAAGCCTATATGTTGCCTGATGTCACCTGCGATTTTTCCAATGTGACCATCACCCAGAGTGGAGACAATATCGTGCGTGTCGCAAACGCCAAAGGCTATCCGCCCAGCGATAGCTATAAAGTCAGCGCCACTTATTTTGACGGTTTTCGTGTCGGCACAATGATGAGTTTTGTCGGTCTTGAGGCGGCTGAAAAAGCGCGGGTTTTTGCCGCCGCCGCTTTTGAGCGCACGCGCCACCAATTGCGGCAGCACAATCTGGCAGATTTTGCAGAGACCAGTGTCGAAATCCTCGGCGATGACAGCCAATATGGTGCCGCTGCGGGCCCGTCGAGCGCGCGCGAGGTGGTGTTGAAAATTGCTGCCAAACATGAAGATATGTCGGGGGCTGGCGCTTTGCTGAAAGAAATCAGTGGTCTTGGTTTGGCGACCCCAGCTGGGCTGGCGATGTTTGCCGGGTCGCGCCCCAAGCCATCGCCTTTGGTGCGTTTGTTTTCTTTCCTGATTCCGAAAAAACATATTGCCATCACTCTCGATGTTGATGGCGTTGAAAGCCAAATCGACGTCACAGATGGCCAGCCCTTTGACGCCAATAAACTGCAGCGTCCTGACGCTCCAGCCGCTATTGAGCAAGATGGCTTGGTCGAAGTGCCGCTTGTGAAATTGGCTTGGGGGCGTTCGGGCGACAAGGGCAATAAGGCCAATATCGGCATTATCGCCCGCCACCCATCCTATCTCCCCTATATTTGGGCGGCGCTGGACGAGGTGACAATTGTTCAAAGATTTGGTCATTTTATGGCCGAAGGGTCGGGCTGCACGCGCTATTATTTGCCCGGCAGTCACGCCATTAATTTTCTCATTGATGAAGCCTTAGGTGGCGGCGGTGTTGCCAGCTTGCGCAATGACCCGCAAGGTAAGGCCTATGCACAAATTCTTCTTGATCATCCGATCGCTGTTCCCACTCATATTGCGGAGGCCGTGTAATGCCGGTTTTTGAGTCCAAACTAAATGTAAATTCTGAGGCCTATGCCAAGAACCGAGCCGACCAGCTTGAGAAATTGGCGCATTTGCGCATGCTTGAGCAACGCGCTGAGGCGGCGTCGGAAAAGCGCCGTCCACGGTTTGAAGAACGCAATCAATTGACCCCACGCGACCGTCTGGCGCAATTGCTCGACCCGGGCATGCCCTATTTGCCGCTCTATAATATGGCCAGCTATTGCGTCGATGATCCCGATCGTGAAACCTCAATTCCCGGTGGCTCGGTGTTGGCTGGCATTGGCTTTATCAATGGCGTGCGCTGCATGGTATGCGTCGATGATAGCGGCATTAACGCTGGCGCCGCCACAGAAATGGGTTTCCGCAAAAACCTCGAAGCCATGCGCTTGGCCTTGGCCAATAAATTGCCTTTCATCCATTTGGTGGAAAGCGCAGGCGCCAATTTGATGACCTATAAAGTCGAATTATGGGCCCATGGCGGCAGTGTGTTTTACACTTTGGCCAAGCTCAGCGCCGCGGGGATTCCAACCATGACCGTCTTGCACGGGCCGTCGACAGCAGGTGGTGCTTATATGCCTGGCATGTCTGATTATAATGTCGGGGTGAAGCATAATGGCATGGCGGCGCTTGGCGGCGCTGCTTTGGTGCAGGCGGCGACCGGTGAAATTGCCGATGAACGCGAACTCGGCGGCAGTGAAATGCACTCATCCGTCACCGGCTTGATTGAATATTTGGCCGAGGATGACCGCGATGGCATTCGCCAAATTCGCGAAGTGGTAGGCAGTATTGGCTGGAACGCGCATTGCCCACCATTGCCGCAGCATGTTTTTGATGAGCCGCTTTATGACGCTGAAGAAATTCTTGGCCTCGTGCCGGTTGATTATAAAGTGCCCTATGATGGGCGTGAATTGATTGCCCGACTTGTCGATGGTTCAGAGTTCACCGAATTCAAATCGCGCTTTGGCCCAAATTTGGTCTGCGTGCAGTCAAAAATATTTGGTCACCCGGTGGCTTTGGTTGCCAATAATGGGCCGATGGGGCCAGACGAAGCGGCCAAGGGCGCGCATTTTTTCCAAATCACTGACCAAGCTAATATCCCATTGATTTTCCTTAATAATATCACTGGCTACATGGTCGGCACGGAATATGAGCGGGCCGGTATGATCAAACATGGCGCCAAAATGATTCAGGCGGCGTCGAATATTCGCGTGCCAAAATTGACCTATTATGTCGGCGCCAGCTATGGGGCTGGTAATTACGGCATGGCCGGTTTGGGCTATGAGCCAGACTTCCTATTCTCATGGCCCGGCGCAATGACCGGCGTGATGAGTGGCGAGTCGGCGGCTGGCACGATGGAGACCGTGGCCATTGCCGGTGCCAAACGTCGTGGCGTCGAACCGGATATGGCAGCTTTGGCCAAACAGCGGGCCGCGATTGAGGCAATTTTTGGCGGTCAAGAAGACGCCTTTTTCACCTCCGGGCGATTGCTTGATAATGGCATTATTGACCCGCGCGACACCCGCAAAGTTATTGGCTTTACCCTTGAAACCATTTGGGAGCGCAAGCACCGCAAAGTCCAGCCAAATGCCTTTGGCATTGGCCGGATGTAGGAGACGATGATGCAAATACCGGAAACAACCGTCATTGAATTAGAATTTGACGTCGATTGGGCGACCATCTGGTTGAACCGCCCCGATGCGCGCAATGCCATGTCCGATGAGCTGGTCAGCGAATTGCAAGCGGCGCTCGATTATGTCGCCAGTCGTAGCGATATTCGCGGCTTAACGGTGCGCGGGCGCGGCGATGTGTTTTGTGCTGGCGGTGACCTGAAAGGCTTTAAGGACAATTTCCAAAACGCCCGCACGCAGGACGAAGTGGTGGCTGATAGCGCCAAAATGGGAGATTTTTTCCTCACCGTGCGCTCAATGCCGCAAGTGGTTGTGTTTTTGCTGCACGGCGCCGCCATGGCTGGTGGCTTGGGCATGGCTTGCGCTGGCGACATTGTTATCGCCAGCAAAGACACGCGCATGGCTTTAACCGAAACCGCCATTGGCGTGGTGCCAGCGCAAATTGGTCGCTTCATTGTTGAGCGGGTCGGCGAGTTTAACGCCCGCTATATCATGCTGACGGCGCAACGATTTACCGCCGTTGAGGGCAAGGAATATGGCTTGGTGAATTTCCTTGCCGATGATTTGGCAGCGGGTGAAGAAAAATTGGCTGAAGTCATTGCCAATGTGCGCCGCTGTGCTCCGAAGGCCAATGCGGCGACGAAAAAATTATTGCAGGCCAATAAGCAATTGGGCCCGCAGGAGATGATTCAATATGCCGGCCGGCTGTTCGCCGAAGCGGTGCAAAGTGACGAGGGGCGCGAAGGGGTCGCTTCCTTCCTCGAAAAACGCAAACCTAATTGGGTTCGGGAGCAGTAAATGGCGAGTATTCGTAAAATTTTGATTGCCAATCGCGGCGAGATTGCCTGCCGTGTGATGCGCACGGCCAAACAATTGGGCATACAGACGGTGGCTGTTTATTCACAAGCCGATGCTGGCGCCCCGCATGTGGCAATGGCTGATCAAGCCGTGCTTATCGGCCCCGGGCCGGTTGGGCAATCTTATCTTGTGGCTGAAAAAATTCTGCAAGCCGCCGCCCAATCAGGGGCTGATGCCATTCACCCAGGCTATGGGTTTTTGTCAGAGAATGCAGATTTTGCCAAAGCGGTTGAAAAAGCGGGATTGACCTTTATCGGCCCAACCGGCGAGTCGATTGATTTAATGGGCAATAAAGCCGCCGCCAAACGCCGCATGATTGAAGCCAATGTGCCCTGTGTGCCTGGCTATGAGGGCAAAGATCAATCCGATGAGGTGTTGATTGCTGAGGGCGAAAAAATTGGTTACCCAATTATGGTCAAAGCCGCCGCTGGCGGCGGTGGCCGTGGCATGCGTTTGGTTGAAAAGTCAGCTGATTTGGCCAATGCCATCACCGCCGCACGTTCCGAGGCTGAAAACGCTTTTGGCTCCGGTGAGCTGATCTTGGAGAAAGCCATTGTCAAACCGCGCCATGTTGAAGTGCAAGTTTTCGCTGATACGCATGGCAATATTGTCCATCTTGGCGAGCGCGATTGCTCGGTGCAGCGGCGCCATCAAAAAGTTATTGAAGAAGCGCCATGTCCGGTGATGACGCCAACTTTACGTGACGCCATGGGGGCGGCAGCGGTTGAGGCGGCCAAGTCGATTAATTATCGCGGCGCTGGCACGGTTGAATTTTTGCTTGATGCCAGCGGCGCGTTTTATTTCCTTGAAATGAACACCCGCCTGCAAGTTGAGCATCCGGTGACCGAAGAAATTACCGGTCTGGATCTGGTGGCTTTGCAAATCAAGGTCGCCGAGGGCGGCCAATTAGGCATGACGCAAGACGATGTGCGCCTGTCTGGCCACGCCATTGAAGTGCGACTCTATGCCGAAGACCCAAGCAATAATTTCCTACCGAGCACCGGTCTGGTGTCTTTGTTTTCACAATTGGCCCGCCCCGGTGTGCGCTATGATACGGGCATTGTCAGCGGTCAGGAGATTTCGCCATTTTATGACCCGATGATTGCCAAGCTCATCACCTATGGTGACAATCGCGAGGCGGCCCGCAAGCTGATGATTGAAGCCTTGCACGAAACTGCGCTATTTGGCCCGCGCACAAATCGCGATTTCCTGATTGCTTGTTTGGAAAATGACAAATTCACCAGTGGTGATTTTTCAACCGCTTTCATTGCCGAAGAATTTGGCGCTGATGGTCACAAAGAAGCCGATGTGGAAGGCCGCGATTTGGCGGTTTTAGCGCTGCGCCATTTCCTCTTTGACCAGCAAAATGTGGTGCGCAAATCTCTCGGTATGCCGGCAGCCCTGCTGAATTTCTCGGCCGCTGACATGCTGCGCACGCCCTATCGGTTGGAAGTCAAAGATACAATTTATGACGTGGTTGTGGCGACACGGGCAGCCGGTGCCTATCAAATATCAGTTGGCGAAGAGAGCTTTGCCGTCACCGTGCGCAGCACAAGAGACGCGCGGGTTGAAATGATTATTGATGAGCAGACCATAGCCAGCCATGCATCTATGGCCGGTGCGACCTTATTCGTCAGCTATTTGGGCCGCAGTTTGACGGCGGTCAATCTACTGGCATTGAATGCCGCCAATAGTGACGCCAGCGACGGGCGCAGCGTGTTGGCGCCAATGCATGGTCGGGTGATTGATGTCTATGTTGCAGCCGGTGACGACGTGTCCATTGGTGATCGTCTGGCGACAGTCGAGGCGATGAAAATGCAACATGAAATTCTGGCGCAGATTGATGGAACCGTGCAAGATGTGCTGGTGATCAAAGAGCAACAGGTTGCAGCCGATGATTTAATGATAAGCATTGCCGCGGAAGAGGACTAGAATGTTACAAGAAGCGATTGATTTCAAAGAAGAATCTGACGCCCTCTATGGGCTTTTAAGCACCCTCGAAGACGCTGATTTTGCTCAGCCTACGCAGTTCAAAGGCTGGACGTTGAACGATGTGCTGGAACATTTGCACATGTGGAATTGGGCGGCCAATGAGAGCCACGCTGATGAGGCGAATTTTGTCGCCTTTTTGCAAGATGTCATGGGGTCAGCGGCCGATGGCGGCATGAAAGCCTATGAACGCAAATGGATTAATGGCCTGTCGGGCCGCGCCTTGCTTGAAGCATGGCACACATTCTACACAGATATGTCAGCCCGCTTCACGCAAATTGACCCGAAAAAGCGCCTGAAATGGGCCGGTCCGGACATGAGCGCGCGCTCGTCTATTTCGGCTCGGTTGATGGAAACATGGGCTCATGGGCAAGAGGTTTTCGATCACCTTGGAGTTGTGCGCCAAGATGCTGACCGTATTCGCTCAATTGCCGTATTGGGCACCAACACTTTTGGCTGGACTTATGCGACGCGCAAACAAACCCCGCCAGGGCCGATGCCCTATGTGCGCCTGACGGCGCCATCTGGCGATATTTGGGAGTTTGGCACGCCTTCCGAGGCCGAGCGTGTTGACGGCAATGCCAGCGAATTTTGTCAGGTGGTGACCCAAGTGCGCAATATTGCCGACACGCAATTGCAGGTAACCGGCGAGGTGGCGCAGGATTGGATGTCAAAAGCCCAATGTTTCGCCGGCGGGCCAGAAACCCCACCCGCCCCGGGCACACGTTTTACCAAGAGCCGTTAGCAGCACAAAAATTATTGCCGTTTGGTCGCATGGACAGTTGACCTTGATCAATTGTACCCTATCTATTGGTCAGGCATATGCAATGCCCCTATCATGCTATGGAGCTTAAAATGAATTTGTCACTGTCATCAGAAGATCTGGCTTTTCAGGCCGATGTGCGCAGCTGGTTAGAAGAAATTCTGCCAGAAGGGTCGCCCTATCGCGGCTTGAACTTATTTACCCAAAATCGCGAAGACAGCGCATGGTGGCAGAAAAAGCTCAACGAGCGCGGCTGGGGCTGTGTTGGTTGGCCTGTTGAATATGGCGGCACTGGCTGGGATGATGCGAAAAAGCAAATTTTCTCGGCTGAATGCGCCCGCGCCGAAGCGCCGATGCAATCACCATTTGGTGAGACCATGGTCGGGCCAGTGATTTATACTTTCGGCACGCAACAGCAAAAAGACCAGCATTTGGCCGGCATCCGCGACGGGTCCGTTTTCTGGTGCCAAGGCTATTCAGAGCCCGGCTCGGGGTCAGATTTGGCTTCTTTGCGCACCAGTGCGCTGCGTGATGGCGATGACTATATCGTCAATGGCCAGAAAATTTGGACAACACAGGCGCATTTTGCCGACTGGATTTTCTGCCTCGTACGCACCAGCACAGAGGGCAAGCCGCAAGAGGGCATTTCCTTCCTGCTGATTGACATGAAAACCCCCGGTGTCGAGGTCAAACCAATTTACACCATTGATGGCGAGCACCATTTGAACGAGGTTTATTTTTCCGATGTGCGAGTGCCGGTTAGTAATTTGGTTGGCGAAGAGAATAAAGGTTGGACTTACGCCAAGTTTCTTTTGATGAACGAGCGCGTTGGCATTGCCGGCACCGGTCGCTTGCGCACCGGCTTGGGCAATTTAATGGCCATCCACAATCATCTCAATGAAACCGCCGCTGGCAGCTATGATGGCGACGATGTGGCCCGTAAACACGCCGAATTATCTGTCCGTTTGGACGCTTTGGAAGCGCTTGAGTCACGTGCCTTGACGGCCGAAGAGGGGTCGGGCGAGTCGATGATTTTGCCATTGCCACTGAAACTATTGGGCACGCATTTGCAACAAGATGTGGCCGATTTGGGGGTTGAAATTCTTGGCTATTCAGCCATGCCGCGTTCCGGCTATGGCTTTGGCGAGAATGACTCCTCAAATGAACCAAATTATCGCGCCAAGGGCCCGGGGCTGACCTCCTTCATGCTGTCTGGCCGTGCTTCCACTATTTATGGCGGCTCGTCGGAAGTGCAGCGCGGTATTATGTCGAAATTCGTGCTGGGCCTTTAGAGCGCGCTAGCTGAACACGGCAAGGTGCTGCATTGAATCCATAATGCGGCGGCCTTGCCGGTTCCAGATTTGTATCAATTGCGACGAATAACCATCGCGGATAAAGCGGGTGGCAGAGCGCACCAGCCACCAGCCGTCTTGCGTGCTGATGTCATCGCTGAGCATATTAACATTCCAATTCATTGAGCTCAGGGCTTGAATTTGCGTCAAACCGGCAAGCGCTGCCGGTGGCGCGTCACCCAATACCATGAGCGGCAATAGACCCTTGCGGGCGTTTTCGTCTGTATGGCGTGTCCACAATAGCATGTCGGGATTATCCGACCCTGACAACAGATCTGGGCCAGAGACTTTGCGCCGTTCAAAATTGGTGAGAAACGTTGGCGCCGGTGCCTGCGGCACAATCAACTCGGCGTCTTCGGGGCAGATATCGGGCAGATTAATTGGATAATCCATGGTTTTATCCATCGCCCGATTAACCCCAAAGGTGAAATAGCCATAAGTGCCAGCGCCCAGCTCGCTGTCGAGACGTGCTTCAATGGTGACGTTGTTCTTACCCTGTCGCAATAGCTTATGCGTGACCTGCAAGGGCCCGGCGGCGGGGCCAATAAAATTGACCTGCATGGTGCGCAATGGCGGTAGGTCAGGGTAGTGGTGTTGAATGGCGGCCAGCAAGAGGGCGCTGGTCATGCCGCCAAAAGCGGTGCGTCCTTGCAGCCAATTACCCGGTAATTCGACGGCATAATTTGGAGCGGCGGCATAAAACGTCTCTAACAACTCAGAATAAGTATTCATTTTACAGTGTCTTCTCTTGCTCAATGTCGCCGGCTAGGGTCAATAAATGCAGGCGTTCGGTTTTACTTTTCTTCAATTCATATTCGCGCGCCATAGCAGCACCACGGGTTTTGAAAGCCTCGCTATGCACCAAACGCCATTGCCGTCCACGCGTTGATTTGGCACCTTTCCCGCTATTATGGGCGGCCAGCCGCTGCTGCAAATCAGTCGTCCAGCCGACATAGGATTTGGCTGGTCCGGCGTCACAGCTTTGCAGCAGATAGACAAAACAGGGCTTGATGATTGGCGGTGCGATTGCGGCCTCACATGGTTGCGATAAACACGCTTAGCTTATAGTGCTTCGGCAATGATTTGTAACCCCGCAAAGGCTTTCACAATATGCTTTACAGCCTTGGCTAAAGCGGCTAATCACGCAAATTCACTCGGGTTTTATGAGGTTGTTGATGTCCCATACAAACACCACGCATTTTGGCGATGATAATATGGCCGCCAAATCGCCGGCTTTGGCGCATGCTGACGCGCAATATGGCGTCTCCCGTTGGGGTGATGGGCTGATTACAATTTTGGATAATGGCCATATCGGTCTGTTGCACCCCAATCGTCCAGATGATGTGCCGACTGATTTGATGTCAGTCATTGAAAACCTTGACGCGCGCGGCATTGCTGCGCCGATTTTATTGCGCGTGTCAGATTTCATCTCATGGCGCATTGAACAAATCAATGAGGCCTTTCGCGACGCGATATCAGAGCTAGATTATCGCGGCACTTACCAAGGCGTGTTTCCGGTTAAAGTGAACCAACAAGCGCAGGTGATTGAGCGCATTGTCGCCGAGGGGCGGCAATATGACTTTGGCCTTGAAGTCGGCTCAAAAGCTGAACTACTCATTGCCTTATCGCATGACACCGGCAGCAAAGCGGCGCTGATTTGCAATGGCGTGAAAGATGAAGAATTTATCTGCTTGGCGCTGATGTCGCAGCGGCTTGGCTTTAACACATTTATTGTTTTGGAAAGCCCGCGCGAATTAGATTTGGTGCTGCGTGTGTCGCGCGAAATGGATATTCGTCCGCAGCTTGGCATCCGAATTAAATTAACTCATGAAGTGAGCGGCAATTGGTCGGCGTCGAGCGGAGACCGGTCGACATTTGGCATGACCATTGCGCAAGTGATGGACGTGATTGACCAATTGCGCACCGAAGAGTTCCTCGATTGTTTGGTGTTGCAACACAGCCATTTGGGCAGTCAGGTGCCGAATATTATTGAAATTCGTATGGCCGCGCAGGAAGCCTGTCGGTTTTTTGTCGAATTACGCAAAGAGGGCGCGCCCTTGTCGTTTCTTGATTTGGGCGGCGGTCTTGGCATTGACTATACGGGCGAACATCGGGCCACTGAGAACTCGACCAATTACACCTTATCCGAATATTCAGTGAATATTGTTGAAACGGTGAAATATGCCATGGACAAGGCCGATATGGCGCATCCGATTATCATCACTGAAAGCGGCCGCGCCTGTGTCGCGCAATCATCCATGCTCTTGTTCAATATTCTTGAAGCGACACATTTTGACAGCGCGCAGCCGGTTGAAGCTGAAGACGGCGACCATACGGTTTTACAATCCATGTTGGCGATTGAAGCCTATCTCACGGCTGAGCGTGTGCATGAGTGCTGGAATGATTTGGTGTTTTACCGCAATGAAATGCGCGCCCTGTTGAAAAGCGGACAGGCCAGCTTGCGCGAAACCGCCAAGGCCGAGCGTGTGCATCTTTATTTGATGAACCGAATTAAAGCGCTATTGGCTGAAAACGACTCGATGAATGAAGAAATGGCCGAGGCCATGAAGCAGGCGGCTGATATTTATCACGGCAATTTTTCGCTGTTTCAAAGCCTGCCAGATGTTTGGGCGATTGACCAAATTCACCCAATTGCGCCGCTGCATAGATTGGATGAAAAGCCAACCCGCCACGCGGTTTTGAGCGACATCACCTGCGATAGCGATGGCAAGATTGATAATTTCGTGCTTGGCAAGGGCCTATCAAAAACCCTGCCGGTTCATGAATTAAAAGAAGACGAAGATTATTATCTCGGCGTGTTTTTCGTTGGCGCCTATCAAGAGACTTTGGGCGATTTGCACAATCTATTTGGCGACACAAATGTGGTGACCATTGAATTGCGCACCGACGGCTCATTTGAGTTGATGCATGAGCAAGAAGGCGACACAATATCTGAAGTGCTGTCTTATGTGGAATATGACCCGCGCCAAATGGTCGATGCATTTAAGAAAACCGTTGAAAATGCGGTAAAAACTGGCCGTATTCCGGCGACCGAACGGCGCCAGATGATTTCTGCCTTTAAGGACAGCATTAACGGATATACTTATTTCGAACAGTAAAAGGGTTAGCCATGGGTAATGTTTTGGTAATTGGCGCTGGCGGTGTGGGGTCAGTCGGCGTGCATAAAATGGCGATGCTGCCTGAGCGTTTCGAAAATATCACGCTGGCCAGTCGGACGCTAAAAAAATGCGATTTGATTGCCGATAGTGTCGAGGCGCGTTTTGGCAAGCGCATTCAAACCGCAGAGATTGACGCCGATGACAGCAAAGCCACGGCGGCGCTAATCGAAAAAACCCAGCCTGATCTCGTGGTTAATCTGGCCCTGCCATATCAAGATTTGGCGATTATGGATGCCTGTCTAATGGCCGGTGTTGATTATCTCGACACCGCCAATTATGAGCCGCGCGATGAGGCCAAATTCGAATATCACTGGCAATGGGATTACCAAGACCGTTTCGCCGACGCCGGTTTAATGGCGCTTTTGGGGTCTGGTTTTGACCCCGGCGTCACCAATGTGTTCACCGCCTATATTCGCAAACATTTGATTAGCAATATGCAGACCTTGGATATTCTCGATTGCAATGGCGGCGACCATGGTCAGGCTTTTGCGACTAATTTTAATCCAGAAATTAACATTCGCGAAGTCACCGCACCGGCCCGCCATTGGCACAATGGTGCTTGGGTTGAAACGCCGGCTTTGTCACATAAACAGAGCTTCGACTTTCCCGAAGTCGGCGCCCGCAATATGTATTTAATGTATCACGAGGAGCTCGAGTCGCTGTCGAAACACTATCCCGAGCTGACCCGTGCGCGGTTTTGGATGACCTTTGGCGATGCTTATTTGAAACATCTCGAAGTGCTGCAAAATATTGGCATGACGTCGATTGAGCCAGTGCTCTATGAGGGCCGTGAGATTGTGCCTTTGCAATTTCTCAAAGCCGTGCTGCCAGACCCGGGTGATTTGGGGAAAACCACCCATGGTAAAACCTGCATAGGCAATATTGTTAGCGGCACGCAAGACGGCGCTGAGCGCCACGTCTATCTGTATAATATTTGCGACCATGAAGCGTGTTTTGCCGAGGTTGGCAGCCAAGCGGTCAGCTATACCACCGGTGTGCCAGCGATGATTGGCGCGGCGCTGATGCTAGATGGCACATGGCGCCAGCCCGGCGTGTTTAACCTTGAGCAGCTTGATCCGGATCCATTTATGAAAATGCTCAATGAAAATGGCTTGCCCTGGCAATATGTTGACCTCGACCGACCGCTGGATTTCTAGCCATGATGGAGACGCAATCAACAGGGGCGGGCGGTTTTGCCGATTTTGATTTATCGCGCGTGCCCAGCCCATGTTTCGTCGTCGATGAGATAGCGCTTGAGCGTAATTTGAAAATTCTCCAAAGCCTGTCGCAAAACGCTGGGGTTGAGGTTCTGCTCGCCCTGAAAGCCTTTTCCATGTGGTCTTTGGCACCATTGATCAATCAATATTTGGCTGGCACTTGCGCTTCTGGCCTGTGGGAGGCGCGTTTGGCGCGGGCCCATTATGGTGGCAAATTGGCTAGTTTTGCGCCCGCTTTTCGGCCCCAAGAAATCGACGAAATCGCTGCCCTATCTGATCATTTAGTGTTCAACTCAGTGGCCCAGATTGAGCGTTTTAGCGCCGCCGCCAAAGCTGGCGGAGCGGATATTGGCTTGCGCTTAAACCCGCAACATTCCGAAGGCGAGATTGAAAAATACGACCCATGTGCGGCCGGTTCGCGGCTTGGACAACCGCTGCCGCAATTGGCCGATGCGCCATTGACCGGCGTGTCGGGTTTTCACATGCATACTTTATGCGAGCAGGGCTTTGAGCCGCTGGCTCGCACAGTCGCCGCCTTGCAACCGTTTTTGCAACAACGCAAGGGGCAGTTTTCTTGGTTGAATTTTGGCGGTGGCCATTTGGTAACGCGGCCCGGCTATGACATTGACGGGCTCAGCCAGCTTTTACGCCAGACCAGCCAAAACTATGGCGTGCAAACCTATTTAGAACTGGGCACGTCAGTGGCTTTTGATGCCGGTATTCTTGTCGGTGAAGTGCTTGATGTGGTTGAAAATGACGGCCCGATTGCGGTTTTGGATATTTCCGCCACCTGCCATATGCCAGATGTGATTGAGGCGCCTTATCGGCCAGCGCTGATGGGCGAAAGCGGGGATGGCACGTCGGTGAAATTGGGCGGCCCGAGCTGTTTGGCTGGCGATGTGATTGGCGATTATCAGTTTGCTCAAGTGCCACAGGCTGGCGACCGGCTGGCGTTTCTCGACCAGGCGCATTATTCCATGGTGAAAACCTCAACATTCAATGGCATTGGCTTGCCGTCGATTGCCATTTGGAATAGTCAAACCGACGCTCTGCGTATGGTTCGGCAATTTGATTATACTGATTTTGAAGGGCGGTTATCGTGATGCAAGACCAGTTTCTCGGAGAAGAATTATCGGCCGAAGAAAATAATATGGCGACGGCGCAATTTGAGGTTGTGCCATGCGGCCTTGAAGCTACGGTTTCCTATGGCACGGGCGCAGCGCAGGGGCCGGCAGCGATTATCGCCGCCTCGCATCAATTGGAACGCTTGGTCAATGGCCAAGAAACCTGCGCGCGAGGTATTTTCACCCATCCGCCGATCAACTGCCAGCAGCCGATTGAAACCGTCATGTCTGACTTGCGCCAGCTGACCAGTGCCATTGCCGCGCGTGGCCATGTGCCGGTGACTTTGGGCGGCGAGCATAGTTTGAGCTATGGCGCCGTTATGGGCGTGGTTGACGCGCTCAATGGGCCAGTCGGATTGGTGCATATTGACGCCCATGCTGATTTTCGCAACGCTTATCAAGGCCACAAACATTCGCACGCCAGTGTCATGCATTTATTGGCTGGCGAGGGTCTGCCAATGGCGTCTTTTGGCGTGCGCGCCTTGGCGGCAGAAGAAGAAGCTGGCCGCCGTGCCCATGGGGTGATTTGCCACGATGGGCCAGAGCTGGTTCGCGGGCAGATTTCAGCGGTCAATTTGCCCGATGATTTTCCCGAAAATATCTATGTCACCTTTGATCTCGATGGCCTTGACCCGTCGGTTCTACCGGCCACTGGCACCCCCGTGCCCGGTGGGCTTGGGTTTTATCAAGCGTTGGATTTGGTGCAAAGCACGCTGGTTGGGCGCCGTTGTGTCGGTATTGATGTCGTCGAACTGGCGCCGATTAGCGATCAGCCGGTCAGTGATTTCACCGCGGCAATGATTACCTATCAGCTAATGCGCTTTTGCCAATAGGCGCTTGTGCTGCAAGCCCGCGGCAAAATCAATGAGTGCCTCCCGACAAGAGGGAGACTTTGCCAGGAGGCGTGCAATCGAGGGGTAAGAGAGATTGCACGATGCCACGCTAGGTAATATAAATTAAGGCAGCGTTAAAAATAAAAAGCGCCAAGGGGGGATTATGAAATTCACGAAACTTTTATCAACACTTGTTCTGAGCGCCAGTTTGAGTGTCAGTTTAACAGCCACCACTATGGCCGCAGAGGCGCCGGAAAACCGCGCCGTGCTATTTGGTGAAACCCATTTGCACACTGCCTTGTCATTTGACAGCTATATTTTTGGCAATCGCAACTCACCCGATGACGCCTATCGTTATGCCCGTGGTGAGACCATCAAGCACCCTGCCGGTTTTGACATGAAGCTCAATGATCCGCTGGACTTCCAGGCGGTCACCGACCATGCGATTTACCTTGGCATGTTGCCCGCCATGCACGACCCGCGCCAAGCCGCGTCCAAGCATGAATTGGCGCTGGCCATTCGTAAAGCCAAGACACCAGCTGAGCGTTTGGCGGCGTTTCAAAACCTGTTTCCGCGTCTCAACAAAAGCGACACGCCAGATGATTTGGTCGACAATGACGTCATGCAGTCGGCGTGGGCGCATATTATTGAAAAGGCCAATGAATATAATGAGCCAGGCAAATTCACCACGCTGATTGCCTATGAATATACCTCAGGGCCAGACAATCAAAACCTGCACAGAAATGTTTTCTTCCGTGGCGATAAAGCCCCAGCTTTGCCCTTCAGCCGCATTATGTCACCCAACCCGGAAGACTTATGGGCATGGATGGACGGTTTGCGCGACAACGGCGTCGACACGATTGCCATACCGCATAACTCCAATGGTTCTAATGGCTTAATGTTCAAAACCGAAAAATGGGACGGCACCCCAATGGATCAGCAATATGCCGCCACCCGTATGCGCAATGAGCCCTTGGTTGAAGTCACGCAAGTAAAAGGCGACAGCGAAACCCACCCCGCTTTGTCACCGAATGATGAATTTGCTGATTTCGAGACCATGCCGTTCCGCATTGGCGCTTGGGTTGAAAGCCAAGTTGACGGTTCTTATGTGCGCCAAGCCTATTTGCGTGGCCTTGAAATGGCCGCCAAGGGCGATGGCAATCCTTATAAATTTGGCCTGATTGGCGCCTCTGACACGCATGTGGCGGCCGGTGCTTTTGATGAGGATAATTATTGGTCAAAAGTTGGTGTGATTGATGCCTCGCCACGTTTGCGCGGCTCCGTGCCGCTGAAAAAAGCCAATCCAGATGGCAGCAAATATAACCTCAATAATTTCCAAACATGGAGCGCCTCGGGTTTGGCCGCCGTGTGGGCGGATAGCAATACGCGGGGCGATATTTTCGATGCCATGCGTCGCAAAGAGACCTATGCCACCACTGGCCCGCGTATTAAATTGCGCTTCTTTGCCTCAGAAAACTTCGACGCCAATATTTTAACATCTGTTGATATGGTCAAAAAAGCCTATCAGCAGGGTGTTTCAATGGGCGGTGATTTGTCGCTTGCGGCTGGCAAAGGGCCTGAATTTCTTATCTGGGCGATGCGCGATGCTCGCTCTTATGGTTTGCAACGCCTGCAAATCGTCAAAGGCTGGGTCGACACTCGAGGCCGCGCGCAAGAAAAAGTCTTTGACGTGCAATGCGCGGGTGATGTTGCGCCCAATGCGCAAAACCGCTGCCCAGACAATCAGGCCAAGGTTGATTTGACGACTTGCCAAGTCTCGGCCAATACATCAGCTGATGAGCTGAAAACAGTTTGGCGGGACCCGGAATATAAATCAGGTCAATCGGCGTTTTACTATGTCCGTGTGATGGAAAACCCAAGCTGCCGCTGGTCAAGCTGGGATGCATTGCGGGCCGGAGTGGCACCGCGTGAAGACATTGCCGCGACTTTGCAAGAGCGCGCCTATTCTTCTCCGATTTGGGTCAATTAAAGGCCGGTTCATCAGCCTTTGCGGGTTGCCAGACGGGCCATCAGCACAAGCATAAAGCTGGCGACTGAGACGCAGACAATGACCGGACCGGTCGCCAGCTGAAAATTTTGCGCCAATGGCAGGCCAATCAACATGCACAGGCTGGCAATGGCGCTGCCGCCAATGGCCATGGCTTCTGGCGAGCGGGCAAACAACCGCGCCGTCGAGGCCGGTATAATCAGCAAAGATGTAATCAGCAAAATACCGACCAATTGAATAGAGGCGGCCACCACAACCCCCATCAGCACCATGAGGGCAAATTCATAACGCACAATATGTACGCCTTCGGCATGTGCCAAATCTTCGCTAGTGGTCATCAAAATAAGCCCTGGCCATAGCCGCATCAACAGGCCCAGCGATAGGCCGCTACCGGCAATCACCCAAACCGCCATATCTTGCGTAACGGCGTCGAGACTGCCGAGCAAATAATCATGCACTTCAATATCGCCAGCCCCCAAAAGGGTCATTGCCACCACACCCAAAGACAAAGCCGCATGGGCTAAAATACCGAGCAATGTATCCGTTGCCAGCACCCGTTTGGCACGCAGCCAAATCAGGGACAGGGCAAAAATAATCGCAATCGCCATCATGCCAATCTGATTAGAGACGCCAATCACCAGACCAATAGCCACGCCGAGCAGGGCGCTATGGGCCAGCCCATCGCCAAAATAAGCCATCCGCCGCCAGACGACGAAACAGCCAAGCGGCCCTGCGACCAGCGCCAAGGCCAAAGTGGTCAGTAATATATGCGCGCTCATCAGCTTTCCTCGTCCGTCGCCGCATGGTGATGGTGGTCATGATCATGGTCGTGGTCATGGGCGTGACTATGCGGGTAAACAGCCATTAATTTGGCCATATCATCGCCGAAAATTGAGATGAATTCAGGGTCGCGGGCAACGCTTTCGGGCGCCCCAGAGCAACATATATGGCGAAACAGGCAAACCACTTTGCGGGTCGATGACATCACCAAATGCAAATCATGCGACACCATAAGAACCGATAATTTGCGGCTTTCATAAATCTCATCAATCATTGTGTAGAACTGCAATTGCCCGTTGACGTCCAGGTTTTGCGCTGGCTCATCTAATATCAGTAAATTTGGTTTGCCAGCCAAAGCCCGGGTCAGCAAAACCCGCTGCAATTCTCCGCCGGACAAATCGGCCAGCGGGCTGTTCAGCAAATGGCTGATTTTGGTTTCCGTCGCCAAACTGTCGAGCTGGCTGCGGGTGACGTCATTATTGACGGTCAAAAACCGCTGCACTGTCATTGGCAGGCTTGGGTCAATGGTGACGCGCTGCGGCACATAGCCAATTTTCAGGCCAGATTGATGGTGCACGCGGCCGCCATACGGCGATTCGAGTTTCAGCAAATGCCGCAAAAGAACGGTTTTGCCAGCCCCATTGGGGCCAATCAGCGTAATAAAGTCATGTTTGGCAATGTCCAGCGACACCGCGTCCAAAATGGTTTGCCCCTGTTTCACGACGGTCAGGTCGCGAACGGTAACAAGATAGTCAGTGGCGGAGAGTTCTGCGGACATAAAACAACCTGTTAGTGAGCCTCCTTTATGTCGCAAGAAAGCCGCTACAGCAAGGTGATTAAGAAGCTTTCATTTGATCCAGCGTGGCGGCCATTTTTTCCCATAGCATATTGACCGCTTGCAACGGCCGCACCATGACTTTGAATTGGGTAATTTTACCCTCATCATTAAAGTCGATAATATCCACGCCATTGACATATTTTCCGTCAATTTCAGCCTCAAATTCCAGCACCATGCGGTTGGCGCCGACCAACTCGCTGACATAACGAAATTGCGTGTCATGAAAAACCTGTCCGGCTGACAACAAATATTTCATTGTCATATCGCGGCCCTTTTGCGGCGTGAAGACAACTGGCGAAATAAAGCTGCACTCCTCGTGCAGCATGGCTTCAAGCGCTTCTGCGCTCGGCTTATCCATATAGGCGTGCCAAGCGGCGACTAATTTATTCTGCATCATGACCTCCGCCTATATCTAACCGCAAAGCGACAAGAAAATAAACCGCTATTGCCGGTTAATGGCCCTTGTGATGCATCATATCATGGCGCATGGCATTGGCCTGCGGCGCCACGATTTGGCTGATTTGCTGGCCATTATCGAAAATGAACAGCAGGCGAACGGGCGCCTCTTTGTCGCTCATTGTCGGTTCGAACAACATTAAATGATAGCCGCCCGGCTTCAGCTCCAGCGTCGCCCTTGCGGCCAGCGCCAACTCAGCCACTTGCCGCATACGCATCACCCCATCAATCTTGGTGTGGGTGTGCAGTTCAATGCGCCCAAATGATGGGCTGGTGACATTGGTCAGGCGCACCGCTTGGCGACCATGATTGCTGAGTTTGCCGTGCACAACGCCGGGGCGTGCGCCAATACCGTGTTTAACGGTTAAATCAGAGACGGTTATGTGCCCCTCGGCAGTTTGCGCCTGCGCAACATGCGTTGACAGCAAGACAGCCAAAGCGGCCGCGAGAAAATATTTCATCATCAATTTACCTTGAGCTATTCAGCCGCGCGGTTCGGGGTTGGCGTCACATCATAATCTTCGAGATTAATTTTTTGCGTCGCATCTTTATATATATAGGTGAAGTCGGGCCAGTTATTGGTCACTTTGCCAGCCTCGTTTTTATACCAACTATCGCACTCTTTTTCCCATACGGATGTCGCCAGACGGGCTTTCAAATAATCGGCGAATTCGACCATTTTATTGGCTTTCAAATCGAGGGTTTTGAGGTTCAGCTTGGCCATATTCTTAACCGCACTAATGACATAATTAGCCTGACATTCAATCATGAAAATAATCGAATTATGGCCAAGGTTGGTGTTCGGCCCATAGAGCATAAACAGATTGGGGAAATGCGGCATGGTAATGCCGAGATAGGCTTCGGCGCCGTCTTTCCAGACTTTATTCAAATCAGTTTTTTGCTTACCGGTAATTTGCATGGGCGCCAAAAAGTCGGTAGAGGCAAAGCCGGTGCCATAAATAATCACATCATATTGATGATTGACCCCATCAACCGTATCAATACCGGTTTCGGTGATTTGCTGAATGCCAGCGGTCTCAACCGATACATTGTCGCGGTGCAGGGCAGGGTAATAATCATCTGAAATCACCACACGTTTGCAGCCAACCGGATAATCTGGTTTCAAAATTTCGCGCAAATGCGGATCCGTAACTTGCTCGTTAAAATGCTCTTCCACTTGATCGGTCAGCGTGCTGGAAAAATTCAGCGCTTTAATCAAAAAGCGGGTTTTCTTCAGCTCGTTAAACGCCGTGAAATTGCTTTCCAGCGACCAATAAATCAGCCCGCGCATAAATTTGCGATAGCCGGGAATATATTTGAACATCGCCTTTTGCAGCGCCGAATAAGGCTCGTCATTGCGCGGCACCACATGGCATGGCGAGCGCTGGAAAACCGTCAAATGGCCAGCCACTTTGGCGACCTCGGGAATAAATTGAGCCGCTGACGGGCCATTGCCAATCACCGCCACCCGCTTGCCCTCAAGTGATACGTCATGCTGCCATTCAGCGGAGTGAAAAATTGGCCCTTTGAAGTCTTTTTGGCCTTTGATTTCCGGCACTTTCGGACGGTTCAATTGTCCCAAGGCGGTGACCACAACATCGGTTTCTAAGGTCTCGCCTGATTTGGTGTGCAACTTCCATTTCTGGCTGGTTTCATCAAATTCAGCGGTTTCGATTTCTGTATTAAACCGCGTTTTGCTGCGCAATTTATATTTCTCAACTAAACTGTTGAGGTAAGCATAAATCTCGCTTTGCGGCGGAAATGTTCGCGACCAGTCAGAGCGGCCTTCGAAAGAAAATGAATAAAAATGTGACGGCACGTCGCAGGCGCAACCGGGATAAGTATTGTCGCGCCATGTGCCACCAATATCGCCAGCCTTTTCGACGATTTCAAAATTGCTCAGGCCAGCATTATGTAATTGCATAGCCATGCACAGGCCGCCAACGCCGCTACCAATTACGGTAACATGCGGTAAATTTTCATTAGACTTTGTCATACAACTCTCCCTTTGCAACTTATCTTAGAAAAATAAGCTGTGCTCGCAAGCTTATAGTTTGGCGGTTCGGAAAATATTTTGAATTTGCGACAATCTGCCCTTGTTCTTGGCCCAAGAATGTCATTAAACTTTCAGATAAGTAAGTGGAGGAGAGTAATCATGGCACATCCATCTTTTAATCGTAAGCAGGCGACAACAATCAATGTCGTCGCGCTTGGCATAATTTCGTTAATGGTTCTGATCGGCCTGTCGCCGTCAGACAAAACATCATCAAGCCAAGCGCCGCAAACCGGTGCCACGGCCAGTGATACATTAGGTCAAATTGACACCACGCGCATTGTCAACGCAGATGCCGCGCCCGGTGATTGGTTGGCTTATGGTCGCGACTATCGTGAGCAGCGTTTCTCGCCGCTGACCCAAATCAATAAAGACAGTATTGATGAGCTGGAACTGGCTTGGTCATTTGACATGCTCACCACGCGTGGTCTTGAGGCGTCGCCAATTGTCGCCGACGGGGTGATGTATATGACCGGCTCGTGGAGTGTGGTGTATGCGGTTGATGCGAAAACCGGTGAAGAGCTGTGGTCATATGACCCAGAAGTGCCCGGCGATTGGGCCCGCAAAGCGTGTTGCGACGTCGTCAATCGCGGCGTTGCGGTGTACGACGGCGCCGTCTATGTCGCCAGCCTTGATGGCTATTTGATTGCCTTAAATGCGCAAAACGGTGAAGTGATCTGGCGCAAAAACACAATTATTGATCGCGCGCGCGCCTATACAATCACTGGCGCGCCACGGGTTGCCAATGGCCGTGTGTTCATCGGCAATGGCGGCGGCGAATATGGTGTGCGTGGCTATGTCACCGCCTATGATGCCAAAACCGGCGAGCAAGACTGGCGCTTCTACACAGTGCCAGGCGATCCATCGAAACCATTTGAGCATCCTGAAATGGAAGAAGCCGCCGCCACTTGGAAAGGTGGCGAGTGGTGGAAAATCGGCGGTGGCGGCACGGTTTGGAATTCCATCGTTTATGACCCGGATACAGACACAGTGTTCTTAGGCGTCGGCAATGGCTCGCCTTGGACACGGTCGATTCGTTCGCCAGGCGGTGGTGATAATTTATTCTTATCCTCTATTGTGGCGCTTGACCCCAATACCGGCCGCAAGAAATGGCACTATCAAACAACCCCGGGCGACACATGGGACTACACAGCCGTGCAAGACATGATGTTGGCCGATATGGAAATCGACGGCAAACAGCGCAAAGTGATTATGCAAGCCCCGAAAAATGGCTTCTTCTATGTGCTTGACCGCGCCACAGGCGAATTATTGCGCGCCAATCCATATGTCGCGGTGAACTGGGCCAGCCATATTGATATGGCCACAGGCCGTCCGGTGGAAATCGCCGAACGCGATTGGAACAGCAGCAAAAAGTCAGCCTGGATTCTGCCGGGCCCGCTCGGCGGTCACAATTGGCAGGCCATGTCGTTTAACCCCGACACTGGCTTGGTTTATATTCCAGCCATGGAAAGCCCGTTGGTCTATGATGTAGATCATGATTTCAAAGCCACGGGTCGCTATAAATATATTGAAGGCGGTTGGAACACGGGCATTGAATTTGGCCGTTTGCTCGAAGTCATGGGCAATCACCCTGATCTGCCACCAGCCAAGGGCTATATCACGGCTTTTGACCCGTTGACCGGTAAAACTCATTGGGTCAAAGAACACGGCACCCATTGGAATGGCGGCACGCTCTCAACGGCAGCTGGCCTTGTTTTCCAAGGCAATGGCGATGGCTTTATTGTCGCTTATGACGCCAAAACCGGCGCTGAAGTTTGGAAAGTCAACACTTACACCAGCATTATTGCGCCGCCGGTTACCTATATGGTTGATGGCGAGCAATATATTGCCATTCAAGTTGGTTCTGGTGGTGCCGCTGGCCTCACTGAAGGCGATGCAGCCACCCCGGCTTCTGCCAAATATGGCAATTTCGGGCGCCTTGTTGCCTTTAAGCTGAATGGTGGTTTGTCGATTGAGGAGCCAGAAAGCTGGGCGCGGGAAATTCCTGAGCCACCAGTGATCAATGCCTCAGCTGAGCAAATTGACCGTGGCATGGAAAAATACCATGAGGTCTGCACCTTCTGCCATGGCATTGGTGTTTATGGCGGGGCTGTGGTGCCAGATTTGCGCAAAATGAGCCCGCAAACCCACCGCATGTTCAAAGAGATTGTGCTTGAGGGGCTGCTCGAAGATCGCGGCATGTCAAACTTCTCAGATCGTTTGAACGAGCAAGATGTTGAAGATATTTACGCCTTCATCAACGCCCGTGCTTGGCAAGATTATAGCTTGCAAGAAGACGCCAAAAAAGCGGCGACGGGCGATAAGACAAGTGCCCTCGAAGTCACTGCGCCAGCGGTGCGCTAACGGGCAGACTTTGGCGGCAAGCTCGGCGCTGGTAATTCTCTGAATTCCAGTTTCAGCCGATCTTTATCGCCTTCAGAATCGGGACGGCTTTTTTGGCCGTCCCTTTTTTGTGACTTTTTATCCTCGTCTGGATTGGCCGCCTTATAGCTCAAATTTGCTTCCAATGGCTTGCCATTGTCGACCTCTTTCAGCGCCTCATCAATTTGCTCAGCCAATTCTGGCGAAAACGGCAATTGATAAAGCCGCGGGCGGGCCATCAGCGCGCCATGTTCGGATAGAGCTTGCGCCAGAATATAAATCGCGCCATCGGTTTTTTGTGCCTTATCAGGCTCCTCAACCACGGCCCAGTGCAGTTTGAACGGATTGGGCGGGGTTTGCGCAATGGCCCAGCCGCGCAATTCCTGCGTGCCCTGATAAGCGGCAAAATACAGCAAGGTTACCAAGCCAATGGCTGCCAACTTAATTTCATGGCGCCAAGATGTGTTGAGATTGAGGTTGAGCAGCAAGGCCGCCAATAGCGCATAGGCGACACCGAGCATCAGAGGAATGGTCATTGGCTACCTGCCTTTTGTTGTTCAACCGGATTGGCGCGAATGAGCAATTTATTGCGCCGCGCCATTTCCACCACATTGCCAGCCGCATCAAGGCGGAAGCGAATGGCGGTCTGTTCGTCACCGGCACCCGCTAGCGTATTATTGCCAGCGTAAATCAGCGTCACTTGCGGATTGAGTTTTTCAACCTTCACCTTAACCTCCACCGGCCGTTTGGTCGGCGATTTATAGTGCAATAAATTGACCACATATTCGCCTGCCGCAATGCCGCGCAGGGTCACAATTTCTTGGTTCAGCGGATTTTCAATGCGCTGACCATTGACCGTAATATTGTCGCCGAGCGCCCCGCGGTCATCGCGGTCAAGGTGCATCAGCCCAGCCTCGCGCGTGTCAAACCAAACAAGATTGCCTTCACCATCCTCAACAATCAGATCCACATCATCAGTGTGACCATCCGGCCATTGGGCGGTAATCATAAATTCAGCTTTTGGCGAGATTTTGCCATCGGGAATTTGCGGCCGAATAAGAATAAAGGCGACAAAAAACATGAAGGCAAAACCAAGCAACGCATTGAATAAAATATCGGTAAAAGCGTTTTGGTCTTCGGCCGGTGTTTGCAGGCGGCGTCCGATCATAGCGTTTCCTGCTCACTCATCCGCAGAAGAAGATGTTGCATGGAATCGGCGAGAAACTGGAATTGCACGCGCAGCAATAAATTGCTCACCAGTCCGGTCAGAGTGGTGTATAGCGCCACCGCCATGCCGCCGCTCATTTGGCCCAGCGCCGCTTGCAGGCTGGCAGGCTCAAAGCTTTGCATAGCGGCAATTGGCGCCAGCATTAAAATAAAGCCGATAATCGTCCCCAAAAGCCCAAGCTTGAGCACCGCATCACAGGCAAACCAGCCATGGTTTAGCCAACGCGCCATAATGGTCTCGGTAATGTCGATAGGCTGGCCGCGCAAATCGCCAATGTCACGATTTTTCTGTTGCACCCAGAGCAGCAGATATAGCCAGCGTGCGCTCATCGCCAGCCAAATGCCAATAATCCCCCAAGAAATGCGGCTATTGTCGCCCTCCAGCAAAAGCGCCATAAGGCCGCGCTCATATAGCAGATAGATACCAAAAATTATCAGGCCCAATAAAATAAGCCCCTGCATGAATGATTTATTGGCGTTCAAATGCGTTTCGACCACGATAACTCTCCCCGCGAAAACTGCCGCCAGTTTAAGCAAGCCAAGCCATAGTGTCGACCCCATGAGCGCTAAATTAAACCCGCTTTGGCTGGTCAAATTGCTTGCAAAAAAAGCCAATTAATGGTGCTGTCTTGGCTGGGAGTTTGATAAAATGAGTAGTGTTTCAGCGACAAATACAGGCGGGCCAACCGCGGCTGTGAAACTAAAAACAATGATCCTCTATGGCCTGCCGCCAGTGGGCGCTGGCTATATGTTCTGCATTGTGTCGCTCTATGTGATGAAATTTTCCACCGATGTGTTGTTGATTGCGCCTGCGGTTATGGGGCTTATTTTCGGCATTTCGCGGTTCTGGGATGCGATTTCTGATCCGCTGGTTGGCTATTTGTCAGACAAGACCAATTCGCGCTGGGGGCGGCGACGCCCATGGCTATTTTGGAGCGTGATACCGGTTTTTGTCAGTTTCTGGATGGTCACCGCACCGCCCGAGAGCTTGACCGGTATGCCATTGATCTTGTGGATGGGGGCTGGGGTGATTTTATTTTACTCAGCCCAGACCATGTTCATTGTGCCGCATATGTCGCTCGGGGCTGAGCTGAGCGATGATTACCATGAGCGCAATAAGATTTTCGGGGCCCGACATGCTGGCTGGGTATTGGGTTACATCAGTGCACTGGCGACCATGTATTGGCTGATTAAAGCCGAGCAAGCCGGGCCCGAACAAGTGCGCGCCTTGGCTGGCGCGCAGTCGATTTATGCCGGTATTTTTAGCGCCATTCTGCTCTTGGCCTGTGTCTATGGCATTCGTGAGCGTTCTGAATTTGCCGGACGCGGGGCTGAAAAACCATGGACGGCGGCCAAGGATATTTGGCAAAACTCGCATGCCCGCTTGCTGCTGATTGTGATTTTCATCGAGAATTTGGGCGGCGCGGTGATTACAATTTTGACCCTGTATAACGCCCAATATGTTTTGAAAGCGCCGACTATGGCGCCGTTTTTTATTCTCGCCTATATGGTCTGGTCGCTGATTCTTGTGCCCATATGGATGCCCTTGGCGCGCCGTGTCGGCAAGAAAAGATTGTGGATTTACTCCATGGTCGTCACCGGTTTTGCCTTTGGCGGCATGTTCTTCTTAAATGAAGGCGATGATTTGATTTTGATTGTGCTGGCCTCTATTGCCGGCGCCGCGGGTGGTTGTGGTGGCACCATTAACCCGTCGATTAAATCCGACGTCATTGACTATGACGAATATCAAACCGGCGAGCGCAAAGAGGGCGCTTATTTTGCAGCTTGGTATTTTGTCACCAAATCAGCCTATGGCGTGATGTTGACGGTGACTGGCTTTGCCCTTGGCATTGTTGGCTTCATGCCCAATGTCGAGCAGACCGAAGGCGTCATTTTAATGATGAAGTTCCTGTATGGCGGCATACCGTTCATTTTCTATCTGGCGGGTGCTTTTTTATTAATGCGTTTTGCGTTTAATGAAAAAGAGCATGGCGAAATTGTTGCTCAATTGGAAGCACGCGGGCGATAAGTAAATTTCTAAGCTTGCTAAACTTGCTCATCACTTGTTACTGTTGCGCGTCTAAACGGGGAGAGACACGATGATGAAATTTAAGCATTTGGGGCTGGTGGTTGCACTTGCCTTGGCCACGGTTCAAGGCGCGCAGGCAGCTGATGCATCGCTTTTGGGCAGTAAACTCACACCACTTGGTTCAGATCCGTCGGCCTCAAGCGATGGCACGATTCCGGCATGGACGGGGGGTATCACGTCGCCACCGGCTGGCTATGTGAAGGGCGAAGACCATATTGACCCTTATGCAGATGATAAAATTCTTTTCTCCATCACCGCTGAAAATCTCGCCAAACACAAAGACCGTTTGAGCGCTGGCCAGCAAGCCATGTTCGCGCGTCATCCGCAAAGCTATCGCATGGATATTTATCCGACGCGGCGCAGCTGTTCCTTGCCAGAAGCAGTGTATCAAGCGACCAAAGAAAACGCCAAAAACGCGCAATTGCTCAATGATGGCAATAATATTGGCGGCGCCCGCATTGGCGTGCCTTTCCCGATTCCACAATCAGCGATTGAGATTTACTGGAACCATAATTTCCATTGGCACGGTCACCGTTACCACGCCAAAACATCTGGCGCCGGTGTCGAGCCGAACGGCACGATCACCCGCATTGTGCGTGAAGACTGGCGCTATAATTTTTACGCCGACCCAGAAATGTCGTTGGACGAGTTGGAAAACCGTCAGTTTGATTGGATGGGCATATGGACAGCGCCGCCGCGCTTTAACGGGGCTGGCTTTTCGATGACCAATACCATTGACCAGACCGTGCAACCGCGTGAGGGTTCAATGTTCCGCCCTGATTTGCGCAAAATTATGCGCGCCACACCGGCTGCCGCCACTTATGACGGGCCGCTGAGCACCTCGGCTGGTTTGCGCCAGAATGATAATATGTTCTTGTTCAGTGGCGCGCCTGATCGCTATGAGTGGAAAATTGTCGGCAAGCGTGAGATGTATGTGCCTTACAACGCCTATAAAGCTTCATCAACCGCCAATGATCCGGCTGATTTAATGACGCCAAATCATTTGAACCCAGATTTTCTGCGCTATGAATTGCATCGCGTTTGGGTCATTGAAGCCACCGGCAAGCCGGGCATAATAATGAATTATGGCCGCCGCACCTTCTATGTCGACGAGGACAGCTGGATTTTCCTTGAAGCCGATTTATACGATCAGCAGGGCGAGCTAACCCGCACTCAGCATGCTTTCATCAAAAATTATTATGAAGCACCAGCCTGCGTATTTGAATTTGACGTGATGCATGATTTGGCCAGTGGCCGCTATAATGTTGATCACATTAAAAACGAATATGGGCCAGCCGATCTTGATTATGACTTGCGCCAGCGTGATTTTGGTTCAAGCGCTTTGAAACGCAGAATTGGACGTTAGTGTCTGATTTAGCTGACCTTAATCTGCCGCTGGATATTGCCACTGTGAAGGGGTTTTTAGACCCGCTTGAGGGGGCAGCGCTCTATCAGGCGGCAATTGATATGTCACCGCATGGCCTTTGCGTTGAAATCGGCAGCTATTGCGGAAAATCAACCGTTTACCTCGGCGCGGCCTGTCAACAAGCTGGCGGCACATTGGTTGCCATTGACCATCATCGTGGCTCGGAAGAAAATCAGCCGGGCGAAGAATATTTTGACCCTGATTTGGATGATGGCGCTGGCGGCATGTCATCGCTGGCCCTGTTCCGCGACACCATAAAGCGGGCTGGCTTGGAAGATACAGTGGTGCCGGTTTTGGCGTCATCAGCCATGGCGGCAAAAATTATCACCGCCGATTTGGCCCTTGTATTTATTGATGGCGGCCATTCGCTACCAGCGGCAATGGCTGATTATCGCCATTGGGGTGCCCGGGTAATGTCGGGCGGGCTATTGGCCATTCATGATGTGTTTCCCAATCACGCCGATGGCGGACGACCGCCGCATGACATCTATAAATTGGCTTTGCATTCAGGCTTGTTTGCCGAAGTCGCCGCCGTCAAATCACTGCGCTTGTTGCGTCGTCTTTAATCGCGTTGGCTCAGCACCCCATGGGCGGGGGTGATTTGGTGCACGCTGTCAAAAGCCAGAATGACCGCACCCGCCGTCCAAGCTGGCCGTTCAACCGGCCAAAAAACCCGCTGCTCAACTTGCATACCCATCCAATAGGCGCCCGTGTCATCACGGAATTGCTCGAGCCAGCTGAGTATGGTTTGGGCTTTTTCTTGCGCCCCTTGGCTGACCAAGGCGATCACCAATTCGGCGGTTTCAGCCACTGTCACCCAGGGTTCATCAGCCACGCAACGGCAGCCAAAACCATCAATAATGAACTTATCCCAATCCGCCTCTAGTCGGGCTTGGCCTTGTTCAAGGCTCAGCGCGCCGCTGAGAACCGGATAATACCAATCCATGGAATAGCGGTCTTTGGCCTCCCATGTGCGGTCGTAACGTTCCGGCTTATGAGCCAGCGCCTCGGCCAGTTTGGCGCGGGCGTGCTGCCAATGCGGCCGGTCTTTCGACAGCGCCTCGGCTAATTTCAGAGCGCAGCTGAGGCTTTTGTGTATCGAACTATTGCCGGTGACCAGCGCATCTTCTTCAGGCGTTCCAGCATCGCGCGCCGTCCACCGAATATCGCCTTGCGGATATTGCAGGGCGATAACAAAGTCGATTGCCGCTTCCACCATGGGCCAATTGGCATGCGCATAATCCAGATCTTGGTGGAGGCATAAATGGTGCCAAATGGCAGTCGCGCAATAGGCGATAAAATTCGTGTCGCGAATTTGCTGGCCCGTGTCCATGCCTTTATTGGTGAATTGGTGCAACTCCTCGTCAATTGGCACGGCGCTGCCCAATTGCCCCCACCAAGAGCCATCTTCGAGCTGGCTATTGCGCAGATAGGCAATCGCTTTTTCTGCCTCAGCACGCGCGCCTATGACATTCAGCCCCATTGCCGCTTCCAAATGGTTCCAAGGGTCAATGACGCCATTTTTGAACCATGGAATAGAACCATCGGCATTTTGCAGGCTTAAAATCGTCGCATGGGCGCCATCAAAATAGCCGTCGAATTGGCGATTAAGGCTCATGCCTTCTGGTCCGGTTTGGTGAAATAAAGCACCACGCTTTTGCCCATCAGCCGGTCGGCCAATTTCGAAATCAGGCGCAAGACAGGCGGGTTTTTCAAAATCTCAATTTCCAGTAATTTTTTATAAGCACGGACAAAAATATTGCGGTCATTGTTCACCCCAACGGCGCAGCGCAGCCACCAATAGGGGGTGTGCAGACCATGGCTCAAATGCCGTCGCTCAAAGTGAAACCCCAGCGCCTCAAAATCAGCGCGCAAAGCGGCGGCGTTGAAAATCCGCACATGCCCGCCCGGCGTATTGTGATAATCGTCGGATAGCAGCCAGCAAATTTTTTCCGGCCAGCGATGCGGCACCGATATGCCAATGCGCCCGCCCGGTTTGGTGATGCGCCAAATCTCGCTCAGCGCGGCTTGATAATCGGGAATATGTTCCAACACTTCGGAGCAAATCAGGCGCTCAAATTGCTGGTCTTTGAAAGGCAATTGCAGCGCATCGCCAACCATCAAATCATAGCGCCGCGCATGGCCGGTTTGCGGTTCTAAATCCGGATTGGCCAAAAACCCCTGACGCGCCACGCAAATATCGTCAAACCCCAAATCCAGCCCAACCGCTTGGCAGCGGGCATGAAAATAAGCCGCATGGGTATGGCGGCCATGCCCGCATCCCAAATCAAGCAATTGCTGGCCGTCTTGCAGTTGTAAATAGTCGAGATTAATGGTCTGCATGGTGTTCGGCTGCGGCGTGGAATTTTTCAATCGTGTCGCGATACATATCGACTACTTCGCGGGCGCAGCGCTCCCATTTGAACTTATCTAAAATATGCCGGCGCGCTGATTTTGACATCGCCTCGCGCCGCTCAGGGTCGCGCAATAGGCTGTCAATAGCTTCGGCCAAAGCTGGTGGATTCGAGTGTGGCACCACAATACCGGCATCGCCGACCACTTCCGGCAATGAGCCGCCATTGGTCGCCACCAGCGGCACGCCGCATGACAGCGCCTCACCAGCCGGAAAGCCAAAGCCTTCATAGACAGAGGGCGAAACGGCAATGGTGGCTTCGGCATAGAGGTCGCAAATATCCTGCCCTGATAAATTAGAAACAAAACGCACGCGGTCGCGAATACCGAGCTTGTCGAGCTCTTGCATGGTTTGACCCTCGCGCAAGCGGCCAACAACAAGCAGTTCCAAATCTGGATGGTCTTGCAAAAGACTGTGATAGGCGCGGATGAGATAAATCAAGCCCTTCAACGGCACATCGGCACTGGCGGTAACCATCAACCGATTGGTTAATCGTTTAATATGCGGCTGCGGGCGGAATAATTCATGATCAATACCGTGGTGAATTCGGGTCATGCGCTGTTTCGGCACTTTGAAGTCGCGTTCGACATCGCGCATGGTGCTATCAGAGACAACAATCAGCGGATCAAGCTGTTGCGCTACTTTGATTTGCATATTCAAGAATGAATACCAGCGCCATTTCAAAAATTTCATCAATGGCCATTTGGCATGGGCAATATCAATGCGCTTATCCATAGTGATCGGGTGGTGAATGGTGCCGACAACAGGCAGCCCCATATCGCGCACTTCCAACATGCCGTAACACAGCGTCTGATTGTCATGCATAATATCGTAATCGGCTATTTTATCGCGCATATAAGCAGCCATGCGCACGCCAAATGTATAAGGCTCCGGAAAGCCGCCCCAATTATGGCTCCACCATTCAAAGCGATCGGTTTTATTGCTCAAAATCTCGCGATTCAGGCAAGCAATCGGATTGGGCCGTGCATACATATCCAGCGATGGCAGTTTAATCAGGCCAACGCGTGGGTCGAGGTCAGGGTAGGGCGGGCCAGAAATCACGTCGACATGGTGGCCCAAATCGACCAATGCCTTAGAAATCAGGCGCATATAAATGCCTTGCCCGCCAGTATGAGGGTCGGAACGATAGCTCGGTAAAAGAATGCGCAGAGGCGCCCCGTTTTTTATCGCTTCAAGACGTGCAACTTGCGTCAGGCCTTTGATATTCTCAGTTTTATTCATAACGGCCCGTACTTTTGCTAACAATCGCGCGACTATAAGCTGAGCCAAGGCGCGGCTCAAGCCTTGATGGGTTTTTTTTAAGCAAATCGTCGGCTCAGCCAGTCGACCATCAAATTGGCTAATTCTTCCGGCTTTTCACTTTGTGTCCAATGGCCACAATCCTTAATCAGATATGTTTCCAAATCGGCAACATATTTCGACATGCCCTCGGCCATAGATGGCGGCAGGGCAGCGTCATGTTCGGCGCAAATCATCAGGCTTGGCACGCTCACTTTTTGCTCAAAATCGGCGCTTAATTGCCAATTGCGGGTGAAATTGCGGTACCAGTTAATGCCGCCGCCAAAGCCAGAACGCTCAAACCCTTGCTGATAGACGGCAAAATCAGCCTCATTCAGCAGCATGTGCCCGGGCCATGAGCTTTCATCGCGTTTGAGAATTTTGAGCAGTTCGAAATTTTCCCATTCGCTGAGATTGGGCGGGTCGCGCATTTCGCTATTGATAAACCCACCCTTGCGATAGAAACAGCGCAAACTATGCGCCACATCGGCATCCATTTGCGCTTCGGCGACGCCAAATTCTTGAAAGGCGCAAATGTAAAAATCATCGCCTTTGACGGCACGAAAAGCGGCAATCGGGTCTGATGACAAGCGCGGAATAAACGGCGTGTTGACACCAATCAAACCAGCAACCCGCTCGGGCTGATAAAATGGCAATTGCCAAGTCACAATGCCGCCCCAGTCATGGCCGACATAAATCGCCTGCTCAATATCCAACGCGTCGAGCAAATGCGCCAAATCGGCGCATAAATGCGGCATATCATAAAGCCTCACGCTGGCCGCATCATTGCCATCACTTAAAGCCCGGCCGGTAAAACCATAACCGCGCTGTTCGGGCACAATTACATGAAAGCCAGCGTCAACCAGCGGGCCGACAATATGGCGCCAGCTAAAGGCGAGCTCAGGAAACCCATGACACAGCACCACAGAGGGACGATGCGGGCTCGGCGTGCCAGCCTGAAAAACCGCCATGCGTAGGTCAGGTAAATCGAGATAGCTCGGTGCTTGCCAGTCAATATATGTGCTCATGATTGCTCTTAACCCCAAAGTTCAGTTGCCGGCGGGTGCATGGCAGCACCCTCAAAAACATGCCCATGCGGGCGGTCTTGCTGTAGCCATAACGGCCCATCAAGGTCGATTAAATCAGCTTTTTGCGCCAATAAAAAGGCTGGTGCCATAGCTAAAGAAGTGGCGACCATACAGCCGACCATGATTTTCAGACCCTTGGCGCGGGCGGCGTTTTGCATGGCCAAGGCTTCGGTCAGTCCGCCGGCTTTATCAAGTTTAATATTGACCCATTGATAGGCCGCATTGAGCTGTTCAATATCACTGCTGTCATGGACGCTTTCATCGGCGCAAAATGGCAAGGCGATATCGCTCAGCCCAGGCTCCTCTTGGCGGGTTACGGGTTGCTCGAAAAACACCACACCAAAGCGCGACAGCGGCTCTTGATAGCGCGCTAAATCCTGTATTTTCCAGCCTTCATTGGCATCAACAATAAATTGCGCATCGGGCCGCGCCTGACAGATTTCATGAAGCCGCGCAATATCGGCCAACAGACCATCGGCGCCACCAAGTTTGATTTTCAGCAAAGAAAAATCCCGCGCTGCCGCCGCTTGCGCGGCCATTTTATCGGCCCCATTGAGCGAAATCGTATAGGCGGTTTGTGCGATTTGCGGGGCCGATAAGCCAGCGATTTGCCAGACCGGACGGTTTTCTAATTTGGCCTGTAAATCCCATAGCGCGCAGTCAAGGGCACAGCGCGCCGCACCCGGTAACAGCGCCTCGGCCAATTGCTCACGCGTTAGGCCGTTTTCGAGCGCTGGGCGCAGCCCTTCAATCGCCGCCGAGACGGTTTCAATGCTCTCGCCATAGCGCCCATAGGGCACGGCCTCACCGCGCCCGATTTGGCCATTTTCAGCCATTTCAACACATATGATATCGGCCGCTATTTTGCTACCACGGGCAATAGTGAACTGCTGACGCAGCGGCCAGCTCTCGGCTCGAATGGAAATTACGCGTCGACTTGTCATCTTATGCTTCACCCTATTTCTGCCCTATAACACGCTGAACAAGCCTTGCTCTCAAGCAAAAATTGCGTATATTCATCGAATAATTTTCAAGGAGGCCACAATGGCAAAAGTAACCTACGTAGAACATAATGGAACAGAGCACAGCCATGAGGCCGAAAACGGCATGACTTTAATGGAAGTGGCTGTCAAAAATTCCGTACCGGGTATTGATGCAGATTGTGGCGGTGCCTGCGCATGTGCGACATGTCATGTTTACGTGCGCGAAGACTGGTTAGAAAAAACCGGCAAGCGTGAAGAAATGGAAGAAGATATGCTGGACTTCGCATTTGACGTGCGTGACAACAGCCGCCTGTCTTGCCAGATCAAAATTTCAGACGATATTGACGGCCTTGTTGTTGATGTGCCTGAGAAGCAATTCTAACGGTCGTCGAAAACACGATATTCATAGGCGATTGAGCTTTCAATAAGCTGGCGCCAGACGGGCTCTGCAATTTCGGTTGCGAGCCCTTCTTTTTGGGCGGTTTGCAAAACCAGTTGAACAACTTCCTCAATCCGCGCCTCATCACGAATATGATGGCGTTCCGGCTTGGCATGACCAGCTTGGGCGATGAGTTTTTGACGGGCCGCCAAAAGTTTGACCAATTCAACATCAAGGGCATCAATTTGTTGCCTGATGGCGGTCATTTCTTCGCAAGGGACAGGCGCGCGCTGGTTCATGGGAGATCTCGTTTTCCTAACTATTTTGTCCGAATACTGGACATAGCCGAAACTTGACCTAATATCCAGTGCGTCAAAAAAACGCTTGTCTGTTGTGGGTTGAAAGTCTATTAAACAGCTCATAAACGTTAAATGATTATTTGCACAAAAAATTTGTGTAATATAGGGTTGAAAAATCAAAGGAGCGCTTCATGTCGCAAGCCACGATTAACACTGATGTCGTCATTATTGGCGCCGGGCCAGTTGGCCTGTTCGCTGTGTTTGAACTCGGTCTGTTGGATATGAAAGCGCATCTGATTGATATTCTCGACAAGCCCGGCGGGCAATGCGCTGAGCTTTATCCAGAAAAGCCGATTTATGATATTCCGGGCATGCCAGAAGTCTCCGGTCAGCAATTGACTGATCAATTAATGGCGCAGGCTGAGCCGTTTAACCCGACTTTCCATTATAACCGCATGGTCACTGGCCTTGAAAAACTGGCCGATGATAGCTGGCGTGTGACCACTGACGAAAACGAGATTTTTGAATGTAAAGTCGTTGTCATTGCTGCCGGTGGTGGCAGTTTCCAGCCGAAAAAGCCGCCGATTCCCGGCATTGAAGTCTATGAGCAAAGCGACAGCAGCAATGGCCTTGGGGTGCATTATGCGGTGCGCAAAATGGACGCCTTCCGCGACAAGGATGTGCTGATTTCCGGTGGTGGCGATTCGGCCTTGGATTGGGTGTTGAACCTGCAGCCAATCGCCAAATCAATGACCTTGGTGCACCGCCGCGATGATTTCCGCGCCGCCCCCGATAGCGTCAATAAAATGCGCGCCATGGTGGCTGACGGCAAAGTCAATTTACACATTGGCCAAATCACCGAGCTGACCGGCGACCAGGGTCAATTGGCTGGCGCCCAGCTGAAAACCAAAGATGGCGATATGGTGTCTTTGGATTGCAATAGTTTCCTGCCTTTCTTTGGCCTGACGATGAAGCTTGGCCCAATTGCTGATTGGGGTCTTAATCTGACGGAAAATCTGATTGAAGTGGACACGGAGAAATTCGCCACTGACCAAGACGGCATTTATGCGATTGGCGATATCAATACATATCCTGGCAAGTTGAAGCTGATTTTGAGTGGTTTCCACGAGGCCGCGCTGATGGCGCATCATGCGTTTAAGCGTGTGCATCCGGATCAGAAATTGACTTTCCAATACACCACATCAAGCACGAATTTGCAGAAGAAGCTCGGCGTCAAATAAGCTATTCGCTCCATTTGGCGTGTTTCAAGCCTTTGATGACATAGTCATATCCGGTGATCATGGTTAGCCCGGCGGCAATCCATAAAAGCACCAAGCCAATCTCTTGCGAGATGGCCCAAACGTCTTTGCCCGCTTCGCCTGACAACAAAAACCCGAGTGCCACCATTTGCAGCGTGGTTTTGAATTTGGCCAAAGTTGAGACCGGCAGCGAGACCCGCAATTCCATCAAATATTCGCGCAAGCCCGACACCAAAATTTCACGGCACAGAATAATCACCGCCGCCAATAGGTGAATGTCGGCAATCATTCGCCCATGCACGAGCAGCATTAGACAGGTGGCCACCGTCAATTTATCGGCAATCGGGTCGAGCATGCGACCAAAGCCAGATTGCACATTATAACGCCGCGCCACCCAGCCATCAAAAAAGTCAGTGGTGCAGGCGAGGGTGAAAATCACCACACACAGCCAATCACCAATCGGGCCATCAATAAAAAACGCCAAATAAAGCGCCGGTATCATGGCAATGCGAAAAATTGTGAGAATATTTGGTAAATGTTGCACGGCGTGCAAGCTCCTAAAATTGGCGATGACCGGCTTAATCATCATTGGCGTTGAAGTGATTGTAAATTTTCAACGCGATTTTGTCACTGATTCCCTCGACTTTTTCTAAATCAGCCAAAGCCGCGCGCGCCACGGCTTTAGCCGAGCCAAAATGATGCAATAGCGCCCGCTTACGGGTGGCGCCAATACCATCAATTTGATCGAGCGGGTTTTGCCGAATGGCGCTGGCGCGTTTGGCCCGATGGGCGCCAATCGCATAGCGGTGTGCTTCATCGCGCAAGCGCTGCAAATAATACAAAACCGGCGTATTGGGCGGCATAATGAAATCACGTTTTTGCCGCATGAAAAACCGCTCGCGGCCAGCGTCGCGGTCGGGGCCCTTGGCCACACCGACCAGCGGAATATCGCTCAAACCCAATTCATCCAGCACCGTGCCAGCCGCGTTGAGCTGGCCGCGCCCACCATCAACCAAAATTAAATCCGGCCAATTTTCCGACTGCCGGTTTTCTTCGCGCGCCAAACGGCCATAGCGCCGCGTGAACACTTCGCGCATCATCGCGTAATCATCGCCCGGCTTGGTGTTTTCATCGCGAATATTAAATTTGCGATATTGGTTTTTCATAAACCCTTCGGGGCCGGCGACAATCATCCCGCCAAATTGATTGGTGCCCTGCAAATGGCTGTTGTCAAAAACTTCAATCCGTTCTGGCGCGCCGGGCAGGTCGAACAATTCCGCTACTTCGCGCAATAAGCGGCGCTGATTGGTGCCCTCAGCCATATTGCGGGCCAATGCTTCGCTGGCGTTTTGTTTGGCCCGCAGCATTAAATTCGCCTTATCGCCGCGCTGTGGCTGGCTGATTTTCACCGCATGGCCCATGCGCAAGCCCATCGCCTCAGCCAGCAAATGCCGCCCCTCGAGCTTATGGCTCACCAAAATTAACCTTGGCACTGGCCGGTTGTCATAAAATTGCCCAACAAAGGCCTCAAGTATTTCCGCTTCGCTTTGATCTTTGTCGTGACGCGGAAAATAAGCCCGATTGCCGAGGTTCTGGCCAGCGCGGAAAAAGAACACTTGCACACATGACTGGCCCCCTTGCTTATTAATGGCAATCACATCGGCCTCAGCAACATCAAGCTGATTAATACCATTGGAGCGCTGCACATAGGTCAGCGCCCGAATACGGTCGCGCGCCATCGCCGCCGCTTCAAAATCTAATTGGTCGCTGGCCGCCTGCATTTTCGCCAAAAGCGTGTCTTGCACGGCGCGGCTATCGCCTTTGAGAAATTGCCGCGCTTGGTCGACTAATTCAGCGTAATCCTCGGTTGATATTTCGCCAGTGCACGGGGCCGCGCATCGCTTGATTTGATGCAATAAACACGGCCGCGTGCGACTTTCATAAACGCTGTCCGAACATGAGCGCAGCAGAAACACGCGTTGCAGCGTGTTGAGCGTGCGATTGACCGCCCCAGCCGAAGCGAAAGGGCCAAAATAAGAGCCCGGCCGTTTGCGGGCCCCACGATGTTTATATAATTGCGGCACTTCGTGATCATCGGCCAATAGAATATACGGAAAGCTTTTGTCGTCGCGCAGCAGCACATTATAGCGCGGTTTCAGCTTTTTAATCAGATTGGCTTCTAGCAGCAGCGCATCGGTCTCGGTTTCGGTGCGAATAAATTCCATCGCTCTGGTGCGGTCAATCATTCGCAAAATACGATTATTGTGTCCGGTCGGGCGGGTGTAGGCGCGCACGCGGTTTTTCAAATTCTTGGCTTTGCCGACATAAAGCGCCTCGCCATGCTCATCGAGCATGCGATAAACCCCAGGCCCTGACGGCAGGGTCGCGACCTTTGACTCGATTAAAGCTGCGGCAATCAGCGGCGTTTCGACTGAATTTTCGGCTTTGTCAGATATGGTCGGGCTCCTAAGGGTTGATGCGCCATAACAGCATAGGCTATTTCGCGAAAATATGAGAAAATCTGTCAAAATAATTACCCACGAGTTCTGTGGATAACTGTGTGTATAGAAAAACGAAATTTCCGCCAACGTATTGATTTTTAACACATCAAACGTCTTTGCCTATTTTTTGAGCAAAATAGTTAAGCCATTGATTTAATTTACTTAAACAAAATCAAGACGGGTAGAAAAATATTTTTTCTGGCTAATTTTGTGGCTTTACAAAAATAAAAAAATTTTGCAGACGGGTGTGAAAAACTCCGCTTTAAGAAAAGTTATGAATAATCAATAATTTAACCTTGATAGTCCAGAAATACGGTTAAAAAATATCGGTTTTCTGGCGTTTTTCCGCCGTCATTGGCGGCCCCTTCACGATAAAATTTGCAGCCGTTCAATTTCTATGCCGACGCCAGCCGCTTCGCTAATCGCTTCGGGTTTTTCAATCCGCACATTTAACCTTTGAATCGGAAAGGCGGCGAGCAAATCATCGGCGATTTGCTCAGCCAAAGTCTCCACCAAATCGACATGGCCTTGGGCGATGATATGTTTAATGCGTTTGCTGATCGCTTCATAGCACACCACTTCCGACAAAGTTTCCGGTGTGCTGTCCAGCGCCTCTGGCACGGCCGCATTAATGCTAATGCAAATTGGTTGCGCTGCTTGGCGCTCATGCGGATGAATGCCAATTTGCGCCATCAGCGTCAATTGCTTGATAAAGACATGGCGTAATCCGCGTGTGGCGCTGGCAAAGCTGCGCGCCTCTTCGGGCATTTGTTGGTTCATCGGCTATTCCTTTACCTCAACAACATCTGGCGTTTGCCAAGCAAGATGCTGGCCACCATCCAAAGCAATAGTCTGACCGGTCATTGCTTTGGCCTGTAAAATAAATTGCAAGGCCTCGGCAATTTCTTGCGGCGAAGTGCCATGCCCCAGAGGCACCAGACGGGCTTGCTTGTCAAATTCGCTTTGCTGTTGGCGCGGATTGGGCAGGGTTGGCCCGGGGGCAATGGCATTCACCCGAATATGCTGCGGCGCCAAGGCTTGAGCAAAGGTTTGCGTCAATGTCCAAAGCCCGGTTTTCGACACAGTATAGCTGGCGAAATCTGGCGTCAGACGCCAAACCCGCTGATCGGTAATATTGACAATACACCCATTTTGCGGCGCTTTGGCTGCCGTTTGAAAAATCTCTTGATTGGCAAAATCGCGCATCAATAAAGCGGGTGCGCGTAAATTAATATTGAGATGCGCGTCCCAGCTTTCGGCGGTCACATCATGCACAGTGTCGCGTTCAAATCGCGAGGCATTATTGACCAGCAGACCAATTGGCCCTAGGGCGTCAACGGCTTCCGGCATCAGCCGCTCCACCGCTGCCGCATCGGCCAAATCAGCCTGCAGCGCATAGGCGGTGCCACCGGCTTGACGGATTTCATCGACCAAGGCTTCGGCCGGCGCTTGGGCGGTGGCATAATGCACGCCGATAGCCCAACCGCGTTCGGCTAAATCAGCCGCCAAGGCGCGGCCAATGCGTTTTCCAGCACCCGTAATCAGCGCGGTTTTGGGGGTTGCGATACTCATCGCTCAGATTTAGCAGTTTTCCCCGCTAAGGCAATAATTTTCAGGGCAATTTTTGACCTTAAGTTTTTACCAGGCCCTAGGGCCCTTTGCGCTGTCGGCGGTTCTTTTTAGCTGGCGCTTTTGATTTAAGGCCGGTTTTTTCCTCAACCCGCGCATCAACCGCTGATTGTCGGGCAAATGGGTCATCGGCAATGGCCAATTCGGTCTCGCGCAGACGTTTAATCTCATCACGCAATCGGGCCGCTGTTTCAAATTCCAAATCGCCCGCCGCCGTGTGCATTTCCGCTTCCAGCCCCTCAATATGGGCGCGCAGATTATTGCCCAGCAGCGGCGCTTGTTTTTCTTCCATGGCGTCGCGAATGCGATATGGCCCCGGCGCACTCAAATCCTCGCGCTCAGCAATATTCTCCAACACATCGGCAATGTTCTTGCGGATAGAAGCTGGCGTAATGCCATGCGCTTCATTATGCGCCACTTGTCGGGCGCGGCGACGATTGGTCTCGGCCAAGGCGCGTTCCATCGAGCCAGTCATTTTATCGGCATATAGCAGCACGCGCCCTTCAAGGTTACGCGCAGCCCGACCGATGGTTTGCACCAGCGAGGTTTCAGAACGCAAAAACCCTTCCTTATCGGCATCCAAAATCGCCACCAGCGCGCATTCGGGAATATCCAACCCTTCGCGCAAAAGATTGATACCAATCAAAATATCAAATGCCCCAAGGCGCAAATCGCGAATAATCTCAATGCGCTCCAGCGTATCAATATCGGAATGCATATAGCGCACGCGCATGCCTTGCTCGTGCATATATTCGGTCAAATCTTCAGACATGCGTTTGGTCAAAGTGGTCACCAAAACCCGCTGGCCTTTTTGCGCTGCCACCCGACATTCGGCAATTAAATCATCGACCTGACTGGAGGCGGGCCGCACTTCGCATTGCGGATCAATCAAACCAGTGGGACGGATGACTTGCTCAACAAACACCCCGCCAGTGCGCTCCATTTCCCATGGCCCCGGGGTCGCTGACACATGCACGGTCTGCGGCCGCATCATGTCCCATTCTTCAAATTTCATCGGCCGATTATCAACACAGCTCGGCAGCCGGAAGCCAAATTCGGCCAAGGTAGATTTACGCTTAAAGTCACCGCGAAACATGCCGCCAATTTGCGGCACAGTGACGTGGCTTTCATCGGTAAACACCAGCGCATTATCCGGCAAATATTCAAATAGGGTCGGCGGCGGCTCGCCTGATTTGCGGCCGGTCAAATAACGCGAGTAGTTTTCAATACCGGCACATGAACCCGTGGCATCAAGCATTTCCAAATCAAATTGTGTGCGCTGTTCAATACGTTGCGCTTCCAATAAACGACCAGCCGCTTCAAATTCTTCAATGCGGGTTTTCAGCTCATTTTGAATATGCACCATGGCTTGCTTCAGCGTCGGGCGCGGCGTCACATAATGCGAATTCGCATAAATCCGCACAATCTCCATATCGCCGGTTTTCTGTCCGGTCAGCGGGTCAAATTCAGTCAGACTGTCAATTTCATCGCCGAATAATTCGATACGCCAAGCGCGGTCTTCATAGTGTGCGGGGAAAATATCCACTGTGTCGCCACGCACACGAAAATCGCCACGGGCAAAGGCCATATCATTGCGCTGATATTGCAAAGCCACCAAATCAGCCAGCAATTGATTGCGGGTAATCTCACCGCCCTTGCTCAGCTCAAGGGTCATATTGGAATAGCTCTCAACCGAGCCAATGCCATAAATACAAGACACTGAGGCGACAATAATCACATCATCGCGCTCCAGCAAAGCCCGCGTCGCCGAATGGCGCATACGGTCGATTTGCTCATTAATATTGCTCTCTTTTTCAATATAAGTATCGGTACGCGGCACATAGGCTTCGGGCTGATAATAATCATAATAAGAAACAAAATATTCGACGGCATTATCGGGAAAAAACCCTTTGAACTCGCCATAGAGCTGCGCTGCGAGGGTTTTATTCGGCGCCAAAATCAGCGCCGGACGCTGTAATCGATTAATCACTTGCGCCATTGTATAAGTCTTGCCCGAACCCGTGACCCCCAGCAGAACTTGGTCGCGCTCATCGTCATTAATACCGGCAATGAGCTCTTCAATGGCTTGCGGCTGGTCGCCGGCTGGTTGAAAATCTGATACGAATTTGAAGGCAATACCGCCCTCGGTTTTTTCCGGTCGTTGCGGCCGATGCGGTACAAATTCCTGCAACTGGCCCTCGCTCATGCCCGGTTCTGGCACCGGGGCGAGCTCTTTGCGACCTGTGAGGCTTTTTTGATTCTCCGACATGCCCTAAATATAGTCCGGTCGGGCAAAAAGTCACCGGCTCATTTTTTATCGCGCCGATTGTAATTTTGCTGCAAATGGTCGACGGCTGAAGCAATCATAAACAGGGCATAAAGCAAAAGCCCAACGGTGGCACAATAGACCAGCATCAGCGCCAGTAAAGATATCGGACTGGCTGATATGGCCCATTCACTTATGACTTGCCAAGACCCACTCATCAGAACACCTCTTTATTATTTTTCTGGCGATAGAATTAATAAAAACTGGTGAATTAAAGGTTAATTGCGCCTTGTTTTCAGCCGGTGGAAGGCCTATCTTGCGGGCGCATAATCCAAATGGAGTATCCCATGTCATCTTTTCTTGCTTCGAGTCTATCGCGGGTTCAACCTTCGGCGACGATTGCAGTATCAGATAAAGCGCGTCAATTGCGCGCCGCCGGTCGTGATGTTATCGGCCTTGGCGCCGGCGAGCCAGACTTTGACACGCCAGATAATATCAAACAGGCCGCCATTGACGCGATTCAGCGCGGCGAGACCAAATACACCGCTGTGACCGGCATTGATGAGCTGAAAAAAGCCATTTGCGACAAGCTCAAACGCGACAATGATTTGCACTATGAGCCGGCTCAATGTTTTGTCGCCCCGGGCGGCAAGCCGGTGATTTATGATGCCATGATGGCGACCCTCAATCCTGGTGATGAAGTTATTATTCCGGCGCCATATTGGGTCAGCTATCCCGATATTGTGAATTTGGCAGGTGGCACGCCGATAAGCGTTGAAACCCGTGTCGAAGATGGTTTCAAATTACAGCCAGAAGATTTAGAAGCGGCCATTACCGACAAAACTAAATGGTTTATTTTCAACTCGCCATCCAATCCCTCTGGCGCCGCCTATTCTGCTGCTGAACTGAAAAAACTCACCGATGTTCTGGTTAAATATCCGCATGTATGGGTGTTGACCGATGATATGTATGAGCATCTGACCTATGATGATTTTGTTTTTGCGACACCGGCACAAGTTGAGCCAGCTTTATACGATCGCACACTGACCATGAATGGTGTGTCGAAAGCCTATTGCATGACCGGTTGGCGGATTGGCTATTGCGCTGGCCCGCTTGCTCTGATCAAAGCGATGACCAAAATTCAGTCACAATCGACCTCAAACCCAACCTCGATTAGCCAATGGGCCGCTGTCGAGGCGCTCAATGGCCCGCAAGATTTCATTGCCGAAAACAATCGGGCGTTCAAACGGCGCCGCGATATGGTGGTGGATTTGCTCAATCAAGCCGACGGCATTAGCTGCATCAAGCCGGAAGGCGCGTTTTACGTTTATCCGTCTTGCGCTGGCTGTATTGGTAAAACCGCGCCCAATGGCACGGTGATTGATAGTGATGAAGCTTTTGCCACGCAATTGCTCGAAGCCGAAGGCGTCGCTGTGGTGCATGGGGCGGCTTTTGGCCTGTCGCCATTCTTCCGCATTTCCTATGCGACGTCGGATGAAAACCTCAGCGAAGCGTGTCAGCGCATCGCTCGGTTCTGCGCCAGCCTCACTTAAGCGAAATTAAAGTAAATTAGCCGCGCGATAATTCGCGCATCGCACCATCGAGACCTTCGAGGGTTAACGGATACATGCGGTCAGAGAAAATCTGTTTAATGATTTGCGTCGACGCCGTGTGCTCCCAATAGCGCTCCGCCACAGGGTTTAGCCAAACGCAATTTTCATAAACTTCGGTCACGCGTTGCAGCCAGGTTGCACCGGCTTCTTCGTTCCAATGTTCCACTGAACCGCCTTCATAAGTGATTTCATAGGGGCTCATCGATGCGTCGCCCACGAAAATCACCTTATAATCTGATGGGAAAGTGTGCAGCACATCCCATGTCGGCATTTTTTCAGTATGTCGGCGCGTGTTGTCTTTCCATAGGCCTTCATACAGGCAGTTATGGAAATAGAAATATTCCATATTCTTAAACTCAGTGCGGGCGGCAGAGAATAATTCTTCGCATAAGCGAATATGACCATCCATTGATCCGCCAATGTCAAAAAACACCAGCACTTTCACCTTATTGCGTCGCTCGGCAATCATTTTAATATCGAGATAGCCGGCATGGGCGGTTGATTTAATGGTGTCGTCAATATCAAGAATATCGGCCTCACCGTCGCGGGCGAATTTACGCAGGCGGCGCAGGGCCACCTTAATATTGCGTGTGCCCAGCTCAACACTATCGTCGAGATTTTTATATTCGCGCTTATCCCAGACTTTCACCGCTTTGCCATGGCGGCCTTCTTTTTGCCCAATGCGCACACCCTCGGGGTTAAATCCATCAGCGCCAAATGGCGATGTGCCGCCAGTGCCAATCCATTTATTGCCACCCTCATGGCGTTTTTCTTGTTCTTCGAGGCGTTTTTTCAACTCCTCCATAATTTTTTCCCAGCCACCAAGGGCCTCAATTTCTGCCTTTTCTTCTTCGGTCAGAAATTTTTCGGTCATTGAGCGCAGCCATTCTTCGGGAATTTCTGCAATGTCACCTTCGCCGAGGCTTTCTAGCCCCTTGAACACTTCGCCAAACACCCGATCGAATTTATCAAGATTGCGCTCATCTTTGACCAAAGCGGCTTTTGACAAATAATAGAATTCCTCGACCTGATTGCCGATGACGTCATTATCAAGCGCTTCGAGCAGCGATAAATACTCGCGCAAAGACACAGGCACATTTTGTGCTTTTAGCTCATGGAAAAAATTAACGAACATGGGGCAAAGCCTCCGGTTTGACTCTAATTGCGCTCTCGGCGGGCGAGGAAGGCGAGACGTTCAAACAAATGCACATCCTGCTCATTTTTAATCAACGCGCCATGCAGCGGCGGAATCAACTTACCAGCATCTTGCTCGCGCAAGGTTTCAGGGTCAATGTCCTCATTCATCAAAAGTTTCAACCAATCGAGCAATTCAGATGTTGATGGCTTCTTTTTCAGGCCCGGCACGTCGCGCACTTCATAAAAAGACGCCAGCGCATTGCGCACCAAACGCTCTTTAATATCGGGATAATGCACATTGATAATCTGGCTCATTGTCGCCGCATCGGGGAATGAAATATAATGGAAGAAGCAGCGGCGCAAAAACGCATCAGGCAATTCTTTCTCATTATTTGAGGTGATGATGACCAAAGGCCGCTCAACCGCTTTAATGGTCTCGCCGGTTTCATAGACATAAAATTCCATGCGATCGAGCTCTTGCAGCAAGTCATTTGGAAATTCAATATCCGCCTTATCAATTTCGTCGATCAGCAAAACAACGCGTTTTTTCTTTTCAAAGGCTTCCCATAATTTACCTTTATTAATGTAATTTTTTACATCCTTGACCCGCTCATCGCCCAATTGGCTATCGCGCAGGCGGGTGATGGCATCATATTCATACAAGCCTTGTTGGGCTTTGGTGGTTGATTTGACGTGCCAAGTGATGAGTTCCATATCCAGTGCTTTGGACACTTCTTCGGCCAAAACGGTTTTACCTGTCCCCGGCTCACCTTTAATCAAAAGTGGGCGCTGCAGGGTGAGGGCAGCATTCACCGCAACCCGCAGGTCTTCCGTGGCAATATAGTTTTCAGTGCCTTCAAACTTCTGTGACATAAAATTTCCTATCTCATTCATAATCTAAGTAAAGCTCTCATATGGCGAAAAACACTAAGCGCAAGGCGGCCTCTCCGCAAGTCTGAAATTCGGAGAAATCAGAATAAAAGCCGGTTAATCGCGGTTAATCGCTGTCGCCTCACAACCGCCAATGACGATTAGACAAAATCATCTGTGAAATGCGCATGCTTTACCTTGATTTAGATAGGCGAATTGGGTAATTAAGGCGCGCACAGGTCGAACCTGTGTGGGCATATCCAAATTTATAGAGAAATGCAGAGTGAGATAATATGGCAACGCGAATTCCAAAAGACTATGTCCCTTCGGATGACGAACCATTTATGAATGCACGCCAGCGCGAGTATTTTCGCCGCAAGCTACAAGATTGGAAGGACGATCTGATTAAGGGCACGCGCGAAACTGTTATTGGTTTGCAAAATGAAAGCACCCAGCATCCCGATGATGCCGACCGCGCCGCATCTGAATCTGAAAAAACTTTGGAACTGCGGACCCGCGACCGCCACCGTAAGCTCATCAATAAAATCGACGCGGCGCTTCGCCGTATTGATGAAAAAACTTATGGCTATTGCGATGAAACCGGCGATCCGATTAGCCTCAAACGCCTCGATGCGCGGCCGATTGCGACCATGGGTATTGAAGCGCAAGAGCGGCACGAAAAACGCGAGCGTGTCTATCGCGACGATTGATCGCCAGCGAAACCACTGAGTCTGTTGTTTCCGCTCTGCCGATTCTCATATGAACCGGCGAAAACGTGCTTAAAAAAACTTATCCACCCCTGATTTAAGGTTGAAAACTCCAATGTTTTCAGTGCCTTAAAATTATTCTGGACAATAGGAACAAAATAGGAACATAATCACTCATTGAAGCGCCTTCTAGGCTATGAAATAACCAAGGAGAACCTTATGGCTGAAAATGTGGTGGACCTAATGGAAAAGAGTGAAGAAAAGAAAAAGGCGCTTGAGGCGGCTCTTTCTCAAATTGAGAAGAATTACGGCAAAGGCTCAGTAATGAAACTGGGTGATCCGGAAAATATCATGGAAATTGAATCGGTCTCGACCGGCTCAATTGGTTTGGATATTGCTCTGGGTATTGGCGGTTTGCCGCGTGGCCGGATTGTCGAAATTTACGGCCCAGAAAGCTCGGGCAAAACCACTTTGGCGCTGCACACAGTGGCTGAAGCACAAAAGACCGGTGGTATTTGCGGCTTTATTGACGCCGAACACGCTCTTGACCCTGCCTATGCCCGCAAGCTCGGCGTCGGCATTGAAGACCTGTTGATTTCGCAACCTGATAATGGCGAGCAGGCGTTGGAAATCGCCGACACATTGGTGCGCTCAGGCGCGGTTGATGTTTTGGTTATCGACTCAGTGGCGGCTTTGACGCCGCGCGCTGAATTGGAAGGCGACATGGGCGACAGCTTGCCCGGTTTGCAAGCCCGTCTGATGAGCCAAGCCCTGCGTAAATTGACCGGCTCTATTTCACGCTCCAATACAATGGTGATTTTCATCAACCAAATTCGCATGAAAATTGGTGTGATGTTTGGCAGCCCAGAGACCACAACCGGTGGTAATGCGCTGAAGTTTTACGCCTCTTGCCGTCTTGATATTCGCCGCATTGGCGCCTTGAAAGACCGCGAAGAAGTGATTGGCAATTTGACCCGTGTCAAAGTGGTGAAAAACAAAGTTGCACCGCCGTTCCGGGTTGTTGAATTTGACATTCTCTATGGCGAGGGCATTTCCAAAACTGGTGAGTTGATTGATTTGGGTGTGAAAGCTGAAATCGTCGATAAATCCGGTAGCTGGTATAGCTATGGCGATGTGCGTATTGGTCAGGGCAAGGAAAACGCTCGTAAATTCCTGATCGATAACCCAGATATGGCGGCTGAGATTGAAGAAAAAATCCGCGCCGATGCTGGTTTGGTCGATATTGAAGAGTTGACCAAAGACGAGGCGGTTATGGCCGAAGGGCAAGACAGTGAACCAGTGATTGGCGAAGTCGCCGGCTAAATTCGACCGGTTTTGTCGTTTTACTGATAAATTCAGGCTCAATACGCAAGTATTGGGCCTGTTTTGTCTTTGGCTCTCTTGTCGACAGCGACGGACAGGGATAAAACTATAGTCGAAATATTGACATCATGGCGGTCCGCGTCATTGGGAGGATTTATGTCGACTGGTATCGCCGATATTCGCGCGCAATTTCTAGATTATTTTGCCGGTCACGGGCACACGAAAATCGCTTCAAGCCCGCTCGTGCCGCTTAATGATCCGACCCTGCTTTTCACCAATGCTGGCATGGTGCCGTTCAAAAATTATTTTACCGGCCAAGAGACTGCGCCCATGTCGCGCGCAGTGAGTTCGCAAAAATGCGTGCGCGCTGGGGGCAAACACAATGACCTTGATAATGTTGGTTATACCGCCCGCCATCACACTTTCTTCGAAATGCTCGGCAATTTTTCCTTTGGCGATTACTTCAAAGAAGAAGCGATTTACTTCGCTTGGCAGTTTCTCACCAAAGACATGCAATTGCCGCCGGAAAAATTACTCGCCACCGTCTATGCCGATGATGATGAGGCGTTTGATCTATGGAGAAAAATAGCTGGCCTGCCGGAAGAAAAAATCATTCGCATTGCCACCAGTGATAATTTTTGGTCGATGGGCGACACTGGGCCATGTGGCCCATGTTCAGAAATCTTTTACGACCACGGCGAAGCCATTGCCGGGGGGCCGCCTGGCAGCCCAGATGAAGACGGCGACCGGTTTATCGAAATTTGGAATTTGGTGTTCATGCAATTCGACCAACAGGCTGATGGCACCCGCGTGCCGCTGCCCAAACCGTCGATTGATACGGGCATGGGGCTTGAGCGCATTGCCACTGTTTTGCAGGGCCAGCACGATAATTACGACACTGATTTAATGCGCCATTTGATTGAGGCGTCGGCTGACGTCTCTGGCCAAGCGATTGATGGCGCTTTCCGCATGAGCCATCGGGTGATAGCCGATCATTTACGCTCTGCCGCGTTTTTGATTGCCGATGGCGTGTTGCCGTCGAATGAAGGGCGCGGTTATGTGCTGCGGCGGATTATGCGCCGCGCCATGCGTCATGCGCATATGCTGGGCACCAAGGAGCCACTATTGTGGCAATTATTCCCAGCCTTGAAATTGCAAATGGCCGCCGCCTATCCGGAGCTCGAACGCGCCGATGCGTTGATTGTTGAAACCTTGAAACATGAAGAAAGCCGGTTCCGCGATATGCTCGGCCGTGGCTTGCGTTTATTGGAAGACGAAGTCGGCAATATTCAGGGCAAGAAATTGGCCGGTGAGGTCGCCTTCAAACTCTATGATACATTTGGTTTCCCGCTTGACCTCACGCAAGACGCTTTGCGCGAACGCGGTCTCAGTGTTGACACTGATGGTTTTGACAAGGCGATGGAAAAGCAACGCGCCGAAGCGCGGGCCAATTGGTCAGGTTCCGGTTCGGAAGCCACGGAGACAATTTGGTTCGATTTGCGCAATGATTTGGGCGCCACAGAATTTGTCGGCTATCAATCAGAAGCCGCCGAAGGTCAAGTGATGGCGATTTTGCAAGACGGCGCTGAAGTCGAAGCGGCGACGGCTGGCAGCGAGGTCTCCGTGTTGCTTAATCAAACGCCATTTTACGCTGAAAGCGGTGGCCAAATTGGCGACAGCGGTGTGCTCAGCGATGACACGGATTTACACGTTGAGATTACTGACACGCAAAAGAAATTGGGCGCTTTGCATGTTTTGCGCGGCACGGTGACGGCTGGCACATTGCGCAAATCCGCCTTGCTGCACCAACAAGTCGACGGCGCCCGCCGCCATGCCATTCGTGCCAATCACAGCGCCACACATTTGCTGCACGAGGCCTTGCGACGTGTGCTGGGGGCACATGTCACGCAAAAAGGCTCGCTGGTCAGCGACGCCAGTTTGCGGTTTGACTTCAGCCACCCAAAAGCCATGACCCAAGCGCAAATCCTCGAAGCGGAAATGCTGGTCAATCAGGTGATCCGCGAAAATGATCAAGTGACGACGCGGCTGATGACGCCAGATGAAGCCATTGAGGCTGGCGCGCTGGCGCTATTTGGCGAAAAATACGGCGATGAAGTGCGGGTTTTATCCATGGGGCAAACGCTTGATAGCGACCGGCCACATTATTCAGTCGAACTGTGCGGTGGCACGCATGTCAATCGGCTGGGCGATATTGGGTTGTTGAAAATCAGCCAAGAGAGTGCTGTTGCATCGGGCGTGCGCCGCATTGAGGCCTATACGGGGGCCGGCGCTTTGGCCTTTGTCGCTGGCCAAGAAACGGTGCTGCGTGAGACCACAGATTTGTTAAAAATCAGCCCGCAAGATGTGCCCAATCGTGTCGCCAAATTGCTCGATGAACGCAAACAATTAGAACGCGAGCTGGCTGATGCCAAACGGCAATTGGCGCTGATGGGCGGCGCTGGCGGGGCCGCCGCGCAAGATGATGCGGCCCGCGATATCAACGGTATCACCCTTGTAGCGCGTTGTTTAGACGGCCTACCAGCCAAGGAATTACGTGGCTTGGTTGACGACGGCAAAAAACAAATTGGCAGTGGTGTTGTGGTGTTTATCGGCATTGATAACGGCAAGGCCGGCATTGCCGTGGGTGTCACCGCTGATTTAACGGATCGTTTTGACGCTGTCGATTTGGTCAAGCTGGGGGCAGAAAAGCTCGGCGGCACGGGCGGTGGCGGACGGCCAGATATGGCGCAAGCCGGTGGCTCCGATGTCAATGGCGGGGCGCAAGCCATAGCCGCCATTGAGGCCGCGATTGAGGCCGCCTCAAGCTAAGCTGATATAATCAGTATTTGTATTGGCCTTTTATTTACTGGCCTTTAGACAGCGCGTCTTCGAGGTTTTCGCTGACTTTGTCCAAAAACCCTTCTGTGCTCAGCCATTTTTGGCCGGAGCCCACCAATAGGGCCAAATCCTTGGTCATGGCGCCGCGTTCGACGGTGCTGACGCAGGTTTTTTCCAAAGTGGCAGCGAAATCGGCCAAGGCTTTATTATCGTCTAAATCCGCCCGTTTGCTGAGCCCACGGGTCCAAGCGAAAATCGAGGCAATGGAATTGGTCGAGGTTTCTTCACCACGCTGATGGGCCCGATAATGCCGTGTCACCGTGCCATGCGCCGCTTCGGCTTCCATGGTTTTACCATCGGGCGTCAACAAGACAGAGGTCATCAGACCGAGCGAGCCAAAGCCTTGCGCCACCGTATCGGATTGCACGTCGCCATCATAGTTTTTACAGGCCCAGACAAAAGCGCCTGACCATTTCAGCGCCGCCGCCACCATGTCATCAATCAGACGGTGCTCATAAGTAATGCCAAGGGCTTCGAATTTGCCTTTGTAATGGGCATCAAACACTTCTTGGAACAAATCCTTAAAGCGCCCGTCATAGGCTTTCAAAATGGTGTTTTTGGTCGACATATAAAGCGGCCATTTGCGTTCAATGGCATACATCATACAGGCGTGGGCGAAATCGCGAATACTATCGTCGAGATTATACATCGACATCGCAACGCCGCCGCCAGGGAAGTCAAACACTTCATATTCTTTTGCGTCGCTGCCGTCGCTGGCTTCCCAGCGCATGGTCAATTTACCCGCCCCCGGCACAACAAAGTCAGTGGCCCGATATTGGTCACCAAAGGCATGACGGCCGATAACAATCGGGTCGGTCCAACCGGGCACAAGCCGCGGCACATTGCGGCAAATAATTGGCTCGCGGAACACTGTGCCGCCGAGAATATTACGGATGGTGCCATTGGGGGAGCGCCACATTTTTTTCAGGCCAAATTCTTCAACCCGCGCCTCATCTGGCGTGATGGTGGCACATTTAACGCCGACGCCGATTTCCTTAATCGCTTCCGCCGAGTCAATGGTGATTTGGTCATTTGTGTCATCGCGCGCTTCGATACCCAAATCGTAATAGCGCAGATCAATATCCATGAACGGCAAAATCAACTTATCTTTAATCATCTGCCAAATAATACGGGTCATTTCATCGCCATCGAGTTCTACAATGGGATTTTCTACTTTGATCTTTGTCATTATTACTTCCTTGTCGCCATGCGGCTGGTGAGGGGGAAACATAGCAAAAGCTTGGCATTGATAAAAGGGCCAGTTTCACTTATTGGAACATTATGGAAGATTTTTTGGAAAAAAATGCCGCCCCGGCGATTATTTTGGTCGGCGCGCAACTGGGTGAGAACATTGGCACTGTCGCGCGCGCCATGTTGAACTTCGGTCTCACCGATTTGCGCTTGGTCAATCCACGCGCCGGCTGGCAAATTGATCGCGCCCGCAAGGCTGCTTCAGGGGCCGATGCGCTGATTGACAATCATCGGCTATATAATAGCGTTGCCGAGGCGACCGCCGATCTTGGCTTTCTCGTGGCGACGACGGCACGGATTCGCGACATGGTAAAACCTGTCATGACACCGGCGCATATTGCCGCTGAAATGCGTGGGCGTATCGAAAAAACCGGTGAAATTGCCCAAAGCGGCATTTTATTTGGCCCCGAACGCACCGGCTTAGAAAATGAAGATATCTCATTGGCTGATGTGATTTGTCGGGTGCCGTTGAACCCAGAATTTACCTCATTGAACCTCGCGCAGGCGGTTTTATTAATCGGTTATGAATGGTTTCAAGCGGCCGATACGACGCCGCCGGTCAGCGATATGACGCCCGGCACACGGCCAGCAACACGCGGTGAAATGAATGCCATGTTCGCCCATTTTGAGGCTGCGCTTGAGGCTTCAGGGTTTTTGAACCCGCCGGAAAAGCGCCCAGCCATGGCCCGCAACCTGCGCAACATGTTTCACCGCGCTGGTCTCACCGAGCAAGATGTGCGCACCTTTCGCGGCATTATTAATTCGCTTTTGCGCTGGCCACGTGGCCCGCGCGACGCCCAATTAAAGCCGCGTGTTGGGGCGATTTCGCGCGGTTTGGCTGACCCAGAAGCAGGGTCTCCGGAGGATTTAGAAAAAACCTTAGAAAACGGCGAAAATCGTGTTTGACATGACGCCTAGCATGCGTATATTACGCGCCAATCAGCGAGTTTCTTCTCGCCATTTTGTTTTGAACTATGTAAGGACCGCGCCGCATGAGCAAGCGCCTATCAACGAAGTATAAAATTGACCGCCGCATGGGCGAAAATATCTGGGGCCGTCCGAAAAGCCCGGTAAATCGTCGCGAGTATGGCCCAGGCCAGCACGGTCAGCGTCGTCGTGGCAAATTGTCTGACTTTGGTCTGCAGTTGCGCGCCAAGCAAAAGCTTAAAGGCCATTATGGCAATATCACCGAAAAACAGTTCCGTGGTATTTACGCCGAAGCGGTGCGCGTGAAGGGCGACACCAGCGAAAACCTCGTTGGTCTGTTGGAATCACGTCTGGACGCGGTTGTCTATCGCGCCAAATTCGTCACCACTGTTTTTGCTGCCCGCCAATTTGTCAATCACGGTCACGTGATGGTCAATGGTCGTCGTTGCAATATCTCAAGCCGTCGCCTGAAAGTCGGCGATGTGGTTGAAGTGCGTGAAAAGTCGCGGACATTGAATATCGTGCTGGAAGCCATCCAAAGCGCTGAGCGTGATTTGCCAGAATATCTCGACGTTGATCACAATAAACTGACCGCAACAATGGTTCGTGTGCCACAGCTTTCTGAAGTGCCTTATCCGGTACAAATGGAGCCAAATCTGGTGGTTGAGTTTTACTCACGTAATTAGATTGTTAGCTTTCGCCGCCTCACTTTGGGGCAGGCAGAAAAACCCGCCTCATGTGTTTCACAGGGCGGGTTTTTTTTGGCCAATTAGATGGCTGTTAGATGAGGTGAAAAGCTTATCCTTCGTCCGACAGCAGAGAAATGCCTTTTTCAGTCAGATAGGGGCGCAATTCGCCTTCTTCGAACATTTCGCGAATAATATCGCAACCGCCGACGAATTCGCCTTTGACATAAAGCTGCGGAATGGTCGGCCAGTTTGAATAGGTTTTAATGCCGTCGCGCAACGCATCATCTTCCAGCACGTTCACGCCTTTGAATGGCACGCCAATATGCGACAGAATTTGTACCACTTGGCCGGAAAACCCACATTGTGGAAAAACTGGCGTGCCTTTCATGAACAGCACCACATCGGCGCCATCAATCTCTGATTTAATTTGACTATCTGTATCGCTCATAACGCGCTCCTACTGATTGGTTTCCGGAACCCCGGTTTGTAAAGCCAGAGCATGCAATTCATCGCCCATGCCGCCTTTTAGCGCGTCATAGACCATTTTATGCTGCTCAACGCGAGATTTACCGGCAAAGGCAGCAGACACAACATGCGCCGCATAATGGTCACCATCGCCGCGCAAATCGGTAATTTCAACCTGCGCGTCGGGCAGGGCCTGACGGATCATTTGCTCTAATTGGCCAGCACTCATCGGCATGACACTCTCCTATGCGGTTTTGCCCGACATTAAATCAGGAAACCAATCCTGATTAATGCGCGTCAGCTCTGCGATAGATATGGTGAGCGTAGCGTCAATTGTCAATTCGTCACCACCAGTTTTACCAATTTCATTGACATCAACACCAGCAGCTTGCGCCGCAGCGGTGAAACCGTCCACTTGCGCGGCGCTGACTTGCACAATATAGCGCCCCTGATCTTCGCCAAACCAATAGGCCGCATCGCCTTGCTGTGGGCTCGTGAGGCCAATGCCGTGGCGCATGGTCATCTCGCTCAAAGCCACCAATAAACCGCCGTCGGAGACGTCATGGGCGGCACTGACACTGCCAGCAGCAATCGCCGCGCGCACAAATTCGCCATGCGCGCGTTCAGCTTGCAAATCAACCGCAGGCGGCGCGACAATCGTGTCATCTTGCAAAATATGGCGTTGGTAAAGCGAGCAGCCAAGCGCGCCATGGCTGCCACCAATGACAAACACATGTGCGCCAGCTTCGCTAAACCCATTGCCAATGGCCTTATTATAATCGGCAATCACTCCAACCCCACCAATCGCGGGGGTCGGCAAAATGCCAGTGCCATTGGTTTCATTGTAAAGCGACACATTGCCTGAAACGACAGGAAAATCGAGGGCCAAACAGGCTTGCCCCATGCCGTCGAGACAGCCGACAAATTGCCCCATAATTTCAGGGCGCTCTGGATTGCCAAAATTCAAACAATTGGTAATCGCCAAAGGTGTGGCACCGGTCGCAGAAATATTGCGATAGGCTTCCGCCACTGCCTGTTTGCCGCCCTCAATCGGGTCTGCAAAACAATAGCGCGGCGTTACATCTGTGCTCATGGCCAAGGCTTTTTGCGTGCCATGCACGCGCACCAGAGCCGCATCACCGCCAGGGCCGACCAATGTGTCGCCCATCACCATGCTGTCATATTGTTCCCAAATCCACCGCCGCGAAGCAATCTCGCTATTGCCCATGAGGCTTTTCAAACTATCGACAATCGCCGGATGCGCTGCCTGATTGGAGTCAAATGCCGGGCGTTTCGGGGTCGCGACATGCGGCCGGTCATATTCTGGCGCGCCATCGGCCAAAGGCCCGAGAGGCATATCAGCAATTTCTTCGCCCTGATGATGCACCACCATGCGATGGCTGTCAGTCAGTTCGCCAATAACCGCAAAATCGAGTCCCCAGCGGTGGAAAATTTTCTCCGCTTCGGCTTCGCGCCCCGGTTTCAGCACCATTAACATGCGCTCTTGGCTCTCCGACAGCAGCATTTCATAGCCGCTCATGGCGGTTTCGCGACACGGCACTTTATCGAGGTCGATGAAAATACCGACGCCGCCCTTATCGGCCATTTCAACCGACGACGATGTCAGGCCAGCTGCGCCCATATCTTGAATGCCAATAATCGCATCTGAGGCCATTAGTTCTTGGCACGCTTCGAGCAGCAATTTCTCAGTAAACGGGTCGCCGACTTGAACAGTTGGGCGTTTTTCTTGTGAGGCATCGTCAAACTCGGCCGATGCCATGGTTGCCCCATGGATGCCGTCACGGCCGGTTTTGGCGCCGACATAAACAACCGGTGAGCCAACCCCCGTGGCGGCGGCATAAAAGATTTTATCAGCCCGCGCTGTGCCGACGCACATGGCATTGACCAAAATATTGCCATTATAGCTGGCGTCGAAATTAACTTCGCCGCCAACCGTTGGCACGCCAATGCAATTGCCATAGCCGCCAATGCCAGACACCACACCGGCCACAAGGTGGCGGGTTTTCGGATGGCTCGGCTCACCAAAGCGCAGCGCGTTCAAATTGGCAACGGGCCGAGCGCCCATGGTAAACACGTCGCGCATAATGCCGCCGACGCCGGTTGCCGCGCCTTGATAAGGCTCAATAAATGACGGGTGATTATGGCTTTCCATTTTGAAAATCGCCGTATCGCCATCACCAATGTCAATCACACCGGCGTTTTCGCCTGGCCCCTGAATTACTTGTGGGCCTTCGGTTGGCAGTTTTTTCAGCCATTTGCGCGATGATTTATAAGAACAATGTTCCGACCACATTACCGAAAACACGCCCAATTCGGTCATATTCGGCGTCCGCCCCAAATGATCAACAATCATTTTATATTCGTCGTCGGTCAGCCCATGTTCGCGCGCTATATCGTCGGTCACATCTACCAAATTATTCAAACGCGTGCTCATGCCAAACTCTCCACAATGCCGGTAAACAGGCGCTTGCCGTCTTCGCCGCCCAAAGCGGCCTCGGCGCGGCGTTCAGGGTGTGGCATCATGCCAAGAATTTTGCCGCTTCTATCGGTAATGCCGGCAATATCAAGACAGGCGCCATTCGGATTATCGCCAGCCCCATAGGTGAAGGCGATTTGCTGGTGCTCTTGCAAGCCCGCCAGTGTCGCCTCATCGGCAAAATAATTGCCCTCATTATGGGCAACCGGAATAATAATTTCTTCATCCTGCTGATACAAATGGGTGAAGGCGTTTTGCGCATTGCTGACTTTCAGCCGTGTATCGCGACAGACGAAATTAAGGCCGGTGTTTTGCATTAACACGCCAGGCAAAAGGCCGCATTCGGTCAAAATTTGGAACCCATTGCAAATCCCCAAAACCGCCGCCCCTTTATGCGCTTGGGCGACCACTTCGCGCATGATCGGGCTATTGGCGGCCATTGACCCGCAGCGCAAATAATCGCCATAGGAAAACCCGCCAGGTAGAACAATCAAATCACAATCGGGCAGGGCGGCGTCGCCGTGCCAAGCCATGAGAGGCGCCGTGCCGGTCGCTGCCTCAAGACACACAGCGACATCACGGTCGCAATTCGAACCTGGAAAAACAATCACTGCAGCCTGCATAGGCCTACTCCGACTTATCGAGCTGAATGTCGTAATTCTCAATCACTGTATTGGCGAGAAGCTGTTCGCACATATCAGTGAGACTGGCTTCAGCTTTAGCCGCGTCGGTCTCGCTCAAATCAATTTCAATGAGCTTGCCTTGGCGCACGCCATTGACGCCAGTAAAGCCTAATTGGCCAAGCGCATTTTCAATGGCTTTGCCTTGCGGGTCGAGCACCCCAGATTTCAGCGTGATATTAATTATAGCTTTCATATTTTCCTCAACTCACCAATACAGGCCCAGTTTTACCATCAGTGTTCTTGCCGTTAAAAATTCCCAATCTGCGCGCCACTTCTTGATAGGCATCAACCAACCCGCCCAAATCCTCGCGGAACCGGTCTTTGTCGAGCTTTTCAAGGCTTTTTGTGTCCCACAGGCGGCAGCTGTCAGGGCTGATTTCGTCAGCCAAAACAAGCCGATGATTTTCGCCATCCCACAGCCGACCAAATTCCAATTTGAAATCCACCAGTCGAATGCCGACGCCATAAAACAGGCCAGTCAGGAAATCATTAATCCGCAAAGCGTGCGCCATCAGCTCATCAACTTCGGCCGGTGTTGCCCAATTGAAAACCGAAATATGGTCTTCCGTTACCAGCGGGTCGCCCAGCGCATCATCCTTATAATAAAACTCCACCAATGGGCGCGGCAGGGGTTCGCCACTGGTCAGACCAAGTCGCTTGACCAGCGAGCCCGCCGCAACATTGCGCACCACCACTTCTAGCGGCACAATTTCAACTTCGCGAATAAGCTGTTCGCGCATATTCAGCGTGCGAATAAAATGCGTTGGAATGCCAATTTCTTCTAGGCGGGTGAAGATATATTCGGAAATCCGATTGTTCAAAACACCTTTGCCATCAATGACTTCGTGCTTTTGCGCATTAAAGGCCGTGGTGTCATCTTTGAAATATTGCACCAGCGTGCCGGGCTCTGGTCCTTCGAATAAAACCTTGGCCTTGCCTTCATAAATTTTACGACGCTTCGACATTGTCTCTCTCCGGTGCTGCCGTTATCGGCATAGTTAAATTATGGCCTTGATTCTGCCAATGTCAGCGACCAAACACGCGGTCAAAAATCGTATCCACATGTTTGAAGTGATAACTCAAATCAAACAGTGCTTCCAAATCGGCATCACTCAACACAACTTCTTCATCGGCCTTCAGCAATTCAAGGAACTGGCCTTCACCGCGCCAGACCGGCATGGCATTGCGCTGCACTAAGCGATAGGCGTCTTCGCGGCTCACACCGGCTTGCGTCAGCGCCAATAAGACGCGCTGCGAATGCACCAGGCCGCCCAATTTATCAAGATTGGCCTGCATGCGTTCGGGGTAAATCAGTAAATTCTCAATCACATTGGTCAAGCGCATCAGGGCGAAATCAAGGGTGATGGTGGCATCGGGGCCAATCATTCGTTCGACCGATGAATGCGAAATATCGCGTTCGTGCCACAGCGCCACATTTTCCATGGCTGGCAGCGCCATGCCGCGCACCAAACGGGCCAAGCCGGTCAGGTTTTCGGTCAACACGGGATTGCGCTTATGCGGCATGGCCGAGGAGCCCTTTTGGCCCTCAGAGAAATATTCTTCCGCTTCCAACACTTCCGTGCGCTGCAAATGCCGAACTTCTGTCGCCAGCCGTTCAATCGATGAGGCAACCACGCCGAGAGTGGCAAAAAACATCGCATGGCGGTCGCGCGGAATAACCTGCGTCGACACTGGCTCAGCAACCAAGCCCATTTTGTCGGCCACATGCAGTTCCACTGATGGGTCAATATTGGCGAAGGTGCCGACCGCACCAGAAATGGCACAAGTAGCAATTTCTTCGCGCGCCGCCACCAAACGGGCCCGATTGCGGTCAAATTCGGCATAGGCTTGCGCCAGTTTCAGACCAAATGTTGTTGGCTCGGCATGAATACCGTGACTGCGACCAATTGTCGGTGTCATTTTATGTTCAAACGCCCGTTTTTTAATGGCCGCCAGCAAAGCGTCCATATCGGCCAGCAAAATATCCGCTGCGCGCACCAATTGAACATTAAAACACGTGTCCAAAACGTCAGATGAGGTCATGCCTTGGTGGACAAACCGCGCCTCAGGGCCGACATGTTCCGACAGGCTGGTCAAAAAGGCGATAACGTCATGTTTGACTTCGCGTTCAATTTCATCAATCCGGTCGACGTCAAAGCCGCCGCGTTCACGCACCGCTTGCGCGGCATCAGCTGGCACAATGCCCAGCTCAACCATGGCATCCATGGCGTGGGTTTCAATTTCGAGCCAAATGGAAAACCGGCTTTCGGCTTCCCAAAGGGCAGTCATTTCAGGGCGGGCATAACGTGGAATCATCTGTGGTCTCCTCTGCCATGGCTTTACCATAATCGCCGCTCATAAGTAATGACTAAGCGGCGATTCTTTGCCTGTTTTACTGAATTTATGTGCTTAAAACGCAGTTTTTACAATAAACCGATGTTTTTGAAGCTCACTTCGGCGTGCCGCCCAATAATCAAATGGTCGTGCAGCACAATATTGAAGCTTTCGGCAAGGGTTTTCAGCTTCTGAGTCATTTCAATATCGGCCTGTGACGGCGATGGGTCACCGCTAGGGTGATTATGCACTAAAATCAGTGCTGAGGCGCTGAGCTCCAGCGACCGTTTCATCACTTCGCGCGGATATACTGGCGTATGATCAACCGTGCCGCTGCCCATTTCTTCATCGGCAATGATTTGGTTTTGCTTATCAAGGAAAATCACATGAAATTTTTCAATCTTCTTTTCAGCCATGCGGGCGCGGCAATAGCTCAAAAGCGCGTCCCAATTTTGCAGCACCGGCCGCAGTTTGGTTTTCGACTGACCAATGCTCAGCGCCGCTGCCTCAATCACTTTGAAGTCAGTGATGACGCTGTCACCGACCCCTGAATAGGCCCGCAATTCAGACGGCGCCGCCGATAAAACAGCCGATAAATCGCCGAAGTCATGGATTAACTCATGCGCCAAATCCTTCACATCGCGGCGCGGCAGAGAGCGGAATAAAATCAATTCCAATAATTCATGCGGCTGCACGGCTTCTATTCCACCAGTATTGAAGCGCGCGCGAAGTCTCTCGCGGTGGCCGGTTCTAAAGCTTCGTAGTCTGTTGAAATGGGTGCTTGTTGATTTTTCTTTCACCCTATTTTTCCTTTAGTCTTAAGTCTGTCGGTGCGGCGTTTCCATGCCATTGAGGGAGGCGGTAAAAATTTCATAGCCGGTCGCCGTCACCCCAATAGAGTGCTCAAATTGCGCCGATAAAGTGCGATCGCGGGTCACCGCCGTCCATCCGTCGCCGAGAATTTTAACCGCGGGCTTGCCCAGGTTCAGCATCGGCTCAATGGTAAAAAACATGCCCTCGCGCAGGCTGAGACCTTCGCCAGAGCGGCCATAATGCAGAATATTTGGCGCATCATGAAAAATCCGGCCAAGCCCATGGCCGCAAAAATCGCGAACAACAGAAGTGCGCGCGGCCTCGGCATAAGATTGAATGGCGGCGCCAATATCGCCCAAAGTCGCCCCCGGCCGCACCACCTCAATGCCTTGCATCATCGCATCATAAGTCACATCCATCAGCCGTTTGGCTTTCACCGACACTTCGCCAATGCCATACATGCGGCTATGGTCGCCATGAAACCCGCCATGGAATAGCGTCACATCGACATTCATAATATCGCCGTCGCGCAATATTTTATCGCCCGGAATGCCGTGGCACACGACATGGTTAATCGAGGTGCAAATGGATTTACGAAACCCGCGATAATTCAGCGGCGCTGGCACGGCGCCAAGGTCAGTGATGATTTCCACCGCCTTATCGTCGAGAAATTGCGTTGTCACCCCGGCTTGCACAAACTCAGATAGAGCGTCCAGCGTTTGCGCCGCCATGCGACCGACCACACGCATCGCTTCGAAATCTTCCGCTGTGTGCAGTTTGATTTGACCGGTGCTCTTCAATGGAGCCGAACTGGCGGCAATAAAGTTCATAGACCTGTCTATAGCACGGGCCCGCACTGGCCACCAAATTGAAATTGCCTCGACCGCCGGCAGATAATGTTTGGGCCAGCGCAAGTTTGACGTATATAACAATCAATCATCACGCAAGCGAAAGGCGAGATATGTCCGCGCAGCCAAAAAGTGTAACCGCCGCCATGATCATCATTGGCAATGAAGTGTTGTCTGGCCGCACGCAAGATAAAAACTTGGCCTTTGTCGCGCAAATGCTCGGTGAGATTGGCGTCGACATGCAGGAAGCGCGGATTATTCCTGATGTTTTGGAGACTGTTGTGGCCACCGTTAACGAGCTGCGGGCGCGTCATGATTATGTTTTCACCTCCGGCGGCATTGGCCCCACCCATGATGATATCACCGCTGACTGCATTGCCGCGGCCTTTGAGGTGAAACTTGAAAAACACCCGCTGGCCATGCAGGCTTTGCAAGCCCATTATGACGCCCAAGAAGCTGATTTCAACGAAGCGCGGCA
>JAHEGN010000041.1 GCA_024645085.1 Rhodobiaceae bacterium
GGCCGATGAGCCAATCATGTTGATCGGTTTTGGCCGGCGCGAAGCCGACCCCGCAATTGCCCATGACGACGGTGGTCACGCCATTCCAGCCCGATGGTGACAAATACGGATCCCATGTCACCTGCCCGTCATAATGGGTGTGGATATCGACCCAGCCCGGGGTGACCAAATCACCTTTGGCGTCGATTTCTGTTTTGCCCTTTGCCGTGACCGTGCCAACGGCGCTGATGACGCCATCTTGAATCGCAATATCAGCCTGCCGCGCCGGCGCGCCCGTGCCATCAACCAAAAGTGCGTTGCGAATAACCAAATCAAACATCGTCTTCTCCCCAAATGTTCAAATTCTATTGAAGGGTAAATTTGCAGATAATGCAAGATGGGCGGGCTTTGGAGCGGTGGGTGTGCGTTTTGCAGATGACAAAAAATTTATCTGCCTTTAGCGTGGCGGCATGAAAGTGATTGTTTTACGCGCGTATCGACCAAGCGCCTTTGCTGTGCTGGTGTTGGCCGCGCTGAGTTTATATCCGGCCGCAGCGGCGGCTTGGCAAAGACTGAAAACCGAGGCCGGAAGGTCTTTTTATCTCGAAGGCGAGATGATTGCTGGCAAGGCCGAAACCGAGGGCGCGATTTCCATCACCATTGGGCCGCCAGAAGACATGCGCGCCTTGACCAATGGCGAAACGCTTTTTTACCGAAAAATTATTTTGAATTATGGCGATAGCTATATTTGCGGCCTTGAGCGCGAAGTGAAAATTAGCATTGACGGCGCGCTGATTTTGGAGCCCGGCGCCGATGACCAATGGCACATATTCCGCAAGGGTTTCCTCGACCGGTTTTTCGGCCAAATTCTGAGCTATGAAAGCATGCGCTTCAAAGGCGACACGGATGATTTGGCGGCGAAATTATTGGCGGCCAAATCAGAAATTCGGTTTGAGCGAAATGACGATAATTGCGGCGACGACGCAGTGTTTGTTTTCAAACTGGCCAATAAAAAATGAAAAATGGTGCCGGCAGCAAGATTTGAACTCGTGACCCTCTGATTACAAACATTTTGCTCTTTCAAGAACGCTTTATAAGTCTATGTTTTAATTGATAAAAATAGACACTATTTTCACATCTAAATCTCGTGTGAATGCTATGTGAATGATTTTTGTGAATAGAATGTGTCTAAAACGACTAAAATAGAGTTCTAAAACTCGTTCAGAGCATCTGATGATACATCACACGAATAAGAAAAACGACTCTGTTTAGAGTCGCTTGTTCTTTATCGCTTTCATCACCGCCTTGTCTGCGCGCTCGTTGAGTAGAACCGCAGTCAGTCCGATGTTCGTATTTGCTGACACCTGATTACGCACAGCAATCAACCCATCACATATATCCATAAACGCTTCATTCTGTCGTTTGAGTTGTTCTTCAACACTCTCGCCTACTCTTGTGCGTAGTTTCTGCTTCGCTGACTGAAAGTGTTTGTCTGCCGTGGAGTCGGTCGCGCGCCTAATAACTTCGGATGCGAACACGCTTGGAAGAGCACAGACAAAGTTGGAAGATAATGGAATAACAATGCACGGTGCGTTCAGAGCAGGTATTGGCCAACTCTATGCTATACCAGCGATGAACAAGGCATCCGCCATTCTTTGCTTGACGACATGGGGCCCGATGTCGGGGCGCCCGAGGCGTTATTCTTTTACAACACCTGCGCTGCTTTTTGCGGGTATTTGGCAACTCTCGGGGGTGACAGATCATGAGGCGCAAAAAGCAACCAAATGACGAAACTCCGCTGGCCGAAAGACACCACCCCCTGCCCTTCGATTAAAACCAAATGGGCTCAAAATTCTTGCCATCAATAAACCCCTTACCGCAGCGTTAGGGTTCTCAATCGCCTCGGGCCAAGCAAGGTGACCTCACTTGGCCCAAGCCTTGATGTAGTTTAATTGGCCAGATCAATCGACGGGTTGCGGTCGAAATAATTGCGCGGTTTGAGGATAATCTGATCAACCTTGGCCGGCATCACCGGCCAGTCTTCGGCCATTGGCACATGGTGGAAACCCATGGTCGCCCACGCAACGATATCCGTGTTCCGGATATTCTGATTATCCGCAATATATTGCGGTAGGCCGATTAGTGGGGCCGATTGATTAACCCCCAATCCCGAGGTGAAGATTTCATCGCGCTTAAACCGCGTCACCCACAGACTATTGCGGACAAAGGCGGCGCGTTGGTAAATCGCGTCACCCATGGAAACCAAGGGCTTCACATTCGGCATCATAATTTGATAGCCCGTGGCATAGCCCATTTGGTTTTTCGCCGCGGCGCTGGAAAACAGCAAGACCGCCGGCTTGTCAGCATTCATCCGGGTTTGGGCTTGCTCTTCCGTATTCACCGCTTGCGGCACAACCCCCCAAATACCCTGCCGTGGCGCGTCTTTGGGTTGCTCAATGGCTTGCAACTTCAGGCGGTCGAAATTATTGGCGGCGCCATCAATATCAAAATCAATGCGATAATTGAAGAAATGGTCATGGTTCACCCCAAGGCGATAAGGCGCAATCAGCGTGCCCGTGGCGGTGTCGGCGGCGGCGGTCTCATCGGCCAGAGAACGCGAGAAAACCCCCTTGGTCGCGTCAATACCGGTGGACACCAGCCGGATTCGCAAACGGCCATCTTGCTGGAACACATAATCTTGGAAATAGTCGTAATTCCCAATGGTTGCGACCATGCGCACGACAAGCTCGGTCGAGCTACGCGATTGATGGCTATCCATGCCGGGCACGCCGTCAAATGGACTATTATGGCGCCACATCGGATGGCCCGGGTCGTGCTCGAACACACACACACGATTTTCCATAAGCGTCGGCGCGCCGAGATAATTAGGCAGCGTCACGTTTTGGAAACTGGCGTGGCTCGGGCAATCGCTGCCTTTTAATTCGGTCGCCATCGCCCCGAAACCATATTCGCCCATATCAAAATAAGCGCGGTAAAACCAATGTGTGTCGGGGTCGTGATACGGCACGAACATTTCTGACATGGCAATCTCATAGGCGACAGACCGGAAACCAGCGCCGCTTTGGTGGCCGACCCGGTTGAGAATCGTGCCTTGGCGCGGGTCGAAACGGAGATAGAAAGACCAGTTTTGCCAGCTGATATGACCGCCGTTAATGGTGAAGTTTTGTCCCTCAGGGCGCGTCGTTATCACCGGCTTCAAAGTCGGGCGCGTCTCAATCGCGCCGCCATGAAACTCATCAGCCGCCATGTCATGCGGCGGGAAATCCGTGCCCTCATAGCTGTCGGTCAGCTCAATGATTTTTTGTTTGTCGATGTCGTATAAAAAACTCAGCCCTTCAATCGGGCGGGCAAAGGCATTGGTGCTGGGCAAAATACCGAGGCGCCCCTGGCCCTTAATGTTAAAGCAATCAAAGCGCGCCATGCGGTCATTGGCAGCGTCGACAAGATCAGAGAAGAACCGGCCGGTAGTGCGCGGCAAGCATAGGCCGTCGCCTTCTTCGACACCGCGTTTGGCCAGTGCCGCCACCACGGCCTCGGCTTCATTGACTTGCGTCAGGGCGGGCAATAATTCGCCATCTGACGAGAGCATGGGCTGGCCGCCGGTCAGGTCGCGACTGGCTTCCAATTCGGATGTCGAGAAATCATAATTGGCGATTTTGAAAACACCCTTGGTGCGAAACACAATCTCAGCACCGCGCAAGGCAGGCTGGCCGGCCTGCCAGCTCAGCGCCACGGCTTTGTCAGGCTGGCGCAGGCTGATGCGATTGAAGCGCACGTCTTCGCCGTGTTGCGCCCGCACTGCGGCGGCGGCGGTGGTTATCTCGGCAGCGGTCAAAGTGTCCCAAGGCGATAAATCGGTGGCGCTGGTGAGCGTCGGCTCACCGCGCCCGCTCAACCAATAAGCCGCCAGCGCCAGAATGATAATGATTACAGCCATTAATGATTTTCTAGACATGTTGCGTTTCCTCTCGCTCTGATTAGCACAGTAGTACTAACTATTTATCATTACAATAACAAAATCATCCACCCGCTGTTTGAGCCCAAGCTGGGGGGCTAATGATGCGGGGTCGGGGCAATCATTGCGCGAATGGTCTGGCGGGCCACGCCGATCATATCCTCGGCTTCATAGCCCAAATCATGGCGCCGCGAGAACAAAGCTGTACTGCCTTCGGAGAAAACCAGCAGGACGACGGCGGCTTTTTCGGCGTCGGCCGGCGACGTCTCGGGCGATGCTCGCAAAATCAGGGTTTTGATCACCTGACGGCCCATGTCATAGGCTAAATTGACATATTTGGCTTTGCTGGGGTCGTGTTTCGCCATGGCCCATAGCTCGATCATCAAACTGCTGGTGGCGCTGGTCACCGCATCGCGGATGATAAATTCGATCACCTGATCGAGAATATCCTGGCCCTCGGCGACGCCCATTGTCTGATAGCGTTTGAGTTGCTCGCCATAGCCATCCAGCATGTTTTGGATAACCGCGACCAGCAGGCTATCGGCGGTTGGAAAATGATAGGTGAGATTGCCGACGCTCATGCCGCAGGCTGCCGCCACCCGCCGCATCGACAAAGAGCGATAGCCGTCGGACATTAAAATCTGCCGAGCTGCCGCAACAATCTTGTGTTTCGTGCTCAAAGCCATAAACGCCCCCTCAACACCGCGCCTGATTGCCCACCAGTACCATAGTCCTAAAACATAGCAAAGCGCGGTGCGATGGTTTGGGGGCATCGCGGGCTGGCGGCGCTGCGGATTATCGAAAATACAAAGGAAAAATGGTGCCGGCAGCAAGATTTGAACTCGCGACCCTCTGATTACAAATCAGATGCTCTACCAACTGAGCTATGCCGGCACTGGCGCATGAAATAACCATAAACCAGCCAGAGAGCAA
>JAHEGN010000016.1 GCA_024645085.1 Rhodobiaceae bacterium
AAGACGGCTTTGTGGCTGATGATGTGATTCCGGGCACGATTACGGTTGATAATCTCGACAATCAATGTGTGTCGCGTTTGAAAACAGCCAGCCTCGCAACAACCTGTATGCCAGCTCTTGATATTATCGAGAACAATGTTGTCCGCGGTGGTTTCGTTGGCCGTCTGGTAGCCAATGACTTCTCAGCCGCCATGGTGCGGGCTGAATTGCTAGACATTGACGTCAAAAGCGGTGCCCGCCTCGATTATTTCGATTTGGCCGATAAACTAGAAAGCGAAATCCGCGACAAATTCGAAAACGACAAATATGAGATTCAAATTATTGGTTTTGCCAAGCTGGTCGGTGATATTGCCGATGGTGCGGGAACAGTGGTGCAGTTCTTTATTGTTGCCCTGATCTTGACCATTATGTCGGTCTATATCTATGCCCGCTCAGCCGTGCTCACCTTCTTGCCGATTTTCTGCTCCCTGACCTCTTTGGTCTGGCAGTTCGGTATTTTGAACCTTCTTGGTTATGGTCTCGACCCATTGGCCGTTCTGGTGCCATTCTTGGTGTTCGCCATTGGTGTGAGCCATGGTGTGCAGCAGATTAATTTGATTACGGCGGAAATTTCCAGCGGTAAGTCAAGTGAGGAAGCGGCGCGTGCGTCCTTCCGTGGTCTGTTGATTCCTGGCTCAATGGCTCTGGTGACTGACCTTGTTGGTTTCGGCACATTGATTTTGATTCCAATCCAAATGATTCAAGAATTGGCGATTACCGCATCAATTGGTGTGGCGCTGAAAATCTTGACCAATTTGGTGATGTTGCCAGTATTGGCAAGTTACTTCCGCATTGATGATGGCTTCGTAGAGCGCGCCGGTAAAGCGCGCGCTACACGGGTTAAGCTGATGCAGAAATTGGGTCGCATTGCCAATCCGAAACCAGCCATTGCTATTTTGCTGATTTCGACTGTCTTGTTCATCACGGCCTTTATTCAAAGCCAAGACCGCCACGTTGGCGCCTTGCACGCTGGGTCTCCTGAGCTCCGCGTTGAAGCCCGTTACAACCAAGACAGCCGGGCGATTGCCGAAAAATTTGCTCTCGGTCTGAACCTGCTAACCGTGATTGTGGAAACCCCACGTGAAGCCTGTATCAACTTCTCATATATGAAGTATCTCAATGAGTTTACTTGGTATCTGCGCAATGTTGAGGGCGTGTCACTGGTGTTGTCACTGCCATATTTGACCCGTCAATCAAGCTCAGGCTTTAACGAGGGTAATTTGAAATGGCAGGCGCTGCCGCGTAACAAATACGCGCTGGTGCAGTCGCAATCTCCAATTGGCACATCAACCGGTCTGCTCAATGAAGAGTGCACTTTGCTGACGCAGCTGATCTTCTTGGAAGACGCCAAAGCAACGACAATTAGTGGTGTAACTGATGCGGTAAAAGAGTTCCGCGCCAACCACCCGTCGCCGATTGCCAATCTGAACATTGTCACAGACCCGCCACTGCGTGAAGTTGGTGACATTGATTTGGGCGTGCGTTCAGACATTATTGATGATGGTGTGAACTCAGCTTTGTCGATTACTTATGAAATCGACACAGACAGTCCAGAAGATCTTTTGGCTCAAGTAAAAGCTCAAGGCATTAAAGTTGAAAGCTCCAAAGTGGTGCCCGTGTCCATTCGTTTGGCCTCAGGTAACATGGGTGTGCAGGCAGCTGTGAATGAAGAGATTGAAGTCTCTGAATTGCCGATGATGATTTATGTTTACCTCACCATCATTGCCTTGGTTATTCTGACCTATCGTGACTGGCGCGCGACCATTGCGTGCTGTGTGCCGCTGACATTGGCGACCTTCATGGGCTATTGGTTCATGGAAGTCTTGGAAATCGGTCTAACGATTGCCACCTTGCCAGTGATGGTGTTGGCTGTGGGCTTGGGTGTGGACTATGCGTTCTACATTTACAACCGCATTCAGTTCCACTTGTCAGAAGGCCTTGATGTGACAGAGAGCTTTAAGCTGACACTGAACGAAACCGGTATGGCTGTGGTGTTCACTGCGCTGACACTGGCCGTCGGTGTGTCGACTTGGGCCTTCTCAGCCCTCAAGTTCCAGGCCGATATGGGTCTGTTGCTGACCTTCATGTTCATGGTGAATATGATTATGGCGGTAACAGCGCTACCGGCTCTGGCGGTTGTTCTAGAAATGATCGTCCCACGTAAAGCGCCACCAAAGGCGCCTTCAGGGGCCCTTGCGCACTAAGATAGCGTAAGCTCAAAATAAAACCCCGGCATGGCTTTCCATGTCGGGGTTTTTATTGCCTGCGCTGCGCGCACTATAGCGTTAGCTCAGCTGATGCCCCAATAGGCTGGCGAGTTCTTCAATCGCCGGCGCTGCCGCTGCCACTTTAATGGTCGCCATGCCCAACGCCCGCGCTGGCTTTAGATTAATCCCCAAATCATCCAAGAAAATACAATCGCGCGGTTCAACGCCAAGCTTGTCGCAGGCCATGAGATAAATCGCTGGATCCGGCTTGCGCACCCCGACCACTGAGCTTTCAATCACATGTTCAAAGCGCGCCAAGACCTGCTGTATTTCTGCCGCCTTTTCAACATTGCGTGCCATGCCCGCGCCAGAGCCGGTTTTGACATTATTGGTGATACAGGCAATGCGATAGCCATCGGCTTTCAAACGGTCGAGCACGGCGACCATTTCGGGGCGCACATCGCCGGCTAAAAGCGCCAAGACGTCAGCCCCACGCACGCTATGGCCGCGGGCTTCGGCTTCCTGCAAAAAAGCCGTGTCGAATTGTGCCGCGTCAATTTCGCTACGCTCAAAAAGCGCCCAAGCATTATCATCGGGATTGGTTGAATTAATCGAGCGAATGAAGTTTTCGGGCAGCCCTTTAGCCGCTTCATAGCGGTTGAATGCCTCAAATGGGCTGGAGGTAATCACCCCGCCGAAATCCCAAATTACTGCTTGAAAATTTTTTTGCCCGTCGCTCATCGCCATCCCCTTTTATAAAATGCTCTGCACCTTAATAGAAATCGACGCCAAGAGAAATAGGATACCGACTTAATCGGCGTGCCGCATGGCGGCGGTTTCCTCGCGTATACCGCGCATGGTAATCGGCAATTGCGCCAACATGAAGACGCCGGTCGCCGGCGCCATAACCAGCACGCGGAAACTCACCCAGTCATCATCGCTGAGACCGCGCCACGCCCATTCATTGGCGACCGTGGCAAGGGCAAAAAACAAGCCCCAGCGCAGGCTTAATTGAAACCACACCCAATCGGGCAGATCGAACTGGCTTTTGAAGAATTCGCGCATCATGCTACGGCCGGTCAGCAACCCACCGAGCAAGACGGCGGAAAAACAGAAATTGAACAGGCTTGGCTGGATTTTAATATAAATTTTTTCCTCAGCCAAAAACGCTGCCACAGTTAGCACGGATGAGACAATGGTCGCAAAGACGACAAAGCGCGCGAGACGCCTTTCGGCGGCCCAGATGTATAAAATAAGGAGAGTTGACACCAAGACCGCCGAAAAGGCCGCCATATACAGTCCATAGAATTGATTGACTGTAAAAAATGCGGCCAAAGGCGCTATTTCGCCGAACATAGAGCCGAAACGCATCTTGGGACGGTTTGGGGAGGAGCTCTGTGTGTTCATGAGCTATATACGCAGCCCATGAACACTTAGATCACCCATGGTGACAAATAATTTACCCCTCGGTCACCAGATCATTTTTCAAATGCCGCCCAGCAAAGTAAAAATGCAAAGCCGCCCAAATATAAAATAAAGAGCAAATCAGCAGCGCATAGCGCAGCGACTCTTGACCATATTCAGGGTTCAGCAAGTCAGAGACAATGCCGACCATTTGTGGGCCAAAACCAAGGCCGATGATATTAATGATGAATAATAAAATACCGGCCGCTGTGGCCCGCATGCGTAATTCAGAAATCCCTTGGGTTTGCGAGAAAGTTGTCGCTTGGTAGAAATTACCTAAAGTAACCGGCACCACCATGGCCACGAGGGCAATGAATGAGCTTTCTGAGGTGAAGACGAAATAATTCGCTGGGATGCAAATCAGCAAGGCAAGGGCGCTAATCCAGACATACCATTTCGGGTCGCGGGCGCCGAATTTATCGGCCAAATAGCCGCCCAAGAAAATACCAATAGCCCCAGGAATGCCGAGGATAAGGCCAAACCACAAACCAATGTCTGCGCTGCCCATGCCAAATGAGCGCGACAGAAACGCTGGCGCCCAAGTAACAAAACCATAGCCAACAAAGGCCGTCAGGCCAGCGGCGAAAGATAAATGGCGGAATGATTTTTTCTGCCACAGATAACTCAAGGTCTCAACAACACCAGGCTGGGTGCCCGTATCGGTGCGCTTTTCAGCAAAACCTCGGGCCGGTTCGTGCAACGTAAAGCGCACAATCAGGGCCAATAAAATCCCCGGCACGCCGACCACGAAAAGCGCTGAGCGCCAGCCAAAGGCTTCTTCCATGGCGCCGCCGACAAATAAGCCAAACATAATGCCCAAGGGAATGCCCAGCGAATAAATCCCCAAGGCGGTGGCGCGTTGTTCGGCCGGATAATAATCGGCAATCATTGAGTGGGCCGATGGGCTACATCCTGCCTCGCCAATACCGACACCAATACGGGCCAGCAGCAAATGCCAGAAATTTAGCGCCAAGCCAGACAGGGCGGTAAATAGGCTCCAAACGCCGAGCGATGCGACAATCAAATTACGCCGGTTGCTGCGGTCAGCGAAACGGGCAATCGGAATGCCCAAAGTGGCGTAAAAAGCGGCAAAGGCAAATCCGGTTAGCAGGCCCATTTGCGTGTCAGACAGACCAAGGTCATTCTTAATCGGCTCAATGAGAATCGATAGAATTTGTCGGTCAATGAAGCTAAAAGTGTAAACCACAACCAGAATGGCCAGCGCATAATGGCGCGTGTCATAGGTTTTTTGTTGTTCCTGCGTTAAACTCATTGAAACCCCTCCCAAGGCAAAAGGCCCTCGAAGCGGGCACTCAACTTCACCGAGCCTAACAAAAAAACACTGCAGGCCAAGTAAAACTTTTGCCTTTTATGCGGTTTCTTCTATCTTGTTTTCACACCCGCCTCGGGCGCCTTATTTTGAATAGGAATATACCATGACCACCGATTCTGCGGTGCAAGAGACGGGTTTTGCGCTCCTCACCATTCGTCGATTAATCGTCCCCACCGCCTTTGCGGGGCTGGTTTCCTATCAGGCTTTGTCGGTTCTGCCTTTGATTGTCGGCGGGCTGATTGACCATCGTGGTTTCACCGCCTCGCAAGCGGGCATGGTCGGCAGTCTTGAAGTTTTCGCCATGGCTGGCACAGCCATTATCCTATCGCCGAAGATCAATCGCATTCAGCGGCATTATTGGGCTATTGGCGCCAGCCTCTTATTGGCACTCATGCAGTTTTTATCGGCCTCGCCATCGGCGGCAGGCTGGTTTTATGTCGAGCGGTTTGTCGCTGGCATGTCATCGGGCGTATTGGTGGCAATTTTGGCCGCCACTATTCCGCTGGCTCGCAATCCTGAACGGCTGACGGCGCTGATTATTCTCTTCGACTCCAGTTGCACCATGGGTCTTTACCTGGTCATGCCAAGTTTGATTTTGCAATATGGCCTGACCGGCGCCTATGGGTTTTTGGCCATTATGACGGTGCTACTGGCACCATTGTTTTTACTTTTGCCGGCCAGTGGCCCGGCGCCAACGCCGCTTTCGGCGCCAATGCGCAAAACCGCTTGGCGGGTGGTCGCCTATTCAATGTCGATTTCCATTGCCGGCACTGCGCTTTGGTCTTTTACCGAGCGCATGGGCGTGTCCATCGGGCTTGAGTTGACGACCATTGGCCAAGTGTTTGCCGGCAGTATTCTGATCGGTCTCGTCGGGGCCTCAACGGCGGCATTTATTGGCCAAAAAATTGGTAGTTTTTGGCCAATTATCATTGCCACGCTGATTAATGTCAGCGCTGCCATTGCCATGCCGCAAGTCAGCACACCGCTGCTCTTTGTCGTCTTATTCTGCGTTTTGCAATTATCGCAGCAATTTAATGACCCGTTCCGCACTGGCGTTACCGCCCGGCTCGATGGCGAGGGCCGGTTAATTGGTTTATCAGCGGGCACGGGGCTTTTGGGCGCCGCCTTTGGGCCGTTTCTGGCCGGTTTTATTGTCGAGGATGGCGGCTTTTATCGTTTGAGCTATTTATATTTTGTGCTGGCGGCAATCAGCTTTACCGCTTTCTGGCCAATTTTATGGCGCGACCGTTATCGTTAGGCTTGCGCCCGGCTTTCACACGGGTACACTCTGGCAAATGCAATAGGAGCAAATTATGAGTAAAAATAGAGAATTCGACATTATCGTTTATGGCGCCAGCGGGTTTACTGGCCGTTTGGTGGCGGAATATATGCAAAACCAATATGGCCGCAGTGTGAATTGGGCAATGGCTGGCCGCAGCGCCGAAAAATTAGCCGAAGTGCGTGATCTCATTGGTGCTGATCCGCAAACCCCTCTGGTCGTTGCCGATGCCGCAGATCCGGCAAGCGTGCGCCAAATGGTGTCGCGCGCCAGTGTGATTTGCACCACCGTCGGCCCTTACCAGCTATATGGCTCTGATATTGTTGCCGCCTGCGCCGAATTGGGCACAGACTATGTCGACTTGTCTGGCGAACCGGGCTGGATGCATGAAATGATTGGCGCTCATGATGCGGCGGCCAAGGCTTCGGGCGCACGGATTGTCCACTCATGCGGTTTCGACTCGATTCCTTTTGATTTGGGCGTTCTGTTTTTGCAAGACGCTGCCAAAGAAAAATTTGGTGCGACCTGCCCACGTGTGCGCGGTCGCGTGCGCGCCATGAATGGCGAGTTTTCCGGTGGCACCGCTGCCTCTCTCGGCGCCACCATGGAAGCTTTGGGCAAAAACCCAGAATTATTCCATGTTTTGGCCAATCCGTTCTCCTTGGCCAATGGTTTCCAAGGTCCGGCGCAGCCCGATGACAGCAAACCAGTCGAAGATGAGGTGCTCGGGCAGTGGCTTGCGCCATTTATTATGGCCGCCATTAACACCAAAAATGTGCACCGTTCCAATGCCCTTATGGGCCACGCTTATGGCGAAGATTTTTGCTATGACGAAATGATGCTCACCGGCGCCGGTGAAGAAGGCAAAGCGGTCGCTGAATTTGTCGCTAGCACCAATCCATTGGAAGGTGACGACGTGCCTCAGCCGGGTGAAGGCCCGTCGAAAGAATCGCGTGAGGCCGGTAATTACGATATTTTGTTCCACGGCACCACTGCCTCAGGCGACACGCTGAGCGTCAGCGTTGGTGGCGACCTTGATCCAGGCTATGGCTCAACCTCGCGAATGATTGCCGAAAGCGCTATGTGCCTGTTGCAAGACAGCGATGGTGTGGCTGGCGGCGTATTGACCACAGCTCCCGCCATGGGCCAAAAATTAATTGCCCGTTTGGTGTCTAACGCTGGATTATATTTCAAAATCGAGGGTTAAAATGGATTTCAGTCGGATTGACCCAGAGTTACACGATGGGTTGAAAATGTTGCAGGCGACCATGCCATTGGGCGCTAATTTGAGCACTGACTTGGCTGCCTCTCGGGCCGCCGCCAGCGCCCGCAATGGCATGATGATGGCAGATTTCACGCTGCCGGATGATGTGGTGCAAGAGGTGGTGCGCTTTACCGGCTCTGACGGCCATCAAATAGAGATGCGCATGATGCGGCCGAAACAACCAGCCAGCAAGCCAATGGCCTTGTTTTATTGGATGCATGGCGGCGGTTATATTCTCGGCTCGGCTCAACAAGACGACCCTTTAATGGCCCGTTTTGCCAGCCAATTGGGCTGTGTCGCGGTTTCGGTTGACTATCGTTTGTCGCCGGAAACGGCCTTTCCTGGCCCGCATAATGATTGCTATGAAGGGCTGGTGCATTTAATCGACAATGCCGCCCACTATCATATCGACAGCCAACGCATTGCCATTGGCGGTGCCAGTGCCGGCGGCGGTTTGGCGGCCGGTCTGGCCTTGCGGGTGCGCGATGAAGCGCCGGCAAAACTGGTCGGGCAAGTGCTGCTCTATCCGATGATTGATGACCGCAATATTGCCCAGCCCTCGCCGACGCACGAAAATACCGCCGTGTGGTCGCGCGAAGGCAATTTATTTGGCTGGACGTCTTATCTCGGCAAAACCCCGGGCGGCGATGATGTGCCAGCCTATGCGGCTGCCGCACGGGCCGAAGATTTATCCGGCTTGCCGCCAACTTATTTACCGGTCGGTGAGCTTGATTTGTTTCTTGATGAAGACATTGATTACGCGCAACGCTTATTAAAAGCCGGTAATGCGTGCGAATTACATGTGTTCCCCGGCGCCGTGCACGGCTTTAATGGCTTTATGCCAAATGCGCGCATATCGCAAATTTGCAATCAAGAGATTGCCAGTTTCGTCGCCCGCGTGCTGGCTTAGCGGCAACCGTGGGGGATACGGTGAAACTGGCTTTATATGGCCCGCAGATTTCAACCTTTGTGCGCTGTTGCACAACGGTGGCGCAAGAGGCTGGCGTCAGTTGGCAATTGCACCCCACTGGCACGGGCACCAAAGAAAGCGCCGCCCATCACCCGTTTTTGCGCACACCAGCGGCCTATATTGACGATTTGCATTTTTATGAAACCTTGGCCATCACCAGCTATATTGACAGCCAATATAATCAACGCCGCTTGCAGCCAATGGCGCCAGAAGCCGGTGCTCGTTGTCTGCAATGGGTTAACATTATGAGCAATTATGTTTTCCCAATCATTGAAGAGCGGCTGGTTTTGCCGCGCCTTGTCGCGCCGCTCATGGGGCGCCAGCCGGATGAAAAATTAATCGCCGAGGCCTTGCCCAATATTGCCTATCACATGCAAGTGGTTGACCAGCGTCTGCTCGAAGCGCCTTTTCTCGCTGGCACGGAGGTGTCGCTGGCCGATATTTTCATGTATTGCGTCATTGAAAGCGCCGCCATGACCCCAGAGGGGGCCGATATTTTGACGCATCTACCGGCTTTGAGCGCGTGGAAACAAGTCATTGAAGCGCGCCCCGCCGTGCAAGCCACCAAATGGCCAGATCCATCTGAGCTCGGCGGCGCCTCTTAGGCGTTAAATCGCCCCAAGCGTTTTCTGCGTGACATCCCACAGGCGCGTCGCCAGTTCTGGATCAACCGCCCAGGGACGCACGCCGTCAAAGTTTGGTGAATCCGCAGCCACGGCTTCGGCGATATTGCAATCTTCACAATAGACCCCACCCAGACCGGCAAGTTTCGGGCTGGTGGCCGCCCATAGGCTGGTGCCGGCCCCCAAAGATGGGGTTTTGAAACCGGCCGCCGCAAGCTCGCTTGGCTTGCCATCTTCATCGGTCCAGCCAAGCGCCACCATTTCTTCATTTGGCAAGTGCCGTTGTAACGGCGTGAAAATACCGCCCGGATGCACGCTGAAAGCCTCAATGCCGCGATCGCCATAGCGATTGTGCAATTCCACCGCGAGCAATGATTTGGCGGTTTTTGACTGCCCATAGGCATTCCATTTGTCATAAGCCCGCTGGGTGTAGTGCATGTCATCAAAATCAATGCCAGCAATGCGGTGGCCAATCGAAGACAGCGTCACCACGCGGGCGCCATGGCCGGCTGATAGCGCGTCCAGCAGGCCGGTAATCAGCGCGAAGTGGCCAAAATGATTAACCCCAATTTGCCATTCCCAGCCTTGCGCCGTGCGCTGTTCAGGGCACGCCATGACACCGGCATTGGCAATCAGAATATCAATATTGTCATGCACCGCGCTGAAGGTTTCGGCAAATTTCTTCACCGAGGCAATATCGCTCAAATCCATTGTGCCAATTTGCTCGGCTGGCAAAATACCATCAAGCGCTTGAATGGCGCGCTGGCGATCGCGGGCTGGCACATGCACATGTGCGCCAGCGGCCACTAATGCGCGCACGGTTTCCAACCCAATGCCCGAATAACCGCCGGTCACAACCGCATTTTTTCCCGATAAATCAACGCCTTGAAGAATCTCAGATGGTTCAGGCCGAGGCCCTAATCCGGTTTCAATAGGTTTTTGATTGGCTGAAATTGACATGGCTTCTCCTTGTGTTTTTCAAAGCCTAGCAAGCCAAGCCAATCTTGCCTAGCGCCTATTGCGTATGAACGCTGATACAAGCGGCCGATTTTTGCGCGGTTTCAACATCTGGGCCGAGCACCACACCGAGGCGCCGATAGGGCCGCGCCACTGGTTTGCCGAATAAGCGAATATCGCAATCAGCTACCGCCAGCGCGTCTTCGACGCCGGAAAAATGATAAGGGCCGCTGGCATCTTCTGCCGCCAAAATCACTTGGCTGGCGCCATGCCGCAGCAAGCGAATGGCCGGAATCGGTAGCCCTAAAAAGGCCCGCGCATGCAGGTCAAACTCGCTGAGATCTTGCGTATAAAGCGTCACCAGACCGGTATCATGCGGCCGTGGGCTCAATTCGCTAAACACCACATCGCCGGTTTTGGTGATAAAAAATTCGACACCAAATAAACCCGCACCACCCAAAGCGTCGGTAATCTGGCGCGCCATATTTTGCGCCGCCTCAATGACCGCTTGCGACGACTGCGTGCTTTGCCAACTATATTGATAATCGCCGCGCGCCTGCACATGGCCAATCGGCGGGCAAAACAAAGTGTCGCCGTTGTGTTGGCGAATCGTCAAAAGCGTAATCTCATAATCAAAATCAATGAATTCCTCGACAATCACCCGCTGCCGGTCGCCGCGCATACCATCCAGCGCATAGGCCCAAGCGGCGCGCAATTCAGCTTCATTGCTGGCCGTGCTTTGGCCCTTACCGGATGAGCTCATCACCGGTTTAACCACCACTTTGCCGCCAATATCCGCCGCTTTGGCCAGCAATTCTTGCTCCGACTCAGCATAGGCAAAACGCGCTGTGCGCAGACCAAGCTGGGCCGCATGATCACGTATTTTGTCGCGGTTCATGGTGAGGTCAACGGCTTTGGCCGAAGGCACAATCGTATAGCCCTGTTGTTGTTTTTCGACCAAAAGCGAGGTCGCAATGGCCTCAATTTCCGGCACAATATAATCCGGTTGATGGCGTTCAATCACCGTATCCAATGCGCCGGCATCGAGCATGTTAAACACTTCAAAACCATCCGCCACTTGCATGGCCGGGGCTGCCTCATAACTGTCACAGGCGATGATTTCCTGCCCCAAACGCTGCAAGGCAATGACCAGTTCTTTGCCCAGCTCACCGCTACCAAGAAGTAGAATTTTTGCCATGGAATAATCCGCAATTAGACGATAACGACTAAGCCTTCATTCGGGTTCATTTTCCCGACGACAACATCATTATAAACATTGGTAAAGGGTTCGAAGCCGGCAATATGCTCGACCCGCATCCAGCTTTTGCTCTGCTCGGCGCGGCGCTTCATAAAGGCGTCCGTGCGCGCATTATAGCCGTCTTGCCCCCAGTCGCCGATGCGCTTTTGAATATGCGATGGGGCGAAGAAAAAGCCGCTGCGTTCGCGAATGATTTGATCCGCCAGCGGATCTTTCGGCGTGTCGCGGTCTTCCCAATGGGTCATGCCGACATTAATACAATTGACCATATTATCGCCCAATGCGCCGTGCACCGTGCCCAGCACCACCCGATTGCCCGACATATCGACCATGACGCTTGGCTTGCTGGCATTGACTTCCCCAAGCTGATCATAGCTGATGACTTGATCATAGCAGCCGAGGCTTTCAACAAAGGCGCGATTGCCGGCCGACGTCAGACCAATGGTGGGCGGCGCGCTGTCGGCGTCGGCCAGACCTTGGGCCAGACCAATTGCGGTTTTGCTAGAGGCGCTGACGATGATCACTTGCTCAGCCTGATAATAGTCGGCCTCTTGCAGGGCGTCGCATAGGCAAAAAGACGTAACATAAAGCGGGTTTAGCAGGGCCCGAAGGTCGTCCATGCTGGGGTCATAATTTTGCTCACCCGACAGGCGCAAATAATTATTATAGACCGGCGGCAGCTCGGCCCGATGCGGTGCCCCATCCATAAATCTTTGTGGCGATATTTTGCTCGGCGTCAGGGTCAAAAAATCAGCCGGTGGAAAATAGCCATAAAGCCGTTCGCCAATATCGAGACCGGCGACATTTGAGGCGGCAATTTCGGCAAAGCCCCAGACCGGTAAGCAGCCCCATTCGCCACTGTCATTATCTTGCGCCGGAAAGAAATGCCAATAGCCAATGCTATCGCCCGAGGCGCCATAGGTCACATTATTGGCGGTAAAGGCAAAGCGTTCAATGCGCACCAGAATATCGCCATCTTTCAGATTGGCCAAAGCAGCGGCCTCATCGGTCGCCACCAGTCGGCTTTTTGTTAGATCGGTTTTATAGGTCTGAAATTCGCTCACCTAAGGCTCCTTTATTTATCCAGTGAAGCGGCGAATTTTTGCAATTTTTCCACCGCAGGAAACGCATTGTCTCGTATGCGCTTCATAATGTCCATTTTTTCAGAGTCATTTTTATCAATATTGGCAATTGATTTGGAAAACCCATCTAATCGATTGTCGCGAATCCATGCTCGCAAATTGGCATCTTGCGACCAATTAAATTGGTTCATCATCATCGCCAAAGTCATGGGAATAAAATCGACATCTTGATTGGGCAGCGGCACATGGGCGCAAAGCCGGTTTTTTTCCTCATCACTGTCATAATTGGCTTCGACATAGGCAATCATTGAGGCGCTAAAGGCCGGTTGATAGGCCCGAATGGGCTGCGGGGTAATCACATTGCCCTGAAAAATTGGCACTATGTCCTTATGCGCAAAAGACCGCGCTAGACTGGCCGAACAATCAATATGCAAATGCTGCGGGCTGGTGGCAATCTCGCCCTGCGTCAGCACAATTCGGTCTGTCTCAATGGCCCGCACATGGCCCATGCGGACAATATTTTTAATCCGCCGCAATTGCGCCAATTCGGCTTGGCTAATGGTCGCGGCGTGAAACATGCTGGGGCGCACAGATGGGTCGAGGCGTAATAAATAACCGCACGCTTCAAGCCGGTCGAACATATCGTCAATCGACTGAGCACCGGCAATGGCTTCGAACTGGCCAGCTTGGGTGTTGATAATCGTCTCAACAAAAGCCTCGCTGGGTTGCGCATTGGCGCGATCAAGCAGCCACGCATCGCGCGAGATAATCCATTGAATGGCGTCGGCATCAACCCCTTGTTGCAACAGCCATAAACAAGCATCAATGGCGGTTTTGCCGCCGCCAATCACCACATAACCGGCCGGGCTGGCGGTGACCTTTGGTAAGTCATTAATCGGCATAAAGCGCACGCCCTCGGCAATATCAAAATTCGGCGTGTGGGTTGAGGGTACAGAAATCGTCATGAAAGTGGCATCGACCAAATGCGCGTAATCGACGTTAAATTCTTCACCACTCAACTTATGATTGAATTGCCCATTGCCCGTGTAATCACACATTGGAAAATAGCGCACCCGTCCGCTGGCCAAAAACCGCTGCCGCATCACCTCATCAAAATAGGCTGAAACTTCGGCCCCGCTGGCCAAATCGCCGAGCCCTTTATTGAGGCCAATCTGGTCAATGGTACCGCGACTCAATTCCATTGAGCTAACGCCAAAAAAAGATGACGGTTGGTGCAGGGTGACAAATGGATAGGCGACATTCCAATGGCCGCCGGGCATCGCATAGCGGTCGACGATAATAATATCGGCGTCTGTTTCCGTCAGCAAAGTATCGGCAAAAGCCATGCCGACAACGCCGCTACCAATAATTAAATAGTCAGTTTTCAGACCCTTGCTCATGCGCTTATCTCCACCCGTTGCATGGCAGAGAAATAGGTCAAATTCGGCCCATGTCCATGCGCCACTATTTATGTGTTTCCATCAACTCAATCAAAACCCCACCCATATCTTTCGGGTGTAGGAAGATAATCAGTGTGCCATGGGCACCAATGCGTGGTTCGCCGAGCACCCGCACGCCCTTGGCCAGCATTTCGTCGCGCGCCACATGAATATCCTCGACCTCATAGCAGATATGATGTTGGCCACCGGCCGGATTCTGCTTCAAAAACCCGGTAATTGTGCTGTTTTCGTCATAGGGCTCAATCAGCTCGACCTGCGAATTTTCAAAATTTACAAAACAAACCCAAACGCCCTGTTCTGGCAGCGCGAATTTCTCGCCAATATCCGTCGCGCCCAAGATATCGCGATAGAGTTTCACACTGTCGTCAATAGATGGTGTGGCGACACCGACATGGTTCAAACGTCCAATCATTTTTCTCTCCTCTACATCAGCTTTTCAGGTTTCTTTACACGTCACTGCTCGATATTTGGCAAGTATTTTATATACGAATTGGCCTATGATAGCGGTACAAAGACAGCTTGCAGGAAAGTGGTGCCGCGGTGCAGCAGAAAATTCTTCATGGTGTTGAGGTCGACATCACCTTTAAGCCGATTAAAAACCTCAATATGCGCCTTTCGCCAGCCGATGGGCGGGTGCAGATTTCTGCTCCCCTGGGCATGCGCTTGCAAACCATTGAAAATTTTATTGGCGATAAAAAATCATGGATTGAAAAACACCAAACCCGCCTCAAAGCCCGTCCTCTCATGCGGCCCAAAACCTTTGAAGATGGCGAGCTGCATTACTTATGGGGCGAGGCCTATCGCTTCAAACGAGTGCCCACGACGGGCCGTCAGCTGATCAGCCAACAAGGCGACCAGATTCATGCGCATATCCGCCAGGCGGCGACAGCGGCGCAAATTGAAACGCTGATGGAGGGCTGGTATCGGCAGAATTTGCGCCAAGTGGCACAACCGATGATGGCGCAATGGGCCGAGCATATGGGGGTGTCGCCAAACGGCCTCTATGTGCAGCGCATGAAAAGCCGTTGGGGCAGTTGCAATATTCGGCGCCATACCATCCGCCTGAACACTGAATTAGTGCATAAACCGCGCGATATGTTGGAATATGTCGTGGTGCATGAACTCGTGCATTTATTTGAGCGCTATCACAATGCGCGCTTCTATCGGCTGATGGATAAATTTTTGCCCGATTGGAAAACCAAGCGCCAACGCCTCAATGGCCGCGATATTGAGCGCGGTTGTTAACGCCGGCCCGGACGGTGGTATTATTCGTTCTTATCAGCCTGCCGCATAACCGCGCGGGCGCCAATATAAAGAATAATCGGAGCCAAGAAAATACTCGGCACGCCCGGTAGAAAACCGATAATGCTCAGCCAGTCACTTTGTCCTAATTGGCTATCACCAAAAGTCAGCGACCGATTGCCAGCGGCATTGCCAATCCAATAGAAAATCGTGAATGACCAAGCCACATAAATCAGCCCCCAAGCAAAAAATCGGTTCATTGATTTGCTGAGTGCCAATTTTGGCAGGGCCAGCGCGACAATGACCACCAACATGCCATTGGTAATGCCACCGCTATGGGCCCGCACCCAGCCTTCAGTGGTGCCATAGACTGAAAATTCAATAATCTTGCCGGGCCAGATTTCAAACCCGCCAACCAGATTGAAAATCAGCATAAAGCCAGCCAACATGCCGACAAACATCACCATGAAACCATTGGCAATCATCAGCTTTTGATATCTTTCCATCATGCCCTCCCAGACAGATTAAATTTTTTCAAACGGTACCGGCATCGCCGGATGGCGGGTGTCAATCAGCGGTATGGGCGCTCCGTCTGGCAGTTGCGCATAGCCGCGCAGCCATTCCTTCATATAGGCCGGATCGGTCTCACCGCGTGGATCATGGCCCGGCAAAAGCGCCCGCAGCATAAAGGGCCCAACATTATAAACCATGCCGGATATTTCACGGATGATCTCAAACCATGTGCGCGGGTGTTTCAGCTTGCCGTCTTTGCGCAAGGACACCATCATGGCGATTAACCCATGGCCCACCACATGGAATGAACCATGAAACACGCCTTTGAAACGCGGCCAATAGCGGCCCGAATAGGCCCGATAAGCATCAATGGCGACAGTTTTATGTTCTGTTTCTTCAATCATATGCATCAGCCAAAAAGACGTGACATGCGGATCGGCATTTTTGAATAGGGTGAGACGTTTTTTCAGCATCCAACGCGTGAAGCCATTGGTCATGCTTTCAAAGCCAGCCGAATAGGCAAGCCGCTGCTCAAGGTCGCGGTTCATTAAATCTTTCCAAGTTTTATCAAATCGTTCTTCAACCGCTGCCAGCTCTGGATAGCCATTGGCCTTGATGAGATCATTGAGCCGTCGATGACATTTATAATGCTGACTTTCTTGGCCGCAAAAACCACGAATGTCCTCGCGCAATTCTTCGCACTCAATATGCCGCGCCGCCTCTTTGCCGGTCTTGACCAGAAACGGCTCCAAATAGGGCATGGTTAACGACATGCCATTAAACATATGACTGCGCACGGTCTTTCCCGGAATCCATTTCGGATCTAGCGTGTCAGGGAACGCGAATGAGAAATCCCGGATAATGATGGAATCGACTGATTTCGGTTGATAGTGATAAACCACAGCTCATACCTCCTATATTCTCTTCAAACTGTGCCTTTTTTGCTGAAAACTGTCAAATATTCACGACGGGTCGAAAAAAACAATAAATTGCTTGTGAGATGGCCGATGTTTCGACATATTCGCGCCAACCCAAAGATTGATTTACCCCCCCTATGCTCGACATTAAAGATATCACTTACCGCATCGCCGGACGCACGCTTTTTGAGCAGGCGTCTTTGTCGATTCCATCAGGCCATCATGTCGGCCTCGTCGGCCCCAATGGAACCGGTAAATCAACTTTGTTTAAGCTGATTGCCAAAGAGCTAGAGCTTGATGGTGGTGAGATTTCGATGATGTCGAACACGCAAATGGGCATGGTGCGGCAGGATATTCCAGATGACGACACGCCGTTGATCGATGTGGTGCTGGCCGCTGATACCGAGCGCGCCAGCCTATTGGCCGAATTGGAAACCCCGATTGATGTTGAGCGCATGTCAGATATTTACATGCGCTTGGCCGATATTAACGCCTATGAGGCGCCCTCGCAGGCAGCGATTATTCTGTCCGGCTTGGGCTTTAGTACAGAACAACAAAGCCAGCCGATTAGCGATTTTTCTGGCGGTTGGAAAATGCGCGTGGCGCTGGCGGCGGCCCTGTTTCGCAAACCCAATATGCTATTGCTTGATGAGCCGACCAATCACTTGGATTTTGAGGCGATTGTTTGGCTGGAGAATTATCTCAAAAGCTATGAGCATAGTTTCATCATCATCAGCCATGATCGCGAAACCCTCAATAAAGTGGTAACCCATATCGCCCATTTGGATCAGCTGAAACTGACGCTTTACACCGGCAATTATGACCAATTTGAAAATGCCCATGCGCAAAAACGCCTTGGCCACCAAGCCTTATTCGAAAAACAGCAGGCGCATAAAAACCGCATGATGGCGTTTGTCGACCGGTTTGGGGCCAAGGCCAGCAAGGCCAAGCAAGCCCAAAGCCGCCTGCGGGCGATTGAGCGTATGGATATGGTGGATGCGCTTATCGCCGAGCGCGCCACCTCTTTCAAGTTTCCGCAGCCAGAGAAAATCTCCTCGCCGATTATCACCATTGATGGCGCCGATGTTGGTTATGAGCCGGGCAAACCAATTTTGCGCAATATTAATCTGGGGCTGAGCAGCGATGACCGGGTGGCGCTTTTGGGGGCCAATGGTAATGGTAAGTCAACGCTGGTGAAACTGATTTCCGACAATCTCTCGGCCATGGTCGGTGATGTGCACCGCAGCGGCAAATTACGTATTGGCTATTTCGCGCAGCACCAATCCGATGAGTTGGACGAGCACTCGACACCCTATGAAGCCATGCGCGCCGCCATTGGCGATATTGCCGAAACCAAATGCCGCGCCCTGCTGGGTCAATTTGGTTTTGACAAGGGCAAGTCGGACACAAAAATCATGAAACTATCGGGCGGTGAGAAAGCCCGCCTATTGTTCTGTATGATGAGCCATGATGCGCCGCATATTATGTTGCTCGATGAGCCCACCAACCATTTGGATATTGATGCCCGCCAAGCCCTGATTGAAGCCCTCAATGGCTATGAGGGCTGCGTGATTTTGGTAAGCCATGACCCGCATTTGGTCGAAGCCGTGGCTGAACGTTTATATTTAGTCAAAGACGGCGGCGTTTCGGCCTATGACGGCGACCTGCAAGCCTATCGTGGCTTGATTATGGAGCAACGCCGTCAAGAACGCGCCGATGCCCGCAAAAACAAAAAAGCCAAACAGGCTGACCCGGTCGAAATCAGTCCACCGGCCGCCGCCAAGGGCGACCCAAAAAAGGCCGCCAAGTTAGAAGCGCAATTGGAAAAATTATTGCAGCAAAAGACAGATTTGGAGGCGGCTCTGTCAGCCCCTGAAACATTGGCAGATGAGCCCTTACTGCAAAAGATTTTGGCCGATTATGCGGCTGTCGAAAAACAAGTTGATGAGCTCGAAACGGCATGGATTGAAGCCCAAACTTAGCCGCCGACAAGCAAAAATAACGTAGCAAGAACAACAGCTTGTAAAATAGTTGGTCGGCGGTATTTTTTTCGCTTTGAAAAGACGAATTTTGGGCTTATAGCGGAAATTAACAACATAATAATTTGTAATTTTCTCTATTGAGGCCGCTATGGTTGACACTGTTTTTTTTGCTCAGGCTACGTCTTTAGTCTTTGGCACTATTCTTGCTGCACCGCTGCTTGCCAGTGTTAGCAATAAAAGCCGTCATTGGGGTTTTATGGCGATGATGTTTGGCACATTGTCAGCCCTGATTGTCCATGTTGCTTTATCTCTATGGTTGTTTGCTGGGGCCAGCGTATTTTGGTTCATCATGAGCGTGCGCGGCTGGCTGAACACGCGCGAGATTCCGCCCGCTTCCTGAACACCTATTTCTGGCCCGATCTTTGACGGCGCGGATTGTGCGCCACGGCTAAACAGATTTTTGATAGCGCGCTTTTCGCATAGCATATAGGGTATCACCGCAAAAGCTTGTGTGGCCTATGGCTGTAGGGAGTGGTGATAAATGAGTACGGCGAATAGCCAAATAGTCGGTGATCGTGAGGCGGCGGTGATTGCCTTGCAGGCGCGGTTTGGCGCCCAGCTAACGCGGGCTGACGCCTTGCGCCAGCAGCACGCCAATACGGTCACAGGCCTTGAAGAACAATGGCCCGATGCGGTGTTATTCGCCCAATCGCGCGACGATGTTGTGACGGCGGTGGAGATTTTGGCGGCTCATAAATGTCCCGTCATTCCGTTTGGTATTGGCACGTCTTTAGAGGGGCAGGTGAACGCGCCGCGTGGCGGTGTGTGTATCGACCTGTCGCGCATGGATGCGATTATCGAGGTTAACCAAACCGATATGGTGGTGCGCGTGCAGCCGGGTGTGACGCGCCAACAATTAAATGAATATTTGCGCGACACCGGTTTGTTCTTCCCCATTGACCCGGGCGCTAACGCCACTTTGGGCGGCATGGCGGCGACCCGCGCCTCGGGCACAAATGCGGTGCGCTATGGCACAATGCGTGATGCGGTTATGGGGCTGGAAGTGGTGCTGCCCAATGCACAGCTTATTCGCACCGGCGGACAGGCGAAAAAATCAGCCGCTGGTTATGACCTCACGCGGTTGATGATTGGCTCAGAAGGCACGCTGGGCATTATGACGGAATTGACCATTCGGTTGCACGGCATTCCAGAAGTAATTGCGGGGGGCATTTGTTCTTTCAATTCAATTGGTGACGCCTGTCGGGCGGTGGCGACGACCATTCAAAGCGGCATACCCGTGGCCCGCATTGAATTGCTCGACACCATGCAAGTGCGCGCCTGCAATGGTTATTCGGGCTATGATTTTCCTGAAACGCCGTTACTGCTGCTTGAGTTTCACGGGTCGGCACAATCGGTTGACGAGCAATCAAATGCGTTCACCGCCATTGCTGAAGCCGAGGGGGCAGGAGAGTTTATTTGGTCAAGCGATACGGATGAGCGCAATAAATTATGGCAAGTGCGCCATGACGCTTATTGGGCGGCTCTGTCGCTCATTCCCGGCAGCCAAGGTCTGACCACTGATGTTTGCGTGCCGCTGTCGCGCTTGGCCGAATGTGTGGAAGCCACGCAGGCCGATATTGAGGCGGCCGGTTTGACGGCACCGATTGTCGGCCATGTCGGCGATGGCAATTTTCATTGCTTGCCTCTGGTGCCGCCAGACCAGCCAGAGATGGTCAAGACGATTCAAGAATTTTCCAAACGCTTGTCGTCGCGCGCCATTGCCATGGGCGGCACATGTACGGGTGAACATGGCATTGGCCAAGGCAAGATGGATTATCTCGTTGAAGAGATCGGCGAAGCGATTGGCGCCATGCGGGCAATTAAACAGGCTTTCGATCCAGATAATATTTTCAATCCGGATAAAATTTTTAGCCGCTAGTCAATTAGTCGCCGCAATAAACAATCGCTTCAATCTCGATAAGCGCGCCTTCCAGCACCAAATCAGAGACCACTGTGCTGCGCGCTGGATAGGGGCCGGCCCCGAAATAATCGCGATAGGCATTATTATAACCAGCGAAATTGGCCTTGTCGGTAATCCACACAGTGGTTTTGACAATATTTGCCATGCTGGCGTTTTGCGCTTTCAGCAAGGCTTCGATATTGGCCAAACATTGGGTGGCTTGCGCCTCAATGCCGTCTGGCAGATTACCATTGGCGTCAAAAGCCAATTGGCCAGATAGAAATAACAGGTCACCAGCTTTGCCAAATGGTGACATTGGGATGGCGGATAAAGGGCTTGTGGTTTCGGTCATAAATTGGCGCTCCAATCGGTTCTTAATTGACATAAAGGTTTCAAAAAGTGTTATCATTGCCTTAGCACCAATCAAAAATCTTGGGGAGAGGTTTATGCGTATTTTTGTGGCGTCATTTGGTACGGAGACGAATGTGTTTTCGCCTTTGCCAACCGGTAAACAAGATTTTACCGACACCTATTTTTTCCGCGATGGCGGTCTTTCTCAACCGCCGGTGATATTCAACGTGCCACTGCATATATGGAATAGGCGGGCCCAAGAAGATGGCCATGAATTGATTTCATCGATCGCTACTTTCGCGCAACCGGCTGGCCGCACTGTGCGCCATGTCTATGAAGAGTTTCGCGATTTAATTTTGGATGATTTGCGCGCCGCCGGGCCGGTTGATGTGGTGCTTTATATGATGCATGGCGCCATGCAGGCCGAGGGCTATGATGATTGCGAGGGCGATTTGTTAGCGCGTACGCGCGAGATTGTCGGGCCCGATGTTATTCTTGCCTCTGAATTTGATTTGCACGGCCATTTGACCGAGGAAATGATGAAGCAAGCCGATTTGCTGATTTTCTTCAAACATTACCCGCATGACGATATTGATGACCGCGCTGAGGAGCTTTATTCATTGGCCATGGCAGCGGCGCGCGGCGAAATTAAGCCAGTAATGCGGCAATGGGATTGCAAAATGATGGGTCTATATATGACGCCGCTCGAGCCAATGGCCAGTTTTGTTGCTGAGATGAAGGCTGAAGAACAAAAGCCCGGAGTGTTGTCTTTGTCTTTGGTGCATGGTTTTCCGATGGGCGACATGCCGGAAATGGGCACGCGCATGTTGGCGATTTGCGACGCCGACGCCGATTTAGCACAGCAGACCGCTGAGAAATTTGGCAAACAGATTTGGGATTTGCGAGAAAATTTCCGCACTGATTTTGGAGGGGTTGAAGAAGCGCTCGACTATGCGCAGACAACCAATAATTTGCCTCTCGTATTGGCTGATACGGCAGATAATGCTGGCGGCGGGGCGCCATCTGACGCCACTTTCATGCTGCATAGTGTTATTGAGCGCGGCATGAGCGATGTTGCTATGGGTATTTTCTGGGATCCGGGCGTGGTCAAAATCTGCCAGAGTGTTGGCGAGGGCGCGCAATTGGATATATGTCTTGGCGGCAAACATGGGCCAAGTTCGGGCCTACCGGCCAATATTCACGCCAAAGTGATGAAAATTACCGATCAGCTGACCCATGCTTTGGGCGACTCGGACGCGGAATTTACCCTCGGCAATCTGGTCTGGCTGCAGATTGAGAATAATGTCAATATTCTGGTCAATGATCTGCGCACGCAAGTGTTTAGCCGCCAGCCATTTTTCGAAATTGGTATCGATCTCAATGCTATGCGGACGATTATTGTGAAGTCGACCAATCATTTTTACAACAGTTTTAAGCCCGTCGGTAAAGAGATCCGCCACGTCGCCACGCCGGGGGCAATGAGCATGGATCTCATCAACGCGCCTTATCAACATCGCGACGATAATTTTTGGCCAAGGACTGAAAACCCGCACGCTAATAAGTCATCTTAGTTAGAGAGTTTCATGTCGCATTCCACCGCACAACAAGGCGTTACCCAATGGCGCGGCTATACGCTGCTTCTGCTGACGCTGGTTTATACCTTCAGTGTTC
>JAHEGN010000004.1 GCA_024645085.1 Rhodobiaceae bacterium
ATTGCCGTAATTTGGCATTGGCATTGCGTTTGTAAAGCTGTTGGGCGACCACGCGATATTGCAAGCGCACAGGATTATTGCCTTGCGAAATCGACCGCGAAATCCAGAAATTCGGATCTTGAAAATCACCATAGGCGGCCAGCACTGGCAAATGCGTATTGCGCCAACTGCCCAAAACCATGTCTAAGACGGTGCGTCCACGCGGCGATTTGGTGAAAATCATAGTGAAGCGATTAGGGTCAATGCGCGCCGCGCGTCCTATGCCGAAGGTAACATTCGTGGGCAGCGACAATTGCTGCAAAATTGCATTATGCGGAATGGCGCGAATACGCCGTGGCGTGAAGGTAGATTGCTCCATTGGCCCGCTTGCTTGGCGGATTTCTGGCCGCGAGCCGGTTGGAATTAAGAAGTTGCGGGCAAAGCCACTGAGGATGAAACGATAGTCATCATCGTGATACAGGCTGTCTTGCTGGGTGATGACCTCATTATAGAAATCCCAGACGAAATCAGCGTCGTCGTAAAATTCATCGCTCAGCGCATCTTCTGTTGGTTGAAAGCGGGCGCATAAAAGCTGCATCAGCGCCGCTTCACCAATTTGCTGATCGGCGAACCATAAATAGCCGTCGCCGCCTTGGAAGCTGAATTCATGCGTCAGTGCTATATTATGGCGCTGGAAACGGGCCAAAACCCATGGGCTCATAATATAATCCATGCGCTGTTTCAGAGAGCCCGGATGGCCTCCGCGCCCGCAGGATTCGCCATGCGTGTTGAACACAATGGCGCGTAAATCGGTCAGCTGGCTATCAGCAATAGCGGCCGCTAAATGCGATTGCAGACGCTCAATCGCCAAAACCGCCGCGATTTGCCCCATAAAGCGGCCGGCATCGGAAAAGCCAGTCTGCACCGCAATAACGCCGCGTTTTTTAACATGCGCGCGATAGGCGGCTTGTTCGAGCATTTGCGCCACCACGCGGCCGCCATTGCGCAATGCATTGGGGGTTTCAAACAGTGGCGAAATATCGAGCTGATCGGCGACGCCAAAATAGCGCGCCAGCGCCAAGGCGCTCAACACAATACTGGCCTGGTCGCATTCGGCGATTAGGAAGCGAATGGGCATAGACTTGTCGATATGTTTGGCGATTTGCGCCGCCAAGATTAACTGTCGATTGACCGTGCCATCTTCGGCGTCGAGATCAGCGAAATTCGTGCTGACAGGTTTGACCTTTTCGGCATAGCTGCTGACGCGGCGTAGAAATGTCCGCGAGCTTAGCCGTTCATCAGGGGTAATCGGTAAATGCGCGTCCATGGCGTGCAGCACTTGCTGCGCATTAACCCGCAAATGCAAAGCTGCCGTGCCCATGCCGCCGCGCTGAATATGCGTGCGCAAAACCAATAGCTCTTGTTTGAGCGCCTGATGGCTGGCCTGTTTAATGGCCGCGTTCAAATGGCGGACGGCAGGTTTCGTGTCCAGCCAGCGGTCGCCATTGTCACCGGTGAGCAAATTAGCCGCTGCCACCAAATTATCTTTATCGCTCATATCCTTCTCAAAGGCCTGCTGCTCCAATTTGGCAGCCACCCCAGCCTTTTCGGCTGTGCTCAAAAAGCGTACAAGACCGTCCGGTATCGGCTTGCCGGATTGGCTCAAGCCATCGGCAATGACCTGCGCCATGGCGAGATATTCGTCCAATTTGGCGGCCTTTTCGCTTAGTTTTAAGCGGAATGTGTCAGTCCATTGAATGTCGCGCCGCCCATCAAGGTCATAGCCGACCCAGCTGGCGACACTGACTAATTTGGGGGTCAATTTGGTGTAATCGCGGGGAAAGCTTTTTGCCGCTTGGGCAAAAATAAGGCGGCTAGTCTGGTCAATTACCTGATGCATCACGGTAATGCAGTCTTGCGCTAGCTCATGTTCGCCTTGCAAGCTGGGCGGCTGAGCGCGAATAATATCTTCGGCGGTTAATTTGCCACGCGATGCTTTGCCAGCCGCCGCCGATAAGACGCGTTGGCGCATTTTCGGGGTCAGGGCGAAAGTCGGGTGGGCGGTGACCACCAGACCTATGGCTTCGCTTTCTACCCATTTGCGGAAAGCGGCAAAGCCCAATTTAGCTTGATTAGCAACCAACCGTTTGAACTGGCGTTGCCAATCGTCAATCTCTGGCACACCAGCGCGCGCTGCCAAGCGCTCACCGCGCGCATTGGCCGACGACCGACACAGATCGCATAAAATATCTTCCAATTGGCTGAGCGGCAGATGACCAGTTGCGATGTGTTCCGACAAGCGAAAGGCCAATAATTTGGCTGGATTGGCGTGCGGGTCTTGCGCACGCATGGCTAAAAACCCCATCAAATCATGGCGAAGAGAAGCTGCATTTACCTTTTGTGCGGACATTTGGTTTTATTTTACGACTTTTGTTGTTGCGCAAAAGCGGTGACTTGCGCCCAATCGGCTTGCGCCACCGCTGCCTTATCAATCATCCATGAACCGCCGACGGCGACCACATTAGACAGTGATAAATATTCCTGCATATTTGCGCCGTGAATACCACCCGTTGGCATGAAAGAAATATTGGCCAGAGGGGCGGCGAGGGCTTTTAGGGCTGCACTGCCACCAATTGCACTGGCGGGAAAGAATTTTTGCACTTGATAGCCGCGCTCAAAAGCCGAAATCGCCTCGCTAGCACTGGCGACCCCAGGAAAAACCGGAATGTCGACTGTATCAAACAGATTAAACAGCGCATCGCTAGTGCCCGGAGAGACAAGAAAATCACTGCCAGCAGCGCAGGCCGCGTCAAATTGCTCGGTGCCGGTAATTGTGCCTGCGCCGATATGCAATTCTGGGCAGGCTTGTTTCATGGCTGAAATCGCGGCGGCGGCATGCGGCGTGCGAAATGTAACTTCCAAGGCCGTATAACCAGCCGCTTGTAAGGCTTGGCCGAGCGGCGCCGCTTGTTCGAGCGCTTCAATGGTTATGACGGGCACAATCCGACATTCGAACATTATTTTTTTTGGGTCTGTCATCTTAGGCCTCGTTTTGTAGATAATGCGTCGCCGCGCCAATCAGCGGCGCCAGCGGATTGACCAATAATCTGACCGGAATATCTTGCAAAAATTCGCCACTTGGCCATAGCGATGCAAAATTATCAATGGTTTCCGGCGTTGATAGGAAATTGGCCAAATGTCGCGCCACCCCACCGGACAAAACAACGCCGCCACGGGCCCCGCCAATCAGCGCCATATTGGCTAAACTGGCGACAATCACATCGGCCCGCAATTGGCATAAATCATGACAAAAAGCGTCGCCAGCAAGAGCATTTTCAATAATGTCTTGCGGCGTTAGGGCAGGCACCTCTATGCCATGCACTTCAGCCATAGCAATCACCAAAGCATCCAAATTGCCACCGCCACAAATCCGCTCAACCGACACATTCGGATTGCTGCGTTGCAAAACCCGATTAATATCATGTTGCAGTGGCGTGCGCGGGGCAAATAGGCTGTGTCCACCCTCACAAGCAATGGCAGTGCGTTTGTCATCATTGCCCACCAATAAGCAGGAACCAAAGCCGGTACCGGGGCCTGCGACCAATATTGGCGCATTCGGGTCGGCTGTGCCTGACTTTAATTCGATGAAACTATCACTGTTAACACGGGTGACAGAATAGGCCATGGCGGTGAAGTCATTCATTAAACAGACTTCGCCAATTTGACATTTTTCTTTAATTTCATTGGTGCGCAAATGCCAAGAGCGGTTGGTGAATTTCACTTCGCCATCATTGATCGGGCCAGCCACAGCGAGAACTGCAAGCGACGGACGATGGCCAATTTTTTTGACAAATTGGTTCATTGTTTCATCGAAACTATTGAACTCATTGGCTGTGAATTTTTCAAAATCCGTCAGCACAATGCTTTCTTTGCCAGCCGTTCTAGCGATTGCAAATCGGGCGTTGGTTCCGCCAATATCACCTACTAAGAACATTTATTTCTCCCCAATGCCAAATAGCGACGCACCGCTTTCGGCTGAGCTTATTTGCCCTTTTAAATTTTCGAATAATTGCCGCCCAAAACCAGCTTGAACGTTTGGCTGCGGCATGGGCGCACTGGCGCGAGCCGCAAAATCGGGCGCGTCAATACTCAGTGTGCCAGCGATGCTATCCAATCGAATAAGGTCGCCGTCTTGAACTTTAGCCAATGGCCCGCCGCGTTTGGCTTCGGGGGTCATATGAATAGCGGCTGGCACTTTGCCAGAAGCGCCAGACATGCGGCCATCGGTAATCAGGGCAACTTGAAAGCCACGGTCTTGCAGCACTGATAACATTGGGGTCAGCTTATGCAATTCTGGCATGCCATTTGCCGCTGGCCCTTGAAAACGCAGCACAACCACACAATCGCGCTCCAATTGGCCAGCCTCAAAAGCCGCCTGCACGTCGTCTTGATCATTGAAAACAGCCGCTGGTGCCGCAACCACTCGATGCGCTTGCTTCACCGCCGAGGTTTTGATGACACCACGCCCCAAGGCGCCATCCAGCAAACGTAAGCCTCCCTCTGCATCAAACGGTGCGTCACAATCGGTCACCACTTCTTTGTCACCGCTGACATCCGGCGACGGGCGCCATGAAAGCACGTCATTTTCAAGCATGGGTTCGCTGGCATAAGCGCGCAAACCGTGGCCATTTATTGTTGTCACATCATCATGCAAAAGACCGCTTTTCAGCAAGGCAGCAATAACAAACCCAATGCCGCCAGCGGCATGGAAATGATTAACGTCGGCCTGACCATTTGGATAGACCCGTGTTAACAGCGGCACGATTTTCGAGAGATCATCAAAATCTTGCCAGTTGATGACAATCCCTGCGGCCCGCGCAATGGCTGGTAAATGCAGAGTATGATTGGTTGACCCGCCGGTCGCCAAAAGACCAACCATGGCATTGACGATCGATTTTTCATCAATCACCTGCGCCAAAGGTGTATAGGCCTCGCCCATTTTCGAAATCGCAGCGGCGCGGCGCGTGGCCTCGCTGGTCAACTGGTCACGCAATGGGGTATTTGGTGGAATAAATGAGGCGCCGGGGATGTGTAGCCCCATAAATTCCATAAGCATTTGATTAGAGTTTGCCGTGCCGTAAAAAGTGCAGGTGCCAGCGCTATGATAACTATCGCATTCGGCTTGCAATAATTCATCTCGACTGGCTTTGCCCTCGGCATAGAGCTGGCGAATGCGGGCTTTCTCACTGTTCGGCAGGCCTGAGGCCATGGGCCCAGATGGCACAAAAATCGCCGGCAAATGGCCAAATTGTAGAGCGCCAATCAACATGCCCGGAACAATTTTGTCGCAAATGCCAAGATAAAGCGCCGCGTCGAAACTATTATGCGATAGGGCGACCGCTGTGCTCATGGCAATCACGTCGCGTGAGAATAATGATAGCTCCATGCCCGGCTGGCCCTGTGTCACGCCATCGCACATTGCCGGCACACCGCCAGCGACTTGCGCCGTGGCGCCGCAATCGCGTGCCGCTTGGCGAATAAGTTCAGGATAACGTTGATAGGGCTGGTGAGCCGACAACATATCATTATAGGCAGTGACAATCGCAATATTCGGCCATTTGCCACCGAGCAGGGCTTGTTTATCATGCGCCGGACAAGCGGCAAAAGCGTGCGCCTTATTGCCCGCTGATAGGCTGTCGCGCGGTGGGGTTGCGTTTTGCGCCGCCGCAACGCCGTCAAGATAGGCGCGGCGGGTGTCCTTTGAACGTTCAATAATACGCTGCGTTATGGCTTGAATATTCGGATGCATTATTGCTCTCCCGTCAGGGCGAAAACATGCAGACGATCGCCAAGAATTGCTGCGGCGCGGCCAATCGGCGAGGTGCTTAAATCTTTATCCATACAGTGATTGAACAATGTCAAACGCGCATCGCCTTTAAGAATTAAAAACGCTTGAGCGCTGCCAGCTAAAAACCGCCCGGTAATGGTGATGCGGTCGAGGTAAGCGCCGGTAACCGGTGTTTGGGGCGCTGTGATACCGGCCACGTCCGATGGCGTATCTACGGCGCTGACAGCATCATATTCAGCGGCTTTTTCAAACCAAGATGCTGTATGTGCATCGGGCCCCATGCCCAAAATGGTGAGGCCTATCGGCGGCAGGCTGGTATAGTCAGCGGCGACGTGGGGCGCGGCTTCTTGTGGTGTGGGGTGTGCGGTCTTCATTTCAACAAATGGTGATGCACTGCCAGTTTTAGCGCGCAAAGTGGTGTTGATTAAACGGGTGTTGGAGCCATCATTGTCGCCGCCGACCCAACGTTCATCAACCAAGGCCATATGGATATTCGACCAATCAAGCGCCGCCGCGCCCAAGGCGGTGTAGAAGGCAACTGGCGAGGAGCCGCCCGATAGTAATAGGCTCTGCGGCGTGCCATTTTGCGACATTTCTAGGGCGTTGCAGCTGGCCGCTACCAATGCCTCGGTCATGGCCGCATCATCGCTAAACTGGGTGAGTTGGAAACTCATGCGCCATCCTCAATATCATCATTCCACCAAGCGCGTCCGTCCCGGTCGAGCAGCAAAGAAGCCTGCAATGGTCCATCTGTGCCAGCCGCATAGTGTTCTAATTTCTGATCTGCTTTATCCCAAGCGGATAGCAAATTATCGGTCCACGACCAAGCCGCCATAACTTCTTCAAGCCCCATAAACAGAGATAGATTACCGCGCACAACATCCATCAATAGACGCTCATAGGCGTCTGGGTATTTCAGGCTTGAGAAACTGCGGGCATAAAACAAATCAAGCGGAATGGAACGCAGCGTCATGTGTCCCGGGCCCGGTTCTTTCACCTGCATGAACAAGCGCATGGCTTCATCAGGCTGCAGGCGCAAGACCAAACGATTGGGCTGATTTTGCCCTTCACCAAATACATTATGCGGTGTCGATTTGAATTGAATGACAATCTCCGAACGCCGCGCGTGCATGCGCTTACCGGTTCGCAAATAAAATGGCACGCCAGCCCAACGCCAGTTAGCGATTTCGGTTTTAATGGCAGCGAAGGTCTCGGTTTCACTGTTTTTAATGTCATCGGGTAGGGTGTCGCGATAACCAGCGACGCGCGTGTCGCCAATGTGGCCGCTGGTATATTGCCCGCGCACCGTATTATTGCTCACCGTTGCCGCGTCAAATCCTTTAAGTGCGTTGAGCACTTTAATCTTCTCGGCCCGCACATTGCCAGCGTCCAGCGAATTCGGCGGCTCCATAGCAATCAGGCATAAAAGCTGTAGCAAATGGTTTTGCATAATGTCGCGCACCGCACCGGCTTTGTCATAATAATCATGGCGGCCTTCGACCCCCAAGGTTTCAGCCACGGTGATTTGAATATGGTCAATGGTTTGGTTTGACCAAAGCGGCTCAAATAACATATTGGCAAAACGCAAAATCAGCAGATTTTGAACTGTCTCTTTGCCAAGATAATGGTCCATGCGGAAAATACTGTTTTCCTCAAACACGGCCTCAACGCCATCATTGATCCGCTGCGCTGATTGCAAATCCGAACCAATCGGCTTTTCCAAAACCACGCGCGATAGGGGTGACTTCAAGTCAGCCGCGTCAATCGCCTGACAAATCGGCACGTAAAGCCGGGGCCCGACCGCTAAATAAAAGATCCGCGGCCGGTCTTCGCCAGCAAAATTATCGCGCAGCGGGCGCCAGTCGGTCTGAGGGTCCGTAGCGTCAATTTCGTGATAGCTGAGTAGTTTGACAAAGCCTTGCCACATATCTTCAGGCCACGCACCTTCGGTTGCCGCTTGGCAGCAGTCTCGCACCATGTCGATATAGGCAGGGGCATCCATGACACTGCGGGCGACGCCAATAATATTACTGCTGGCATCGATTTGACCGTCGCAATAGCGATGAAACAAAGCGGGCAATAGCTTTTGCCGCGAGAGATCGCCGGATACGCCAAATATCACAATGTCAAATGGATCGACGGGTACAAATTCAGCCACGTTTCCCTCCTATTAAAGGCATGTTCTAAATAGACGAAAAATGACAACGTTGTCAAACGACTTAAACGCGAGAAGTCCTAAGCAGAAGACAGTTACGCTTGTACGGTTTGGCTACGTCGTCTGACCTCGTGTCCATCACGGGCAGCTGTCGCGCACCATAATTTCCGTCGGAAATTCAAAATCATTCTCGATGCGCTCTTTTGTGTCGATCCAATCGATTAGTTTTCGGGTCGATAATTTAGCCATTTCTTCGATTGGCTGAGCCAGAGACGTAATGGGGGGCCACATGGAGCGGGCAAAAGCGCTGTCGTCAAAGCCAACGACGCTGATATCCTCTGGCACTTTCATGCCAGTCCGCAAAGCGGCGATGATGGTCCCAATCGCCATTTCATCATTGCCAGCAAAAACGCCGGTCACTCTAGTTTTTGATTTGGCTAGCGCCTCAAAGGCGGCAAAGCCTGACTGCATCGAGAAGTCGCCGCCAATGCGCATCATATCTTTACGTTTCAATCCGTGTGCCTCAATGGCCGACCAAAAGCCTGCCTCGCGCTGTGAGCTAGCAGTGTGCGTATCGAGGCCGCTGATGAAGGCCAATTTGGTGTGGCCGCGCTCAATCAAAAATTCGGTCATTTTGCGGCCAGCGGTTTTTTCATCAATGAACACATTAATGCAATGGCGCTTTTTAATGCCCGGCGAAATCAGCGAGCAGGGGATGCCGCGTTTTTCAATCTCCCGGATGACCGCTTTATCATCGCTAATCGGTGGTGATAAAATCACCCCGTCAACCGGCGTGCGTGTCAGATAATCCAGCAGCGAGTCCTTATAGCTGCGGTTTTGAGAGCTGAGCCGCTCGGCCACAGCGTAATAACCTTTTTCCGAACACGCTTCACGCATGCCGTCATAAATGCCCGACAAATAATCCATATTCGGATTGTCATAAAAATGAATGAGTACGAAGGAGCGTTTGCTGGCCAATTGGCGGGCTGAAATATTTGGCCGATAGCCCAGATCGCGTGCTACGCCGAGCACTAAATCACGCTTTTGCTGGCGTACATTCGGAGAATTGTTGAAAACCCGCGACACGGTTTTGATGGAGACGCCAGCTTTCTCAGCAATGTCTTGAATTGTTAAATTTTTTTCATCATTCATTGCTCTAACTCTCCGGCAACTAAAATAAGCCTTATTTGCTTCTACTCAAGCCCTAATAGTCACCTCGCTACAATCGACGAAGCACAAGCTTAGGGGCACGATTTCAGTTCCGTTTTTTGAAGTTTGGCCGCATGCAGGCTTATGGCCAGCGTGCCATTTGTTTCAATTGCCAATGGCGATTGAATGTTCCGCGTGTCCAAACCTGCCGCAACAAAGCAGGCCATCGGAATATCCAAATTCTGCCATGTGTTGAGACCGACTGAGTTCAGCGCCCTGCTAATGTCGACATTAGCTGAACAGCCATCGCCGCACGCCATGCCAAGAGTGACCGAGTCGCTCGGGGCTTGGTCAAGCCGATAGGTGAGGCGCAGGGCCAATTGATCGGCGTCGCCAAGGGTTGTCAGGTCGACCGAGCGCTGTGTGAGCAATTTGGCGATGCCTCGGCTCGAGCCTTGCCAGCTGAGCTGTCGCGAGTCTTCTTGCGCTTGATAATCGATACCGCGCGAGCGTATCACGCCGCCAAGACTGGCGGTGTTAAACGGAGCGGCTGGGGTTTTCCAATTTGAGCTGTCGCCGAGATAAAAACTAAAGGGTGCGCTGGCTGCGCCTTTGGCCATCAGTTGGCCATCAAAAGCCCCACCGGCTGATTGCACTTTAGCATCTTCTGGCAGGCTGGCAGTGTTTGGGTGGCTGGCATATGACAAGCCAAAGCCAAACGGGAATTGCACATTATCTGGGGTGATGGTCAGTAGGCTTTGACCGCGCCCATTGGACGGCCAGGCGAAAGATAATTTACCGACAAAATCATGGTTGATTTGGCCATCTGCCGTCTTCATTAAAACGTCGGCGACACCGGCGCCCTGCGTGCCCGGCAGCCAAGCCACCACAAAGGCATCTGAACGATTAATATGCGGGTTGACGAAAAGCGGGCGGCCAGTCAGGAAAACTGAGACCACAGGAATTCCGCTGGTTTGCAATTCTTGCAAAACGGCGAGGTTTTCGCCATCGGCAAACTCAAAAACCACATCACTCATATCGCCTTTGAATTCGGCATAAGGGGTTTCGCCAAACACAAAAATCACCGCATCGGGCTTGGTCGTGTTTTTAACCCCTTTGGCATCCGCCGCCCAACTGATGGTACCGCCAGCTTGCGCCACGGCATCTTGCAGGCCAGCGAAAATTGTCTCTCCGGTTTCAAACTCGCTATTGGCATTATTGTCGCCTTGCCAAGATAATGTCCAACCGCCGGTTTGCTGCTGCATGGAGCGCGCCGCCTCGCCGACCACCAGAATATTCTTGCTTGGGTCAAGCGGCAGTAGGGCGTCATTGTTTTTAAGCAGCACCAGAGATTTACGCACGGCTTCGCGGCCAACGGCTTGGTGGTCAGCTGTGCCGAGCAGGGCACGGTCAGTGCCGCGTCGCTGAGAGGGCAGGCCAGCGTCGAGCAGGCCAGCGCGAATTTTCACCTTAAGGATGGAGAGTACGGCTTCATCGAGGCGCGCTTGAGGCACTGTGCCGTCTTTGACCTGCGCCAATAATGTTTCATATAAGCCCTTCCAGCTATCCGGTGCCATATACATGTCGACGCCAGCGAGCAGGGCATCAGGACAATCGGTAGCGGTGCAGCCGGGGATTTCCGCATGGCCGTTCCAATCGCCAATAACGAAGCCCTCAAAGCCCATTTCATCGCGCAAAACATCGGTCAGCAGCATTTTTGAGCCATGCATTTTTTCGCCATTAACGCTGGAGAAAGAGGCCATAACCGTCTGCACTTTATTTTTTATCGCTGCGCGATAGGGGAAGGCGTGAACTTGTTTGATGTCGTTGAGCTGGCCAATGGTGTCGCCCTTATCAATGCCAAATTGGGTGCCGCCGTCGCCAACAAAATGTTTGGCTGTTGCCACCACATGGGCGTCGTCGAGGAAGGCTTCGCTGTCGGGCATGCCTTGCAGACCTTGCAATATGGCTTCGCCCAAATCAGACACTAGTTTTGGATCTTGCGAATAGCTCTCATAAGCGCGTCCCCAGCGCATATCTTGGGCCACGGCCACTGTCGGGGCAAAAACCCAATCGAGACCTGTGGCTTTAACTTCCGTTGCCGTCACCATACCAATGCGCCGCAAGAGATCGCTGTCTTGGGTGGCGCCGAGCGCTGAATTGTGCGGAAAGATGACGGCCATTTGCAAATTATTATGGCCGTGAACGGCATCCGTACCCCAAATTGCAGGAATGCCGACGCCACCATCTGATGTGTCAGTTGACGCTATCCAATAGGCATCGGCCAAATCAACCCAGGCTTGCCAGCTTGCGGTTTTCTTACCGCCCGGCGCCGAATTGCCACCATTGAGCACGGAGCCAAGGTGATAATCCTTGGCATCTTGCGGGCTGACAGTAGAAATGTCGCCCTGAATAACCTGACCGACTTTTTCTTCTAAGGTCATCCGCTCAAGCAGTGCCTGCGCGCGAATTTGCGTGTCATCTGGCTCGCTACAGGCGGCCATGAGACTGCTTAAAATGAGCGCCGCGAAAATCTGCCCCAGGGGTTTGCGCTTGAGCTTATTCATTGTTTTTGGTGCACCTAATTGCATATTATTTGGCGTGGTCATATCGGCTGGCTCCCGTTAAATCGTCGATTCTTTGGCTGCCCCATTGGCGGCTTTTTTCTTTGAATTGCTTAGTCATGAGCTTAGTAAATTTCTGACAACGTTGTCAAATACACCGTCATTGTGACGCCAAATTGCCCTTTAATACTGTGACATATTTGCCGCAGGAGAGGGAAATCATGTCGAGACTGTGAATAGGTTTTGGTTCCATATTGGCCGTAGGATTGTCGATAAAACCATATAAAAACATTAGCTTAATGGAAAGTTGTCGAGTTTGATGGCGAGAGGATTTATACGCTCCCAATCGGAGATTTGCGTCATGCGCCCTTTGATATTGACAGCGGTAGACAATTTTTTGTTAACTTAATTTTCTTACGAGTTAGTGAGTCCGCAAATGCTAGCGTTTCACGTGAACGGCCTTTGCGAAATGAGTAAATGTTTGGGAGGTATCAAACAATGTTTAGTAAAAATAGGTTTGCGTATGGTCGCAAAGCTCTTTTGGGAATCACCGCTGCGACAATGGCTCTGACGTCATCGGTTGCATTGGCCCAAGAGGCAGCCGAAGCCACTGATGAAGTTGTGGTAACCGGCATTCGGAAGGCTCTTGAAAATTCAGTTGATTTGAAAAGAAATGCTAAAGGTATTGTCGATTCAATTTCAGCTGAGGACATGGGTAAGTTTCCAGATTCCAACCTAGCTGAATCTTTGCAGCGGGTTACAGGTGTATCGATTGATCGTGATCAGACGTCAGGCGAGGGCAAGACAGTTACCGTTCGCGGTTTTGGTGCAGACTACAATTTGGTGACGCTCAATGGTCGCTTGATGCCGACATCTACTTTGGGCAATTTTGCTTCGGCACCGAGTACACGTTCTTATGATTTTGGTAATTTGGCACCTGAAGCTGTTTCACGTGTTGATATTTATAAAACTTCGAAGGCATCTGTTGCCTCTGGTGGTATGGGGTCAACAATTGACATTCGTACAACACGCCCGCTTGATATTCCAGGGCTTGCCGCGACGGTCAGCGTGAAATCAGTCGACGACCGTTCTACGGATGGGTCGCCACACAATGAAATTTCGGCTTTAGTGTCTAACACTTGGGGCGAAGGTAAGTTCGGCTTGGCTCTGACGGCCATTCAACAGTCAATGGAACACACGGTTGCTTCTTACCGTCACCAGTGGGCCGGCTTTGAAGATATCGCAGCCAATTCAATTGCAGCAAACAATGAAGCCACTGATTTGATTAATGGCGTGAGCGCCACAGGCGCAGTTCCAATTGCTGACGGTACTTTGATTTCAACAATTAATGGCGCCGCCGGCTATTATATCGATGACTTGGAACAAGATCGCCGTAATTTGCAGATTACGTTCCAGGCACGTCCAGTGGACAATCTGACACTGACTGTGGATGCAACGAATTCGCGTTTAGAGCATGAAGTGCGGAGCCGCGACAGCACCGTATATATCGCGGAAACAGCTGGTACAAGCACATCTGTTTACGGGTCTGGCAATCCTGCTTCAATTGAAAGCTTGAATTACAACCATTTAGATATTTTTGGCCACAATAGCACCATGGGCTACCAAAACAATATCACAGAGGTCGATACACTCGGCTTCAATGTTGAATGGGATGTCAATGAGCGCTTAAACTTGGAATTTGATATTCACAATTCAGAGTCTGAGTCTAAGCCTTTGAGTGATTACGGTTCAATGGCTTATATTACGTCAACAAATAAGATCATGCAGTCGGTTAACATTGATTACACCTCAGAACTGCCAATCATTACCATGGGCGATATGCACCCTAGCTTCCCAGCTCTTTATGCTGCTGGTGGCGCATATGCGGGCATGGGCTCTGCTGAGGATCCGCAGTTCCTTGGTCACCGTTGGTTGGGTGGGGCAGCAAATGTTAACGCCTATAATCACAATGAAATCGACCAAGTGCAAATCGATGGTAGCTATGATTTAGCTGGCACGGATTTTGAGTCATTCGCAGATGTCATCAAGTTCGGTGTTGGTACCACTGAAAATAAAGTCTACGCTGCTTTTCATGAGCGGGCCGCGCCAAACTATGATGGTGTTTTGGTTCCTAATTGGAGCGCATGGCCGTATTATGGTGGCGAATATGAGCCGGGCATTTTCCCATTGGAGTCCTTGCAGCCATACTTCAGCGGCTTGCAAGGCAGCAGTCAAATCTTCCCCAGCATTATTAATGCAAATTACGAGGATTGGTTTTCGGTTTATCAAGCCCACGGTCGTATTCAGCTCAACAAGCACAATGCGGACCCTAACGCCTATAATCCAAGTTTGATTTGCGGCAATAACACAGTGGCTGGTTGTAAAGACTTCACTTACACAACGCAGCGCTATCTGGAAGAAGAGACACTGTCATTCTACGTGCAGGCAAGCAAAGATTTTGCTCTGAATGAAATGCCAGCCTCTGTTGTGTTTGGTCTGCGCTATGAGGACACGGATGTGACCTCTCGCAATTATATCCCGACCTATAGTGGAACTCAGATTTCGGGTCTCGACCAAGTGACGGCAATTGCGACGGGTGATTCCGCCTTCTTCACAACAAATGGTAGCTATGATTATCTGCTGCCGTCATTTGACTTCGATATTGAGGTGCGTGATGATGTGAAACTGCGGGCTTCGTATAGTCAAACAATTGCGCGGCATACATATGATAAATTGGCTGGTGGCGTTGCCATCAACGTCAATATTCCTAATGCTAAGCAAACACCAAATGGTTTCACCGGTGGTGGTTCCGAAGGTAACCCAAATCTTGAGCCTTTCGAAGCTGACAATTACGATTTCTCAGCCGAATGGTATTATGGTGATTTGAGTTATTTGAGTGTTGGTTACTTTGCCAAAGAGACGCAAAATTGGGTTGGTTCGGCCAACAAGCAGGTTTCTGTACAAGACTTGCGTCACGCCGCCTACACAGGCGGAGCATTGAATGGTGCCGCAAATGGTACAGTATCGACCTCTGCCAACGATTTGGTCATCTTCAATGTTGCCTATTCGGCTCCTTCAGATCGTAAGGAAACAATTGATGGTTTCGAAATTGCGCTTCAGCATGATTTCTCTGACTACAATCCGCTTCCATTCGATATGACTGGCTTTGGTGTTATTGCCAACGCAACCTTCGTTGAATCAGATGCCGATTACAACAACACACTTGCGAACTCTGCTGAAGACGGTCAGTTTGCCATCGTCGGTATTAGCGATAGCTACAACCTAATTGGTTATTATGAGCGTTTTGGACTGAGTGCACGTGTTGCATACAACTGGCGCGACAGTTTCCTGAACTACTCAGGAGCGTCATCTGGTTACACTGGCGAATACGAGCAAGTGGATGTGAACGTAAGTTACACAATTCCAAATTCAAGCCTGACGCTGTCATATGATGGTATCAACTTGAACGAAGAAGGCCGTGAAACTTTCGAGCGCAATAATCCATCATATAAAACGTGGATTAGCCCAGGTCATGCCAAACATTACTTTGGTGTGCGTTGGAAATACTAATCATCAATCTAACACTCGCTAGATTGTGAACATTTGGGGGCGGCGTCTGGATAACCAATATGGTTTGAGAGGCGCCGCCCTTATTTTTAGAATTTGCCCATGAGGGTTTGATTCTTAGCCAAACTGAGTGCTAGAGTTTTTCAAGGTAAGAAGAAAACATGAGACAAATACTGAAATCAATTCGTCTTTTTTGCGTCGTCTTTGCGACTTTTGCTTTTGCAATATCGGCTGCGCAAGCTGAGGCGGTCGATACGAAATGGAATCTGGTTTGGGCTGATGAATTTAATGGCACTGCTTTGGATGAGAGCAAGTGGTCCTATGAGGATGATTGCTGGGGTGGCGGCAATGAAGAACGCCAGTGCTATACGAAGAAAACTGAAAATGTGAACGTTGCCGATGGTGTGTTGACCATTCGTGCCATTAAGAAAAAAACCAGAGGCTTTGCCAACACACGCGCCGCGCGCGAGGGCGAGGTCGCCTTGCAGCCAGGCGCCAAACGATATCAAAAAGTGAAACGGCCATTTTCGTCGGGACGCATTATTACCCGCCGCAAGGGCGACTGGACCTATGGTCGCATTGAAGCGCGGATGAAACTGCCAACAGGCCAAGGTCTATGGCCAGCTTTTTGGATGCTGCCGTCAGATTACGAATATGGCGGCTGGGCGGCATCTGGCGAGATTGACATTATGGAAGCGATTAATCTTGGCATGACCTGCGCCGATTGTCCGGGCGGGCGCGAAGACAAAGTTTATGGGACGCTGCATTATGGCGGCCCATGGCCCAATAATGAGCATCAGGGCGGCAATATGCATTTGCCGGCGCCGGCTGACGGTTTTCACACTTATACGGTTGAGTGGAGTGCAGGCCGAATGGACTGGTATGTCGATGGAATTCATTATTCGACATTGACGCAAGACCAGTGGTTCACAAAAAACACCAAGGGTACGCCCGGCCCAGGAGCGCCATTTGATCAAACATTTTATATTATTTTCAATCTCGCAGTTGGTGGCCTTTGGCCGGAGCGAGAGAATGATGTTGGTTTTTTTGCCACCGATTTCCCAAAAGACATGGTTGTCGACTGGGTAAGGGTTTACCAATGCGCGGAGGATCCGGAGACCGGGCGTGCGTGCCAAAAAAACTAACTGTTTAAGTTTAGAGTAATAGCTCGTTAATATTAATTGACTAATTGCTGTCGGGAGGCCCGTCTTAAGGGTGACAGTTGCAAGGGAGGAAGACCATGCTTTCAACAATCGATCTAACCGTCATCAGCTTATATGCTGTGGTTTTACTGGGCGCAGCGCTTTTTGTGTCGTTTCGCAAATCGCCTGAAAATATGTCCAGCGAAGATTATTTTCTGGCCGGCAAATCCTTGCCATGGTGGGCGATTGGCGCCTCTCTGATTGCGGCCAATATCTCTGCTGAACAAATCATCGGCCAGTCCGGTCAGGGCTTTGTTGTGGGGCTGGCGATTGCCGCTTATGAATGGCAAGCGGCCATTGTTTTGCTGATTACGGCAAAATATTTCCTGCCGATTTTCCTGAAGAAAAAAATCTACACCATGCCGCAATTTCTCGACACGCGCTTTGGCGGCGGCATTAAGTCATTGATGGCAGTGTTTTGGGTTGTTCTTTATACCGCCGTTAATCTGACAGCCGTGTTATGGCTAGGTGGCCTCGCCCTCAGCGCCTTTAGTGGCGTCGACGTGATGTCCGCGATGATTGGGCTGGCGGCCTTTGCGGTGATTTACTCGCTCTATGGCGGCCTGAAAGCGGTTGCTCTGACCGATATTATCCAAGTTGTGGTTTTGGTGACCGGTGGTTTTGTTATCACCGCCATCGTCTTGGCGCAGGTCGGTAATGGCACAGGCGTGTTTGGCGGTCTTGGCATTTTAATGTCTGAAATTCCTGGCCATTTCAAAATGATTTTGGCGCCAGAACATCCAAGCTATGGCAATTTGCCGGGCATTTGGACGCTTCTGGGTGGCCTGTGGGTTCTGCATTTTTCCTACTGGGGGTTTAATCAATATATCATCCAGCGCGCGCTTGGTGCGGAAAGCTTGGCCGAAGCGCAAAAAGGTTTGGTGTTTGCCGCCGCCTTGAAGTTGCTGATTCCATTGATTGTTGTCATTCCGGGCATTGCAGCTCTTTATTTAGCGCAAAACGGTCAATTGGATATGGCGCGCTTATCGGCCAGCCCAGATTCGACTTATGGTATTTTGATGGAGCTGGTGCCAGAAGGCCTACGGGGTCTGGTGTTTGCCGCCCTGATTGCCGCCATTGTGTCGTCACTGGCCTCGATGATGAATTCTATCTCAACCATTTTCACCTTGGATATTTATCAAGGCTTAATGGTTAAAGGGCGTTCGGAGTCGCATTATGTGATGATTGGCCGGCTGACATCTGTCACCGCTATTATTATCGCCGTCTTGCTGGCCAAGCCGTTTTTGGGTGGCATGGAAAGTGCTTTCCAAACCATTCAAGAATATACTGGCTTCATTGCGCCGGGTATTGTTTCAGTGTTCTTGCTCGGCATGTTCTGGAAAGGCGCCAATGCACAGGGTGCTTTCGCGATATTGTTTGTCTCTATCGCCGCCAATATTGCTATGAAGTTCGTCGCGCCTGATTTGGCCTTCGTCATCCGTATTTGGATTGTCTTCATGGCGTGTCTGGTGGTTGGTGTGATTGCATCGCGTCTCGCCGGTCCTGCGCCTGCAGAGCGGATTATTGACCTAGGTGAAATGCAGTTTGCCACGACCAGCGGTTTTAACCGCTCGGCGTTTGCCGTTGTTGTGGTGCTTATCGCGATTTATGGGTTTTTATGGTAAAAAAAAAGCTAATAAAAACAATAACCAAGTCTCTGCATGGTGGGTGCGTAATTGCGCTTTCGCTGGCTGTGACCTCACAAGCGGCGCTGGCCCAACGCGCCTTTGATACAGCCCTTGAGCGAGCCTCGGATTTTTCTTCCGAGCGCCCCCTCAAGGGCCTGTCATTGCCGATTTGGGGCGGCGTGCAGCTGGAAGCCATGCAGGTGGAAGCTGATCACCGACGGATGGAAATTTCCGTGCCCGTGCCGTTCTTGCCAGCGAGCCGTTTCCATCGGTCGGATTATGACATTGAAAGCGCCTATGGCTATGCCCGTCAAAAGGGCGGTGCGCAGAGCCTGCGCCTATCCTTGCCCTATGGTTTGACACTGGAGGCTGGCTCACGGATTGATTCATTTGGCGGTCGGTATAATGATTTTATCGGCTTAACGTTCCGCTGGTCAGATTTACGCCACCATCATCAGCGCGTCGCCGCCTATAAGGGCGGTGAGCTGCCACCGCGCGAGGCCGCGCCGCGCGACGGACAATTCCCGTGGCTTGGCACGCTTGGCACAGTTGCGCTGATTGCCGCCCTTGCTGGCGGCGGCGGTGGTGGCAGTAGTAGTGCCAGTGCCAGCAATAATGTAGATGAGGCCGCTGCGACTGATGGTAATTGGCAATTGGTGTGGAATGATGAATTCAGTGGCACCAGTCTGGACACCAGCAAATGGAGCATGACCGACAGCTATGGCCGCGACCAATGTTTTGGCGGCGGCAATAATGAGGAGCAATGCTACACTACCAGCAGCAATAATATTGCCGTTGTCGATGGTAAGCTGGTGCTTATTGCGCGGCCGGAAGCTGGCTTGGATCAGGGGCGCAGCTATACATCGGGGCGGGTGCAAAGCTCTGGCAAGGCTGATTTTACCTATGGCCGGTTTGAGGCGCGCATTAAATTGCCAGCCGGGAAGGGCTCTTGGCCGGCGTTTTGGATGCTACCGACCGACCGCGCTTATGGCGAGTGGCCGCGCTCGGGTGAGATTGATGTGATGGAAGCGATTAACCTTGGGGTGAATGGCAATCAGGCGGTGCTTGGCACGTTACATTTCGGCACGCCGCACACCTACATTGGCGGGCAAACCACGATTGCCGATATTAATGCCTTCAACACATTTGCCGTCGAATGGTTTCCGGATGAAATACGCTGGTCATTGAACGGCGCGCAATATGCTTCGCGCGGGCAAAGCGAGTGGTTTTCCAGCGGCGCTGCGGGCGACCCAAACGCGCCCTTTGACCGCAATTTTCACATGATTTTGAACTTGGCGATTGGCGGCAATTATCCCGGCGCGACGGATGGGCAAAACTTCCCACGGCAGATGGAAGTTGATTATGTGCGGGTCTACCAATGCGACGGCGCCAGCGCCGCAGCGTGCAAATAAGCGCGGCTTATTGGTTGGGGGTAGGGAGAGTTTTTATCTATCCCAAAGTGCGTAAGAATGTTGCAATGAGGGTGAGGGCGGTAATCGCGCTGAGCGTGGCGTTAATGCAAAACCTTCGCCTCGCCTTTTTTTCCGCTTTTAACTGAGACTCTTCTCTCCAAAATTGTTCGAAACTACGCAACTGTCTTTTTTCCTTAGGTTGAAAATAGTGGCAGCTGTGCTGAGAGAGATTAATCACATGTTCATTTGCGTCGATGGTATAAAACTCCGATCTACCAAGATTTTCTAATTGAGACAAAACTTCAACGCCTTCGTCTACAGTTAAACCGTTGAGGCGGACGGACCATTGATTATGATAACAGCCCGCAAATAGAAAGCTTTCATTGAGTTCTCTTGGCAAATCTTGAAGTTCATTAAAATGCGATATGTTTCCAGTGCCAATATAGGCACAATTTATGCAGCAGGGTCTAGGCTCGTTCATGCTCGGCTCCGTTGTTATTTTTCCGGCAGGTTGAGCATAGGCTGGATGAGCTACGGATACAAACACCGAGGCCCAACCACAGCGCCATAATAATCTCTGATTTTCGGGGAAGTGGCGGAGAGAGAGGGATTCGAACCCCCGGAACGCGTAAACGCTCAACGGTTTTCAAGACCGCCGCTTTCAACCACTCAGCCATCTCTCCACGGTTTTCTTTATATCGTTAGTTCACAGAAACTCAAGCCAATTTCGACACTTTCCTGCCCGCCGCGAAAGATATTCACGGCGCTTCTTATTCCCGCGCGAATCCCTTACATTCACACCGTGAGTAGAGTGATGGGCGATATGGTGACGATGCAGCAAAAGCGCTATATGGCGCGGATAATTATGGCGATTGCGCTCGGCAGTTTTATGGCCGCTTGCGCCAGTGCCCCCGTGCCGCGCGAAACCAATGTCGATACCGCCGCCAAAGGGCGGCAAACCGCCGCCGGTGGGATTTATAAAATCGGCACGCCCTATAAAATCGAAGACCTATGGTATTATCCGCAGGAAGATACAAATTACGATAATGAAGGTGTCGCCTCATGGTATGGCCCGAAATTCGACGGCCGCCGCACCGCCAATGGCGAGATTTTTGATATGGATTTACTGACCGCCGCGCACCCAACCTTGCCAATGCCGGTGCGGGCCCGCGTTACCAATTTAGAAAATGGCCGCTCCGTCGTCGTGCGGATAAATGATCGCGGGCCATTTGCCAAAGATCGCGAAATTGATATGTCACGCCGCGCCGCCGAAGTGCTCGGCTTCAAAGACCAAGGCACGGCCCGCGTGCGGGTGCAATATCTCGGCCGCGCGCCGCTATTTGATAGCGCCGGTCGGCTTATTCGCGGCACGGAGCCCGAGAGCTTTATTGTCGAAAAACCCATCACGCCACCGGAAGCGCGGCAAGTGGCGGCGGCGCCGGTCGATGATGTGATGGTGAAGACGGCCGACGGCAGCAGTGTGATAGAGGCGGCCGAACCAGTAAGCTTTGCCGATAAACGCTATGCGGTGCAGGTTGGCGTGTTTAGCGATTTGGAAAATGCCAATAGTTTGAAAAAATCGCTGGAAACGATTTCGCCGGTGGAAATTGTCGAGGTCGAGTTAAATGGGGCGGTTTATTATCGGGTTAAAATGGGCGGCGCCAATATTCGCGCCGATGCCCGCGCCACGGTTGACGCGCTGATTAAGGCTGGCCATCAAGATGCCGTAATTATCGAGCAATAAGATTGTGAGGAAAAGATGATGAAAATGATAAAAAATTTATTGCTCGCATTGGCAGTTGTTCTGCCTGTCGGCGCTGCGCAAGCGATGGAGAGCCGCGCCAATTACGCCATGTTAATCGACGCCAAAAGCGGTGTGGTTTTATATGAAAAAAACGCTGACGCGCGCATGAGCCCTGCCAGTATGAGCAAATTAATGACTGTGCTGCTGGTTTTCGAGGCGATTGAATCGGGGGCGATTAGCACCGAAGAAGAGTTTTTTGTTAGCGATAATGCCTGGAAAAAAGGCGGCGCCAGTTCCGGCGGCTCGACTATGTTCTTAAAAGCGCGCTCGAAAGTGGCGGTCAAGGATTTGCTTCGAGGGGTGATTATTCAATCTGGCAATGATGCGTGCATCGTTTTGGCCGAGGGGATAGCTGGTTCAGAGGAAAACTTCGCTACCATGATGACTATGCGGGCGCAAGAATTGGGGATGACTGAATCGACCTTCGTGAATGCCACTGGCTGGCCGCATCCCGACCACAAAACATCAGCCCGAGATTTGGCGCTTTTGGCGCAGGAGCTGATTAATAAGCACTCAAACTATTACTCGTTATTTGCCCAGCGCGAATTCACTTGGAATAAAATTCGCCAAACTAACCGCAATCCACTGCTCTATGCCGGTATTGGTGCTGATGGGCTGAAAACCGGCCACACAGAAGACTCCGGCTATGGCCTTGTCGCTTCGGCCGAGCAAAATGGCCGCCGCTTGATTTTAGTGGTCAATGGATTGGAGTCGAAACGCGAACGCGCCGCTGAAGGTCGTAAGCTGATGACATGGGGCTTTCGCGGTTTCCAAAACCAAACATTGGTTGAGGCTGGCGATGTGGTGGCCAGCTTACCAGTTTGGCACGGCAGCGAAGCCGAGGTTGAGGTTGTAACAGCTGGGCGCTTTGAAGTGGTCACACCGCATGGCGGGCGTCGCAAAATGGTGGCAACCATGATTTATGACAAGCCAATTTTGGCGCCTGTTAAACGGGGCGATGTGATTGGTATTTTGAAAGTCACCATGCCGGGGTTAGCGCCACAAGAAATATCTTTGGTGGCAAAGCAAGATGTCGGGCGCGGCAATTTTATTAGCCGTGCGTTTTCAAGTTTGGGTTATTTAATGTCTGGTGGTGAGTAATATGCGCGGCAAATTTATAAGTTTCGAAGGCGGCGAGGGTGGTGGCAAATCCACACAAGCTGCACGATTGGCAGGGTTTTTACGCAGCAAAGGGCTTGATGTGATTGAAACCCGCGAGCCCGGTGGCACACAACAGGGCGAAGACCTGCGCGACTTGCTGGTGCAGGGCGACCCCGACCGGTGGTTGCCATTGTCTGAATTGCTGATGATGACGGCCGCCCGGGTTGAACATGTGCATCGGCTGATTGAGCCCGCGCTGGCGGCCGGTAAATGGGTGATTTGCGACCGTTTTATGGATTCGACACTGGCCTATCAAGGCATCGCAGGCGGGCTCGGCTTGAACATGGTTGGCCAATTGCAAGAGCAAGCGGTCGGTAAAGCGGTGCCGGATGTCACCTTTTTACTCGATGTGCGGGCCGAAGCCGGATTAAAGCGTGCCGCAACGCGCGGCGGGGCGGCTCGTTTCGAGAAAAAAGGCGCCGCCTTTCATCAAACCCTGCGTGATGGATTTTTGGCCATTGCCAATGAAAACCCTAGTCGTATTGTAGTGGTCGATGCGGAAGATAGTTTCGAGGCTGTCTGGGGCCAAATTGAGCAAGAAATGGCGCGCCGCTTCAAATTATAACGGCCATGACTTCGACCAATGGCCATGCCTTAGGGCAGAAAGTGCATGACGCGCATGAGCAGCCAAATTGATACCAGCGACGAGTTTCCCGATATTGACGGCGATCAAGCGCCGCGCTTTACCAAGGCCTTGATTGGCCATCATGCGGCCCGCCAAACCATGGTGCAAGCCTGTGAGGGCGCTCGGTTCCCACATGCTTGGTTATTGTCGGGCCCCAAGGGGGTTGGCAAAGCTAGTTTTGCTTATCTCCTAGCGCGCGCGCTGATGAGCGCCAAACGACCGCAGGATATGGGCGATTTCTGGCAGGCACATGATAGTGCCGACGGTCATTTGGTGGAAACTGACGCGCATCCTGACATGTTTGTTTTAAAGCGTCGGTATAATGACAAAACCGAAAAATTTTACGCCGATATTCAGTCCGATGACGTACGGGAACTGAAAAAATCATTTTCTTTGAGCGCGTCGCGCAGCGGTTGGCGCATTGCTATTGTCGATAGTATCGACGATATGAACAAATTTGGCGTCAATGGCTTGCTGAAACTGCTCGAAGAACCGCCTGAAAAATGCCTGTTTTTCATTATTTGCCACAATCCCGGACGATTGCTTGACACCATAAAGTCGCGCTGCCGTAGTCTTAATTTTAATGCGCTGACAACCGAGGAGTTGACACAGTTAATAACCGAGCAGTCGGCTTCTATCGCTCCCAATGAAGCGGCGGCAGCGGCCTATTTGGCGGCCGGTAGTGCCGGGCGGGCGTTGACTTTGGTCGAACACGGCGGCATGGATTTGTATCGCGGCATGATTGACGTTTTGGTTGGCTTGCCAAACCCTGACATTGAACGCCTCCACGCACTGGCCAGCCGCTTTGGCGCCCGCGCTGCGCCTGAGAGTTTTGAGGTTTTTTGCTATTTATTCAGCAATTGGCTGTATCGTTTGATTCATGGGCGGGCAACGGGCGCCTATCCGCAACCGGTATTTGAGGGTGAGGGCGAGCTTATCGCGCGTATCGGGCCGCAAATGGCGCTTGAACCGGCGACCCGCTTGTGGGAGAAGGTGAACCAAGAAGCGCGCCAAGTGGTGGCGTTGAATTTGGATAAAAAACAAGCCGTTCTCGGGTGGTTTGATGCGCTCAGCGAGTTGGTGCCGACATAAGATTGAATGAATGTAATGAATAAAGAATTTTTCATAAGTACCGCAATTTCCTACCCAAATGGGCTTCCTCATATCGGCCATGCCTATGAGGTTATGGCAACGGATGCAATTGCGCGCTATCGCCGTTTGGCGGGTGATAATGTGTATTTTTCGACCGGCACGGATGATCATGGGCAAAAAATGTATCAAACCGCCCGCGACCAAGGCAAAACCGCGCGCGACTTGGCCGATGAGCTGACGCCAGCCTTTCGCCATATGGCGGAAATGCTGAATTGTAGCCATGACGACTTCATCCGCACCTCGGAACCGCGCCATTATGCAGCGGTAAGTGAAATTTGGCGGCGCATTGCCGATAATGGCGATATTTACAAAGATGCTTACGCTGGTTGGTATTCGGTGCGCGACGAAGCATTTTATGCCGAGGGCGAATTGACCAAAAATGAAGCCGGTGACTTTATATCGCCGCAAGGCACGCCGGTCGAATGGCTGGAAGAAGAGAGCTATTTCTTCAAATTATCGGCCTATGAAGACAAATTATTGGCGCATTTCGAAGCCAATGCTGATTTTATCCAGCCGCAAAGCCGTCGCAATGAAGTGGTGCAATTTGTTAAAGGCGGGCTAAAAGACCTGTCGATTTCGCGCACCGCTTTCGATTGGGGCGTGCCAGTGCCGGGCGACCCGCAACATGTGATTTATGTATGGATGGATGCGCTAACCAATTATCTCAGTGTGGTTGGTTTTCCCGATGTGGAAGCGGCTGATTATAAGAAATTTTGGCCCGCCAGCCTGCATGTGGTGGGCAAGGATATCACTCGGTTTCACGCGGTTTACTGGCCAGCTTTCCTGATGGCGGCGCAACTGCCTTTGCCGAAACATATTTTTGCCCATGGGTTTTTGACTGTGCGCGGTGAAAAAATGTCGAAATCGCTCGGCAATGTGCTCGATCCGATTACTTTGGCCAATCATTATGGTGTCGATGCTTTGCGTTATTTCTTTTTGCGCGAAGTGCCATTTGGCCGCGATGGCAGTTTTTCCGATGAGGCGATTGTCAATCGGGTGAATGCCGATTTGGCCAATGATATTGGTAATTTGGCGCAACGTTGCCTGTCAATGATCAATAAGAATTGCGACGCCACCATGCCGACGCCAGAAGCTTTGAGCGAAGATGATGCGGCGTTATTGGCGTTGTTTGACGCTTTGCCGGCGCAAGTGGAGGCGGCAATGGACAAATATGAGCTGCACCAATATCTCGCTTTGGTAATGGACGGGGTTTCGCAAGCCAACCGCTATTTTGCCGCGCAAGCACCATGGGAATTAAAGAAGACCGATCCGGCCCGCATGGGCACGGTGCTCTATTGCGCCGCAGAAGCGGTGCGGCAAGCGGCGATTTTGCTGCAGCCAGTGATTCCAGAGGGCGCCGCTAAGCTGCTAGATTATCTGGCGGTTGAACCGTCAGCGCGCGATTTCAGCCATTTAGGCGCCGTCGGTCGGCTGGCGTCGGGGCAATCATTGGACGCGCCACAGGGCGTATTTCCACGCTTAAGCGTGAGCGAAGAAACGGCCGAATAAACGCCACACTTGATTTTTTGAGAAATGACCTCGATACCCATGCGCATTTTGTTGTTTTTCTGCAACAATACGCTACTCTGAAGGTATCAGAGCCGAAAAACTGTTGCATAGTGGCGACGGTTTTGGCGAGGCTAACAGTGGTGGAAGACAAGGTAGTGCATGACCGTCTTTGAAAGAACGCAAAAAAGGTTCCGCCTTCCGGCGCATTTGCGCAGTGAGTTCGATATTGCCCGTTTGACCCGATTTTCGGCTATTTTGTTCGGCATATTGGGGTTGATTTCGGGCGTCGCCACCTATCTCGTGCTGTCCAATGTGACGCCCTTACGCCCAAGCCCACAAGTCATTTGGAGCTTGTTGTCCTTTAACATTTTCATTGTTACCGGCCTTTTGGCGGTGATTATTTATCAAATGCTGCGTTTGCGCCGCGCCCGTTTGGCGGGCCGCGCCGGTGCGTTGATGCACAGCCGCTTGGTGTCACTATTTGCGGTCATTGCGGCGGTGCCGGCTGTCTTAGTGGCGATTTTTGCCATTGTCACGTTGGATCGGGGGCTAGATAGCTGGTTTTCACAACGCACTAAGTCGATTATTTCCAACACCACAGCGGTGGCCAATGCCTATGTTAGCGAGCACCGGGAAAATCTGCGGCGCGATATTGCCATGATGGTAAATGATTTGAGCCGCACTGCGGCCTTGTTTGATAGTGATCCGCGACGGTTCCAAAAGTTTCTCGCTGCTCAAGCTGGTATTCGATCGGTCCCGCAAGCGCTCATTATCGAACGCAATGGTGCGGTGCTGATGGCCGCCTCGGCCGATCAGCAAATGGTTACTGAGTTACCGCCCTCTGAGGCTTTTGCAGCAGCGGCAAAAGGCCCGGTGCTGATTACCATCCAGCAAAAATCGCAAGTACGTGCGCTGATGGAAATCCCAGCTTTGCCGGGCCGATATGTTTACGTGACGCGGCTGTTGCAAGACAAAGTCATGCAACATTTGGCGCAAACCGATTTGGCGGTGCGTGAATATTCAACCATGGAGGCACGCCGCTATGAGGCGCAGCTGACCTTTGCCATGGTTTATATTGTGCTGACATTGGTGATTTTATTGTCAGCAATTTGGCTTGGTCTTTCCTTAGCCGACCGTTTGGTGCAACCGATTAGCCGTTTGATTTGGGCAACGCAAAAGCTCGGCGAAGGCAATTGGGATGTGCGCGTCGATGGTGACAGCACAAAAGTTGAAAACGAAGTCGGTCAGTTGGCCTCAACCTTTAATGTCATGGCCGCGCGTTTGGGCGACCAGCAGCGGCAATTGTTAAAAGCCCGCGACGATCTTGATGAGCGGGCCAATTTCACCGAAATGGTTCTGCATGGTGTGAGCTCGGGTGTTGTTGGCGTAGATGCGGCGGGCTGTATTAATCACGCCAATGACGTCGCCTGCGAGTTGTTCAACCGCCGCGAGAAAGATATGATTGGCCAAGCCTTGAGCGAGGTCATGCCTGAGTTTGAGCAAATCGCAGACCGTGCTCGTAAAGGCAGTAAGCGACTGACGCCAGTTCAAATCACTAAAACCGATAGTCAAAAGAACAGTCATATTCTGCAAGCTTCTGCTTCAAGTATTCAGTCCGAGGGCGGGTCAGTAGTGATTACATTTGACGATGTCACGGAAATGGTTGCCGCGCAGCGCAATGCCGCTTGGTCAGATATCGCTCGACGCATTGCCCATGAGATCAAAAACCCGCTGACGCCCATCCAATTATCGGCCGAGCGTTTGCAGTCGAAATATGGCGAAGCTGTTGGCGATGATGGGGGCGTTTTCCGCCAGTGTACCGACACGATTATTCGTCAAGTTGGCGATATTGGTAATATGGTTGATGAGTTTGCCGCCTTTGCGCGTATGCCGGAAGTAGCTTTTAAGAAATTTGAGGCGACGGATATTGTCTCGCATACCGTGTTTTTGCAGCGTGTCGCGCACCCAAATGTCCAATATGTGTTTGAGACGCGCGATGAGGTCATGATGTATGGCGACCCACGCCAGCTTAGTCAGGCGTTGACCAATGTGCTAAAAAATGCCGAAGAGGCACTGTCACGCCTGCAGGAGGACAGTAAAGATTTGCGTATTGAGATAACAATAGAGCAGGGCGAGGATATTCGCTTTATGATTTGCGATACTGGCCCCGGTTGGCCGGAAAACAATCGTTATGCGCTTTTGGAACCTTACAATACCTCGCGCCAACAAGGCACGGGGCTAGGCTTATCAATTGTCAAAAAAGTCATGGATGACCATGGCGGGCAATTGATATTAGAAGATGCGCCTTGGTGTGCATCTGGCGGAAGTGGGGCCGCAATTATTCTTGTGTTCCCACAACAAGAAAATAAGACGGTGGGACAATCCAAAATATTAGAGGAAATATGATGTTTGGAGACGTGTTAATCGTAGATGACGAGCAAGATATCCGCAATTTGATTGCCGGTATTTTAGAAGATGAAGGCTATCGCCCGCGCACAGCGGCTGATAGCGATAGTGCCTTGCGTGAGATTAGTTCGCGGTGTCCGTCGCTTGTATTATTGGACGTGTGGTTGCAAGGCAGCCAGCTCGATGGGCTGGAGATTTTGAGTATTTTGCGCGAGCGTTACGCGCATTTACCGGTGGTGATTATCAGTGGTCACGGCAATATTGATACGGCGGTCTCGGCCATTCGGTCGGGGGCGTGGGATTATATTGAAAAGCCTTTCAAGGCTGACAAGCTGTTATTGACCGTTCGCCGCGCTATTGAGGCGGCAAAATTACAACGTGAAAACAATGAGTTGCGACGTAAAGTTGAAGTAAGCTTTGCTCTCATTGGTCAGGCTGGGGTGATTGAACAGCTGAATGCTAAAATTGGCAAATTGGCGCAGACCAATAGTCGGGTGATGATTACTGGCCCTGCTGGCGCTGGCAAAGAGGCGGCCGCGCGGCAAATTCATAATCAATCGCCGCGTATGAACCAGAATTTCATAGCCATTCATGGGGCGATTATTGGCAGCGATGTGGAGCAGGCCAAACGTATTGTGTTTGGCCGCGAAGTCGATGGCGATGTTGAAACTGGTTTGATTGAGCAAGCCCATGGCGGCACATTGTTTCTTGATGATATTTCAAGTTTTCCCTTGGAATTACAAAATACCGTGCTGAAAACCTTGGTGGAGGGCGGCTTTACGCGGGTTGGCGGTACGCAAAAAGTGGCTGTCGACGTAAGGGTTCTGTCGTCTTGTGCCGGTAATGTCGAACAACTAATGGCCGATGGCGTGTTGCGCGAAGACTTGTTCCACCGCTTGAATGTGGTGACCTTGGATGTGCCGGGCCTATCTAAGCGTCGCGATGACATTCCGTTTTTGGTTGAGCACTTCATTAACACCATTGCCGATCAGTTGAATATGGCGCCGCGCAAGGCGGGCCATGATGTGATGGCGGTCCTGCAATCACATAGTTGGCCGGGCAATGTCCGGCAATTGCGTAACTGCATTGAACATATGATGTTGACGTGTTTGTCGCGCAATAGTGAGCAATTGACGCTTGAACATCTGCCAAATGAGATTTTGTCGGACACAGATGTAAATGAAAACGCTTCAACCTCGACGCATATTATGTCTTTGCCACTGCGTGAGGCGCGCGAACGTTTCGAGCGAGAATATTTGGTGGCGCAAATAGAACGTTTCAGCGGCAATGTTTCGCGCACGGCGGAGTTCGTCGGCATGGAACGGTCAGCTTTGCATCGCAAGATGAAATCGCTTGGTATTAGTGCGGTTAATCATGCTAAAAGCCATGTGTAAGAGTTACTGAGGAAAATCAGATGAAAGTCATTGTTTGCGGTGCAGGGCAAGTCGGGTTTGGTATTGCCAGACACTTGGCTGGCGAAGGCAACGAAGTCACAGTGGTTGACCGTTCAGCACCTTTGATGCAACGCATCACTGACACATTAGATGTGCGGCCGATTTTGGGCCATGGTGGCCATCCTGATGTTCTCGAGAAAGCCGGCGCGGCGGACGCCGACATTCTGATTGCTGTTACGGCCAGTGATGAGGTGAATATGGTGACCTGTCAGGTTGCCAAAAGCCTGTTTGGGGTGCGTAAAACCATTGCCCGCGTGCGTGATAGAAATTACCTCATGCCGCGCTGGAAGCAGTTATTTGCCGATGAAAGCATTCCGATTGACGTGATTATTTCACCCGAAACCGAAGTTGGCGACTCTGTGTTGCGCCGTTTGGCGCTGCCGGGGGCGTTTGATAGCGCCAGTTTCTGCGATGGCAAAGTTCAGATGATTGGCATCTCGATTGAAGATGATTGCCCGATTGTCGACACGCCGCTGAACCAATTGACCGGACTATTTCCTGACCTGCAAGCCATTGTCGTTGGGGTGCGCCGTGACGGCGAGATTTATGTGCCTGACTTTGATGACATGCTGCAAGCCGGTGATGAGGCCTATGTGGTGACGGCCAGTGACGACACCGATCGCACATTGAAAATTTTTGGTCACCAAGAGGTTGAGGCGCATAAAATTTTGATCATTGGCGGCGGCAATATTGGCTATCAGGTGGCCCGCACGCTTGACCGCCAAGCTGGATATTCTGTCACCCTGATCGAGCAAAACGAAGATCGCGCCCGCGAAGTGGCTGAAAGCCTGTCGCGCTCCATCGTGCTGCAGGGTAGTGGGCTGTCACCTGAATTATTGGCAGAGGGTAATGTGCGCAATAGTGATTTGGTGCTCGGCCTGACCAATGACGACCAAGTCAATGTGTTGACCACTATGTTGAGCCTGCAAGAAGGCTGTCGTCGTGGCATGTGTTTGGTCAATGACACCAGCTTTTTGAGCATTACCGGCCAATTTGGCATGGAAGTGGCGATTAACCCACGCGCCGTGACTGTGTCGTCGATTTTGGGCCATGTGCGGCGCGGGCGGGTGATGCGCGTGCACGCCGTGGGCGACGGCTCGGCGGAAGTTCTGGAGGCAGAAATTCAAGAGGGCGCGAAAATGGCCAATAGTAAATTGAGCGATTTGAACCTGCCCGATAGTATTCGCCTCGGCTATGTCCGTCGCGGCAAAGAGCTGCTGAAACCGCGCGGTGGTCTCGAGTTGCGGGCAGGCGACCACGTTGTGCTGTTTGTTTTAGCCTCGGCTATTGAAGCAGCTGAGAAGCTTGTCGACGCGGAAAAGAAATAATTACCGATGCGCTTCGGGGCCATAATTTACATTTTGGGATACGGTGGCGGCATGTTGGCAATAACCATGCTGATGCCTTTGCTGTTATCAATTGGCATGGACAATGACGTGCATGCGCGCAATTTCACCATTGGTTTTTTTCTCACCGCTTTTGTTTCCGGCGCGATGATTCTGGTTGGGCGCGCGGCGCGCAAATATCCGGCGCAAGAAATCGAATTATTCCTCATTATGGTGCTGGTGTGGGCCGCTTTGCCATTATTGGCTAGTGTGCCGTTCACCGGCGCCCTGCAAGTATTTGGATTGAGTGACGCTTATTTTGAAGCGGTATCGGCTTTGACTACATCAGGCGGGTCTGTGATGAAATATCCTGAATTGGAAGTGGCGCCAATTTTACTGTGGCGGGCGCTATTGGCCTGGCTTGGCGGTTTATGGATGCTGATTTTCGCGGTCGCAGTTCTGGCGCCATCGGGGATTGGTGGGATTGGTCTTTCAGCCAGCCCGCTTTTACAATTACACGATAAGGCGTCCCTGTCGTGGCGCCTTGGCCAGCCCTTGCGGTTGATCTTACCAATTTATGCCAGTCTGACGGCCCTCGGTATTGTCGCAGTTCTAGCAACTGGTGGCGGCGTATTCGACACAATTTGCATCGTATTGTCGGCTATTTCATCAACCGGCTTTGTCACCCATTCCGATGGGGTCACGGCGCAATTCAACCTCGTGGGACAATTATTTATCGCCATTATCAGCTTCGCTGGCGCCCTAAGCGCACCTGTGCTGGTCGCTCTGGGGGTCGGAAAACGGCTACAAAATCTGTCGCGCGATAGTGAATTGCGCGTGTTTATCGCGCTCATTCTGGTTTATGGCGTGATCAGTGCTGCTGTTTTGACCGATGTCGGGCTTGTAGCGGCGCTCATGCAGGCGATGAGCTTGTTCAGCACCACCGGCTTTGATTTTGTCGGCGAGCAGGCGCTGTTGAGCTGGCCTGTGGTTTGGGTGATGGCGCCAGCGATTATCGGCGGCATGGCTTTGTCGGCCGCTGGTGGCATGAAAGTGCTGCGCGTTCTGACCATCTCTAAAGGTATTGGCAATGAGTTTGCGCATTTGGCCTATCCGTCATCTGTGCACCCAATGTCGATAGGTGGCCGCCGTTTGGAAGCGAAAGATTTAATGGCCATTTGGGCCTATGCGGCCGTGTTTCTCATGTTCCTTGGCGGCGGTATTTTGGTCGTCGGCCTATTGGGCGTGGGGCTAGCCGATAGTTGGCCACTGGTTTTGAGCGCATTGAGCAATAATTTAGCGATTACGGGCTATCTCGATATTGCCACGCAATTCGGTTATATGAGTGCTCAATTGCAAATCTTTCTGGCTTTTTTAATGGTTGCCGGTCGGGTTGAACTTTTGATATTGATGGTGTTCTTGACGCCATCATTCTGGCGCCATCTGCGCTAAGCGAGGAATTCCAACATGAGCCGCATTGCCTATATTGATGGTCGCTATCAGCCGCTAAACCAGCCGGCGATTATGGTCGAAGATCGCGGCTATCAATTTTCCGATGGGGTGTATGAAGTATGCGCCATTCGCAATCACCGCATGTTGGATGAAGAGCGGCATTTAGACCGGCTTGAAAATTCATTAAATGAATTAGCCATGCCCATGCCGGTGAGCCGTGCGGCGTTGAAAATCATCACCCGCGAAGTGGTGCGCCGCAATCGTGTGCGTGAGGGTTTGGTCTATGTGCAAGTATCGCGCGGCGTGGCCCCTCGCGAACATACATATGCCGCCAATCTGCAACCAGTGTTGGTGGTCACGGCGCGCCCCATGGCGCCAGAGCGACGCACTCATATTCGTCAAAATGGTATTGAAGTCTTGAGCGTGCCGGATCAGCGTTGGGCGCGTTGTGATATTAAATCCATTAGCTTATTGCCCAATGTATTGGCGCGCCAAACCGCCAAATTAGCCGGCAAGCAAGAAGCATGGCAAGTCGGCGCTGATGGCTATGTCACAGAGGGCGGGGCGACCAATGCTTGGATTGTCGACAGCAAAGGTAAATTGCGCACGCGGCCGGCCAGCAAGGCGATTTTGAACGGTATAGTGCGGCAGGTGTTATTTGATGTCGCGGCTGAGTTACAGTTAACCGTCGACGAAACACCGTTCACCCTAGATGAAGCGAAAGCTGCAAAAGAGTGCTTCTCAACCGCCTCCACAATGGCGGTGTTTCCGGTCATTGCCATTGATGGTGTGCAGATTGGTGATGGTAAACCGGGGCCAGTGGCGACGGCGCTTGGCGCCGCCTATGATGCGGTCAGCGCCAGTTAGGCCTCGTCCGGTTGATTTTCAACAAATGTCACAGTTTGAATAAAAACTCTCATTAGTTGAAAAAACATTAAAATTATCTCGTAAGTTGTATATGATGGTTTTTGAACAAGGCTCACCCATAGGGGGGTGGGGTCAAAAAACCAACAGGCCTATTTGCCCTAAGGCCAAGAATAAACGGGAAAAGCCCATGTCCAATGAAACACCGAGCTTGGAATCATCCTTTCTTAACCATGTCTGCGAGCAGAAAATGCCGCTTACCATCTTTCTTGTAAATGGCGTGAAGCTGCAAGGGAGTATTACTTGGGTTGATTCAACTTCTATGTTGTTAAGTCGCGATGGTCATTCGCAATTGGTCTATAAGCATGCTATCTCTACGATTATGCCTAACCAGCCTATCGAAGTTTTTGAAGGCTCAGCGACAGAAGACTGATCATATTTAGCGACGAACAAAACAAAAAGTCCGCAGCTGCTCTTACCCGAACGCTTATCCTGCATCCGGATATTCGCTTCGTCGCGTCAACACGCAGCCCTGAAGCGCGTCTTGATGAGGCGGTTAGTTTGGCGCGCGCTATTGACCTTGATATTTGCCATGCCGCCGTGCAGCCAGTGCCAAAGCCAAATCCGGCGACGCTATTGGGCGGTGGTCAATTGGAGGCCTGCGCTGCGTTAATCGATGCGCATGAAGTTAAGCTGGTGATTATCGACACTAATTTGACGCCGGTTCAGCAGCGCAATTTGGAAAAACGGCTGCAGGTCAAAATTCTTGACCGCACCGGTCTTATTCTGGAGATTTTTGGCGCGCGCGCAGCCACCAGCGAAGGCCGTTTGCAGGTCGAGTTGGCCAATTTAACTTATCAAAAAAGCCGCTTGGTGCGCTCATGGACTCACCTTGAGCGGCAACGTGGTGGCACGGGTTTTGTCGGCGGGCCGGGGGAAACCCAAATTGAGGCTGACCGGCGGATGATTCAGACACGTATAACGCGGGTGAAGAAAAAGCTGGAATCGGTCGTTCGCACGCGTTCGCTGCACCGCAAAGCCCGCGAGCAAGCGCCATGGCCCGTAGTGGCGCTGGTTGGTTATACCAATGCTGGTAAATCCACCTTATTCAATCGTTTGACCAATTCTGAGGTGATGGCCAAAGATATGCTATTTGCCACGCTGGATCCGACCTTGCGGGCGATTAAACTGCCCGGTGGGCAGAAAATCATGCTGTCCGATACGGTGGGCTTTGTTTCTGAACTGCCAACCATGTTGGTGGCGGCGTTTCGGGCCACTTTGGAAGAGGTTTTATCAGCCGATGTGATTGTGCATGTGCGCGATAGTGCTCATGCCGATAGCGAAGCGCAGCGTAAGGATGTCATCGACGTCTTGCACGAATTGGGCGTGTCTGAGGATACGCAATTTATCGAATTAATGAATAAATCTGATGCTATGGATGAGGCAATGACGGCGGCAGCGCTGGAGCGCATGAAACGCGCTGACGTGCCAACCGTTCTGGCTTCAGCTCTTGAGGGATACGGCACAGAGGCTTTGTTGCAGACCATATCAGATATTTTTGAAGCCAAAGCGGCGCGGTTTCGGCTTTCAATTAAGTCGGAGCAGGGGGATGTCATGGGCTATCTTCACAGCCACGGCCAAGTTTTGGCGCATAACACCACTGATGACGGCAAACAATATGTTGATGTTCTGCTTTCCTATGCCAGTAAAGGCCGGTTTGAAAAGAAATTTAACAATAAACTCAAGCTAATAAAAACATAAGGTAAAGCGATAATTCAACCAACAATATGTTTGCTTTCCTGCCAATAGGCCTCCAGCGCTTCTAGCGATAGCGCGTCCATTTTTTCTCCGTTTTCTGCGGCTTTTTGCTCAATATAGCGAAACCGGCGGTCGAATTTACGATTGGTCGACCGAATGGCGGTTTCGGGATCAAGCTTCAAATGTCGGGCCAAATTAGCCATGACGAATAACATGTCGCCAAATTCATCGGTTAGCCGTTGCTTGTCTATGGTTTCGGCGCTCATTTCGGCCTTAAATTCCGCCACTTCTTCGTCCAATTTGGCCAGAATAGCCGCCGCCGCCTGCCAATCAAAACCGACTTGGGCGGCGCGCTTTTGTAATTTCACCGCCCGTGTCAGCCCCGGCAAAGCGTTCGGCACATCGTCCATCAGGCTCGCAGGCTCAGAATTCGGGGCTTTTTTGGCTCGCTCAGCGGCTTTGAGCGCTTCCCAATTGTCTTGCACTTGGGCTGCGTCGGCAACATGGGTGTCGCTGAACACATGCGGATGGCGAAACTGCATTTTATCGCTGATGGCATTGGCGACATCATTGAAATCGAATAGGCCTTGTTCCTCGGCCATGCGGGCGTGAAACACCACTTGCAACAGCAAATCACCCAATTCCAGCTTCAAATCATCCATGTCGTCGCGCGCAATCGCATCCACCACCTCATAGGCTTCTTCAATGGTGTAGGGGGCAATGGAGGCGAAATCCTGCTTTAAATCCCATGGGCAGCCGGTTTCTGGCGTGCGTAAGGCAGCCATGACGGCGCGCAAACGTTCTATCGGGGTTTGTTGATCGGCCAATTTATATCCTCATCTCGATGCATTATGCCAGAGTTCGTCGCTTAAGGAAGTAGAGAGTGACGGTTCGCGGTGTGGCTGAGTGGCAAGAATTTGACCATGTCGAAACTGAGGGTAGGCCTGGTTTTGCATAATATAATTATCGCATAATAAATATTATGACAAATAATATATATGTATCAGTCAGGCGTCTCATTAATGAGGATTTCCATCCCATCATAGGCTGGCCGAATATGTGGCGGTAATTCATCACACAGGCTCTGATAATCCATATCAATATGCAAATTGGTCAAAACCGCCTGCTTTGGTTTGAAGCGCTCGATGAGCTCCAGCGTTTTGTCCAAATGCAAATGCGTCGGATGCGGGTCGCGGCGCAAAGCGTCGATAATCCAACAATCGAGATTTTCGACAGCTGCGGCACTTTCTTCTGGCAAATCAGAAATATCGCTAGAATATGCGACATTGCCAATACGATAGCCGAGACTGTCAATGCGGCCGTGAATTTGGCGAAATGGCATGGCGGTCAGCGCCGCACCGTCGCCGTTGACGACAATCGGCGCCAAATCGCTGGCAATTGGATGATGTTTTAAAATTGATGGATATTCCGAACCGGCCAGTTGCTCAAAACAATAGCCAAAGCGCGATGTCAGCGTCTTGGCGGTCGCCGCATCCATCCACACGTCAATGCGTTGCCGATTGGCGTAAACCATGGCTCGCAAGTCATCAATGCCATGCGTCTGGTCAGCATGGTCATGGGTGTATAAAACCGCATTTAACTGGCGCACATTGGCGTCAATTAATTGCTGGCGCATATCTGGCGAGGTATCAATCAGCACCTGCGTTTGGCCCTTATCGCTGGTTTGCGAGACCAAAAGCGAACAGCGGGTACGGCGGTTTTTCGGGTTCTTGGGGTCACAAATGCCCCAATCGCCGTGAATGCGCGGCACGCCACCGGACGAACCACTGCCCAGAATGCGAAAAATCTGCGCCATTAACCGGCTCTCTGGTCAAAGCCGACGCGGTCAGCTTTTGTAAAAAGCGCGAAGAAATTATCGCTGGTCGCCTGCGCCAATTGCGCGACACTGACGCCTTTAAGCTCGGCCAAAGCGGCCGCCGTATCGGCAACAAAACTTGGCTCATTGCGCTTACCACGATGCGGCACCGGGGCCAAAAACGGCGCATCTGTCTCAATCAGTAGCCGCTCTAGCGGAATGGTTTCAATGGTCTGGCGCAATTGTTTGGCGCTGTTGAAAGTGGCAATGCCGGATATTGAAATATAGCAGCCCATGGCCAAGGCCCGCTCAGCCAGTTCGGGGCCAGCGGTAAAACAATGGATCAGGGCCGGATAGGCCCCCTTCCCCATTTCATCTTCCATAATATCGGCAGTGTCTTCATCGGCGTCGCGCGCGTGCACAATCAATGGCAGGCCAGACAGGCGCGCCGCTTCAATATGAGCGCGAAAATTTCTTTGCTGGGCCGCGCGCGGACTATGTTCATAATAATAATCAAGGCCGGTTTCGCCAATGCCAATGACTTTCGGATGGCGCGACAGTTCCACTAATTGTGCGGCGCTGGTTTCTGGCTGGCTGCCCGCCTCATGCGGGTGAATGCCAATGGTGCAGGCTAGCTCGTCATGCGCTTCAGCAAGGGCGATAATCTGCGCGGCTTCGGTGATTTTGGTTGATATGGTGACCATCATGGCGACTTTAGCGGCGCGCGCGCGCGCCAAAACTTCGGCCCGGTCGGCGTCGAAGTCCTTGAAATCAAGATGGCAATGGCTATCAACAAACATGCGCTTAGCCTATCAGATATATTGCCCGTCATCGACGGTAATTGCGGTGCCGGTCATGCCTTTGCCGTGCGGGCCAGCCAGCAGCAGCAGCGCGCCGTCGAGGTCTTCTTGACCGGCCAGACGCCGCCGCGGGAAACTATTGATTTGCTTTTGCCCGCCCTCGGTCTGCCACCAAAAATCATTAATTTCGGTTTCAATATAGCCCGGGCAAATGGCGTTGACGTTAATCTCATGGCGGGCCCATTCGCGGGCCAGACCACGGGTCATCATCAAAATGCCAGATTTCGACATGCAATAGGCGGTGATGCCGGGCAGAACGCGGGTGCCGCCAACTGAAGAAATATTGATCACGCGGGCTGGGTTTTTCGCTTGAATATGGTGGCGGGCAAATGCTGTGGCCAGAAAAAATGGCGCATTCATATTGGTCGAGACAATGGTTTGATACTCATCTGGGGTTAATTCCAGGGCGTTTTTGGTGACATTCATGCCAGCATTATTGACCAGAATATCTGGCATAAAACCGGCCGCATTGAGGGCTTGATAAAAATCGTCAATCTTGTCGAGCTGATTGACGTCAAGCGCCACTGCATGCACCACCCCACCGGATGCTTCAATATCGTCTTTCAGGGCGCTCAAACGCTCGGTGCGTCGCGCGGCAATGACCACGCGGGCGCCAGCGGCCGCCAGTACATGGGCAAAGCGCGCGCCCAGACCAGAGCTGGCGCCAGTGATTAAGGCGGTGTGGCCGCTGAGGTCGACATTTGTTACGGGTGTGTGTGGTTCGGTCATGTGAGCTCCTTCGCGCCAAAACATGACCCTTGTGTGCCACAAATTTGCCGCTGGTGAAAGCCCCGCCGCGCCTACATGAGCGTAATCGACAGATCAATCATGTCTTGCAAATTTTCGTCATCGCTAACAATGGCAGTGATGTCGAAAATATTATCACCGTTGGCGCTCGGCTGACCGGGTGTCGGCGGGGTTTTCCAACTGATAACGCCATCGGCGATGGTGAAATCATCGGCATCGGCGCCGGTCAAGCTCCAGCTGAGCAGCTCATTGATGTCTGGATCCGTGGCGGTGATGCTGGTCAGTGCCGTTTCGCCGACGGTGGCGGTGAGTACGGTTGGCGTGTTGTCATCAATGACTGGCGCTTCATTCACATCAATCAAAGGAATTGTGATGGTGAAGTCGTTGCTGGCGCCGGAAATATGAGTGGCGCGGACAATAAAAATTTCCTCTGCGCGGGTTTCAAAGTCCAGCGCGACGTCATAGACCGACCGAACCTCCCCTGTTGTCGGGTCGATTGTCAGTCCCTCCAGCGTATCCAAAGTGATCACCAGACTATAGGTAATATCTGCGCTGCTGCCCAAATAACTCGTCATCGCGATATAAGAAAAGCCGGTCAAACTTTGGTTTTCGGCCATTGCTGGAAGCTCGGAATCTGAAGTCAGCAAAATTGGATGGAACTGACGCACAGTCACGGTCACATCAATACTATCGGTCAGCCCGCCGCCATCTGTGGCAATCACTGTCACCGTGCGCACGTTATTGGCTGTTACCACTTGTAAGGTGAATGATTGCGACGTTATTAAAGCCTGACCATCGCCGAAAGTGGAGACCAGAATAACCACGCTATAGCTCGGCCGCGTCGCAAAATTTACTTGCGTGGTCGCCGCGAAACTCAAGACACCAGTATCCGCGTCGATAACAAACTCGGCGCCCCCGACTAAACTCCAAGTTGGCGCCAGGCCGCCGTCGGTCTGAACCATGAATTGATGGACGGCTTCACCTGCTTGATAAGTCCGACCTTCCTCAAGCTGCATACCAACGCCAGCCAAATCAGCCTCAGAAAACACCGGCGCTTCATCATGAACATTGACCAGCGTCACAATATAATCAACCGACAAGCTCGGATTGTCGCCATTGTCGCCATCCCCCGTCACCACTGTGTAACGGAAAACATTGTCGCCATCAGCACTGACCAGACGATCAGCATCGGCCGCTTCAGTAAAAGTAACAAAATAATTCGCCCCATCCTTAGTCAGGGTAAACTGATTGGCATCAGGGCCTTCAAGGCGCACATAGGGATTGGCGTATTCTGATGGGTAGGCAGCAAAACCCAAAACATCAGTATTCGGCGACGTTTCAGAAATCGTCACCTCAATCGGCTGGGCATAATATTCAACGCCAGACACCGCCGTGTCGATGGCCTCCAAATAAAGGCTCGGAAGTTCCACTACGTCACGAACATTTAACACCACTGTCGCTGTGATGGTGCCCCCACCCTCAACTTGTCCAGTCAGGGAGATGGTAAATTGTGGCGCCGTCTCATAGTCAAACTTCTCAACCACACCCAAAACAGATGAACGCAAACCGATACGGCCATCAGCCGATACACCGTCATGCGACAAGTGAAACAATAGCCGCCCCGTTTCATCGCTCGCGCCGTGGGTAATTGTCCAAGTGACCGCTTGCGCGGGACTGCTCGAAATAATCGCCAAATCAGTGTCGGGCGCCAAATCGACGCGCCCGTCATATAAATCAACACGGTAGTCAACCTCATATCCGTCTGGGTTGGGGGCCGTTTGCTCGGCCGTTAACTCAATGGTCAAATCTTGTGTCACCGTCGACACACCATCGGTCAGTTGCACCCGCAGGCGATAAAATAAGTCACCATCAGAGCTTCGCGAACCACCAATATCTGGAGCACTAACCCATTTCAGCAGACCATTTTGCGACAACTCAAAAGCGCCCGCATCCTCGCCACCAACCAGCGACCAAAATCGGTCTACACTATTGGCGTTGAGACCAAACAATTGTCCGATTTCAAGCCCTTCATCAGTAACCGCCAATTGCTGATCACCGGCCGCGTTAAAGCCGATTGCCAGCGGCGCTTCGGCGCCAATAATATGCACGGTGAGGCGTTGTTCAACCTCAAAGCTATTTGTGTCAAAAGCCGCTGAAATGGCAATCACAGTAATCTCATGGGAAACTTGATTGAGGTTGAGATTACCGCCGTCGCCAACATAAAACAGTTCGCCAGTTAGTTGGTTAATGGAAAAACCGAGCGCCTCTGATGCAGCGCTTAACCGGTAACTCACCGTGTCACCGTCAGCATCGCTAGCCGTCACAAATCCCGATAAGGCAACCGGCGCATGCGTGCCAACCGAAGCCGCCGCAATGGTGATGTCATCACTAATCGCTTCAAATACCGCTACATTCGGAAAGCCGGTTTCATAGGTGGCGGCAAAGTCAGTCGCTGTAAACTCGCGGCCAGCCGGATCAACAAACACGACATATTGTAAATTATTCACAATAAGCTCATATTGCCCGTCAATCGTAATCACCAGACTTCCGGTCGCAAGATCACCAGCCATGACCACGCCGGACACCGGCACACCACTGGTAAATTCAATGCGCTCAAACTCATCCAATGGCCTGTCGCTATCGGCAATCGTGATGTGAGCTGACAAAGCACTGGTGATCCGATAAACATCGGCGCCACTGCCACCATTAAGCGTCAAAGCCGGCGTATCAGCGTTCACGATAATCGGCAGGGCTTCGGCAAAAACATCATCCGGCTGTGTTGCACGCGGCGCACCAGCCAACACATCCCATACCACCCAAGCACCATCAAAAAAGCGAATTTCTTCCATTGTGAGTCTCCAAATTGGCGTGCGAACACGCAATTGATTTAGACAACTCGCCAAAGCGAGCCACACAACAAAACAAAGAAAGCAACAAGGCGACTATTTTATTATTCTGCGCAGTCCGAAAGACTAAGCACCCTTGAACTCTTCATGATAATTGAAATTTGAACCTTCGCAAGGGATAAACCGGCTATTTTTTCATTTCTTGCCGCACAAAGCGACGGTAAAGCCAAGGAGCCAAAATATAGCTATAGACCAATCCCGCTATGTTGCGCATCGGTGGCCAGTCAATCAGCCGCGCTAACCAGATAAATTTCGGAAGTCGACGCCATAAGGCGATAAAGGCGGTCACACCAACCAGCATGGAATCGCCTTGTTTGGCGTGCAGCGCTTGCAATAATTGCGGCCGCGTGAAACCGTTTGGCACATCACCAGTAGAAATATCGTGAAACAGCACATCAGCAATCTGGTGGCGCGTCACAAGTTTTTGGTAAATCGCAATCTCTGGCCCGCAAATCGAGCAGCCACCATTGTAAAAGACTGTTAAAGGCGCACGCGTGGTCAATTTAACACCGCTTCGTTTTCTGGCAGCCTGCCCTCACGCAAAGCCACCAGATAGGCGATAATCATATCCCAAGCGGCCAGACCATCGACGTCGCCGAGCGCCGCAAATTCAGCGGCCCGCATCGTTGCAACCACTTCGGCATCATCGCCATATTGCTGCACCAGTGCGGCGCAAGCGGCGGCCAATGCCTGATCAGTTTTACCCTTATCATCTGCACTATCACTCATGGCACAGATATAGGCCAATATATAAGCGCGGCAAGTATTCGGATCACGACTTGAGGGCGTTCGGGTGAGCGGCTTTAGGTGTTTGGGTAAGTGGCGGATGAGAAATGCGCGCGAAATGTGCGGAGTACTCAAACAAAAACAAAATACACTCTCATTGTTATTATTGTTATCTCACACATTCCGCGCCCAGAGATTACCGCCTGTGAAACGAGGCGCAAGAAGCTTAATTTCAAATATTTACAATAAAGAAAATAAACTAAATGGCCATGAGCCCTACTTTGCCGCTTTTTTTCTTGTCGTTAAATAGGCCACCGGAACTAAGCCTAAAAGACTCCCAAGAACCATGGCAGCCAAGCCGGATGACAAGGCGATTAATACCATCGGTAGATTGAATTGATTTTTCTTATACAGGATTAGAAAAGACAAGGCTAAGCAGAAGATCGCCGCAGCTCGCAAACCGATAAGCACCGAGCCCTCAATATCCTGCATGATCAATCCACCAATAATGGCAGCCACCAGAATCGTAAATAATAAATAAGCGAGATAAAACCCTATGGCTTGTTCGGTTGTTCTTTGTTTCTCAAGGGTAAATAAATCATCAAACATAGCATTCTCCTTTTGCGGCTTTTTATTATGCTGAGTAATACTATAGGCTGAAAGTCAGCAGGAGGCTACAGCACAGTCACGGAATATGACGGGGCTGAATTGTGCTACTGAAATCTCTCATTTTCTCAATGAATAGTTTTTTGCCACGCGCAACATTTTCTGCCCAGTCGTCATGCGCGCCCGCGTCAGCATTGTCGGAAATATATTTGAAACATTTGAAATCGACATGGTGCTGATAGCAAACCTTGGCCATGGCATAGGCCTCCATATCGACCAAATCTGTTTCTAATTTAGGCGTCTCAGTGACAAAAGAATCGCCGCTGCCGCAGCTCACCCCATGGCCACCAAATTGAATCTCGCCTATCGCGTCAAACGGGGTTTGGCCAAGCGCAAAACCAAGCGCCGTGGCGTCCATATCGCGCTGTACAAAATGCGACACTTCAACCAAGCCGGTGAGGGTTTTATTCAAACTGCCAGCCGTGCCGTAGTTAATGATCAGCGATGGCGAAAATTCTTTGATGATGGCGAGGGTCTTAACCGCCGCATTAATTTTACCGACGCCAGTATAATCAAGGCGAAAATCCGGCAGGTCGTTGGGGCTGAGCTCTTGCTCAACCGCGACAAGGATGAAAGTCATGTGGTTTTCCTGACATTATTATTATTTCGGAAAAACGCTTACACTCACTCCACGGTAACAGATTTGGCCAAATTGCGCGGCTGGTCAACATCCGTGCCTTTGGCAACAGCGACGTGATAGGCCAATAATTGTAGCGGCAGGGCATAGACAATCGGCGCAATAAAGGCGTCGATTTCCGGCATGGTGATGGTTTCGGCACAGCCCTCTCCCGCCGCTTCCAATCCTTGGGCGCTTGCCAGCATGATAATCTGACCACCACGGGCCATCACCTCTTGCATATTGGAAACAGTTTTTTCAAACAACGGTCCATCAGGGGCGATGGTGACAATAGGCATATGCTCATCGACCAAGGCAATGGAACCATGTTTCAACTCACCGGCGGCAAAACCTTCGGCGTGAATGTAAGAAATTTCTTTCAGCTTCAGCGCCCCCTCAAGAGCTAGCGGGAACATGGTAGCGCGGCCAATATATAGCGCGCTATTGGTGTCAACAAAGCCACGGGCGATGTCCTCAATATGCGCCTCACCGGCCAGCACTTCATTGGCCAAGCGCGGGGTTGTTAGCAATAGATTGCACAGACGCGCCTCATCGTCAGCCGATATGGTGTTTTTTAACCGTCCCAAATGAATGGCCAAAGCCGCCAGCGCACCCAGTTGGGCGGTGAAAGCTTTCGTTGAGGCCACGCCAATTTCCGGGCCAGCATAGGTAGGCAGCGTCAAATCGACTTCGCGTGTCATTGAGCTTTCCGGCACATTGACGACGCCCAATGTTGGCAAGCCGTGTTCTTTACAATGGCGAAGCGCCGCTAAAGTGTCGGCTGTCTCACCGGATTGCGAGACGAAAATCGCTAAGCAATCTTTATCCATTGGCGCCTCGCGGTAACGAAACTCGGAGGCAATATCAATGCCAGCGGGAATGCGGGCATAGCGTTCAATCCAATTGCGGCCCACTTGGGCGGCAAAATAAGCCGTACCACAGGCCACCAAAATCACCCGATTCACATTGGCAATATCAATGTCATGTTCGGGCAGTCGAATGGCTTGCTCTTCGGGTTGTACATATTGACCAAAAGTGCGCGACAAGACGTCAGGCTGTTCGTGAATTTCCTTGCGCATGAAATGCCGGTAATTGCCCTTATCAACCATGCCACTGGCGGCATCCACCACTTCCACCGGACGCGATACTGGATGGCCGGCGACATCAAAAATCGATAGACCATCAATTGACAAAATGCCCCAATCGCCGTCTTGCAGATAAGTGACCTTATTGGTGAACGGGGCCAGAGCAAAAGCATCAGATCCGAGATACATGGCACCTGCCCCATGGCCAATGGCGAGCGGGCTGCCATGGCGAGCAAAAATCATTTGTTTGTCATTGCCATCAATAATCAGGCCAATGGCATAGGCGCCGCTGAGGCTGGAAAAAGTTTTTTGCGCCGCTTGTTCAATCGTCGCACCGCTCTCCAAATGGCTGGTAAATAAATGCGCAATCACTTCCGTATCCGTGTCGGAAGTAAAGCTGGCACCGCCTGCAATCAATTGCTGTTTGAGCGGTTTGTAATTTTCAATAATACCATTGTGAACCACGGCGACGCGCTGTGTGCTATGCGGATGAGCATTGGCGGTAATGGCTGGCCCATGGGTGGCCCAGCGCGTATGACCAATGCCGATCATTCCTTCAAGCGGCATTTTTTTGAGCACGTCGCCGAGCGCGTTTAATTTGCCCTCAGCCCGACGCCGGTCGAGCTTGCCCTTATGAATCGTGGCGATACCGGCGCTATCATAGCCACGATACTCCAGCCGTTTAAGGCCATCGAAAACCAGTTGGGTTACATCTTGTTCGGCGATGACGCCAATAATGCCACACATTTACTCTGACCCTTTATTCTTGTTGCGAAACTTGGTGCCCCATTTTTCAATCACCCGCTCAGGCGCACGAGTCACCACGAGAGCATTATCCGGCACATCATTGGTCAAAGTTGTCCCTGACCCCAAATAAGCACCCGCCCCAATCGATACTGGCGCCACCAAAGATGAGTTGGAGCCAACAAAAGCCCCGGCGCCAATTTTGGTTATATGTTTATGAAAGCCATCATAATTACAGGTGATGGTACCGGCGCCAATGTTCACTTCCGGCCCCAATTCAGCATCGCCAATATAAGATAAATGGCTGACCTTGGCGCCAAACCCAATATGCGCCTTTTTGGTTTCAACAAAATTACCAATTTTCACTTCATCTTCGACAATGGTGCCCGGTCGCAAACGAGCATAGGGGCCTATTTGCGCCCGCGCGCCAATCACCACACCTTCAAGATGGCTGAATGATTTAATCACTGTGCCGGCGCCAATCGACACACCAGGATTGATTTTCACATGCGGCTCAAGCGTCACATCGCCAGCGATTTGTGTATCAAAACTCAAAAACACACTATCGGGGTCCTGCATGGCCACGCCAGCATCCAAAAATCCGGCGCGCAATCTTTGCTGCATTAATTTTTCTGCTTTTGCCTGTCCAGCGCGCCCATCAACCCCCAAAGTGTCTTGCGTATCGGCCATAATCAAAGCGCTGGAACGGCCCGATTGAACACCAAGCGATACTAGGTCAGGCAAATAATATTCGCCCTGCGCATTATCATTGCTTAACTTTGGCAAAAGGTCAGCCAAGGCATTTTGGCTCAACCCCATAGCGCCACCATTGCATAAGCCGATGGCCCGCGTCGCCGCATCAGCGTCTTTATATTCCACTATCGCTTGCGGGGCGCCATTATCATCTAAAATGATGCGCCCATAAGCGGCCGCGTCCTGCGGCTCAAAACCAAGCACGGCAATATCTTCAGCGCAGCTGGCCAGCGATTGCAGCACTTGTGCGCGCATTAAGGGCGTGTCGCCAAACATCACCAGCACACGCTCACCTGCGGGCAATACTGGCAAGGCGGCGCGCACCGCATCGCCGGTGCCGTTTTGTTGCTCCTGCAAACAATGAACAATTTCGCACCCCAGCCCATCAGCATAGGCGCGCACATTATCTTGCTCGGGAGAGGTCACCAGAAAAATGGTTTTTGCCCCAGCCGACATAGCCGCTTTGACGGCATAACCGAGCATTGGCTGTCCGGCAATTTCATGCAGCACTTTTGGCAAGGCGGATCTCATCCGTGTGCCTTTACCGGCGGCCAGAATAATGGCGTTAAATTCTATCTGCTTCATCTATCAACTTTCGACGCCTGAGGAATAACGAGACGCAGTTATAGACTGAGTTGGATTCAGAAAAGAAATCAAACTGTTTTGCGCTTTGTTACGGCCTCGATTAGCTAACCAAAGCCTCAAGACCAATGTCATCGAGCATGTCATTACCGGCTTTCACCGAGGTCGCTAGCCCACCGCATTGCGACAATAGGTTATGCGCAAAGAATTGTGCCGTCGCCATTTTGCGCTGAGCAAACTGAGGATTAACCGTCTGTTGCGTCACCGCATAAGCGCCGCGCGCCAAATAATGCCCGCCCGCAGTCAGCGCGAATAAGCGCAAATAAGGCGTAGCTCCGGCCAGCACATCCATTGGCTTGCCGTCTTTCATCAGCCATTCGGTGGTTTCTTCCAATATTGAAATCGCATCGCCCAGCTTATCGGCGACATCAACCAGCACCGGATTATTCGACTGGCGACACACCTCTGCCGTCTCGCGCATTTCGCCAATATAGTCGCGAACCACCTTGCCATTGCCCAAAGGCAATTTACGACCGACCAAATCAAGCGCCTGAATACCATTGGTGCCTTCGTAAATCGTCAAGATGCGTGCGTCACGCGCATGTTGTGCAGCGCCCGTTTCTTCAATGAAGCCCATGCCACCATGCACTTGCACACCAATCGCCGCCACTTCATTGGCAATATCAGTGCTGAACGCTTTTGAGATGGGCGTTAGCAAATCATTACGGGCGCGGGCCGCCTCGTCATTCTCGCTATGCGCTAAATCAGCAGCGACGCCATTTTCATAGCAAATCCCACGCGCCGCATCTGTCAGGGCACGCATGGTCATTAACATGCGGCGCACATCTGGATGATGGATGATCTCAACCGCTTCATTATCGTCTTTGCCCGCCCCGGGCTTGCGGCCCTGCTTGCGCTCCAGCGCATAGGCCAGTGCGTGTTGAGTGGCGCGTTCGGCCACGCCGACGCCCTGCAAACCAACATGCAGGCGGGCATTATTCATCATGGTGAACATGCAAGCCATGCCGCGATTTTCGGCGCCAATCAACCACCCAGTTGCGCCACCCTCTTCACCAAAAGCCATGACACAAGTTGGGCTGGCGTGAATCCCCATTTTTTCTTCAAGACCAATACATTTGGCATCATTGCGCGCCCCCAGTGAGCCATCGTCATTGACAAAGAATTTCGGCACCAGAAATAGCGAAATACCTTTTGTGCCTTCTGGCGCGCCCGGGGTGCGGGCCAATACCAGATGAATAATGTTTTCCGCCATATCATGGTCGCCATAGGTAATATAAATTTTTGTACCGGTAATTTTATAGCTGCCATCATCTTGCGGCTCGGCTTTGGCGCGAATATTGCCAACATCGGAACCGGCGTGAGATTCGGTCAAATTCATCGTTGCCGACCATTCGCCTGATACTACTTTATGCAAATATTTTTGCTTCTGCTCGTCAGAGGCATGCGCCGCCAAAGCTTCCATACCGCCGTTTGACAACATTGGGCATAATTGAAAGCCGATATTGGCATTCATCATTTCGGTAACGGCATTTGACAAAGCCAAAGGCAAGCCCTGCCCGCCATATTCAACCGGTGCTGCCAAAGTAGGCCAGCCGCCCTCGACATATTGCTTATAGGCCTGTTTGAAACTTTCCGGCACGGTAACGCCATCGGCCCCTAATTGGGCACCCTTTTGATCACCATCCCAACTGATAGGCGCAACCACATTATCAGCCAATTTGGCCGCCTCATCGAGAATGGCGTCGATCAAATCATCTGATAAATCTTCATATTTGCCGCCCGCTATCAGCCGTTCAAAGCCAGCTTCTTGCATCAGGGCAAAACGAATTTCGTCGACGGGGGCCTTATAAGTCATGGTTTTCTCCAATTTACGCGGTTAGGCTATATTACGGTGAAACACGCGCCATGCAAATCATTGTATTTGTGTCATTTCGCCCCACACGAGAAAGGCTATCGACATGCATATACAGCGTCAAAACGGCTTCGGATTAGCAAAACCGGCTTTAAAATTTTGGCTGTTGGGCGTGATACTGGCCAGCATTGCCTTATCTATCAGTGTTTTCTCAGCCCCGCTGGAAATTTCGACCTGGCAGCATTGGGCTCGCTATACGGCGCGCCTCTCTTTTATATTTTTCCTCATCACCTATAGGCCGCGCCGCTTTACCAACTTTACGACACATCAATCACTCGTTTCTTGCGCCGCCACAGGCGCAATAGTGGCCTTAGTTTTGCCCTCGCTCATACAATTCATCTAGCCGCATTGGTGATTTATCTGCGCCTCAGCCCAGAACCCTTGGATATGGCGACAGTCATCGTCGGTGGCGGCGCCTATGTCGCTATGTTTGCCAAGTGGGCCAGCTCATCCGATGCCACTATTCGTTGGCTCGGTCAGAATCGTTGGCGGCAGCTGCACAAATTCGGTCTGCACTATCTCGCCTTTGTTTTCGTCTTTACGTACAGCAGCGGACAGTTTGGCGCCGAACCAGCTCCCATCATCTTACCGATTTTGATTTGGTTGGCGATTCTGTTACGATTAATGATGTTTCTAACGCAATTTCGAAAAGGCAAACCGGCATGAGCGCAGCAGCAATGATTTCCATCACCGACCGTATCGCAACGCTAACCATGGACGATGGCAAAGCCAATGCCTTTGGATTTGACATGATGGCCGCCCTTAACAGCTGTCTTGATGAAGCTGAAAAGGCCGCCGATGTAATTATTTTAACTGGACGGCCTGGCATTATGTGTGCCGGATTTGATTTGAAAGTGATGAAAAATGCCCCTGAGAAGGCGACCGAAATGGTGCGCTTGGGCGGCGAATTGCTTTTGCGCCTATTTAGCAGCAAACAGCCGATTATCATTGCCGCCCCCGGTCACGGCATTGCCGCCGGTGGTTTATTAATGCTGGCCGCTGATTATCGTATCGCGGCGGCTGGTGACGCGCGTTTTGGCTTAAATGAAACCGCTATCGGCATGGTTTTGCCACCATTTGGCATGGATTTGGCGCGGTTTAAGCTGAATAATCAATTCTTGGACGCCGCCGTTGTCGGGGCCACCCTTTATTTGCCTGAAGAGGCAGTAAACATTGGTTACGTCGACCAAGTTGTTGCAGCGGACCAATTGATGGATTGCGCGCTAGAAAAAGCCAAAGCCATGCAGCAATTGGATTTAACTGCCTTTGCCGGCAATAAGAAAATTATTCGTGGCGCCATGATTGAAAAAATCGCCGCCGATTTGGCTTCTGGCAAGGGTCTCAAAGTCAGCGTTTAAAACATAATCTAGAAAATTAAGTTACTTTCTTAATTTACTGTTTTTTCGGCCAATTTTTCTTTAACAACCGATACGTTTGTATTGTGTTGCAGGCGCGTAATATTATAGCGGCTGATCATCATTAAGGCGCATAAATAGCAAATCACCTGCACCGGCACAGCCATAAACACGACGTTAAAAATGACACTTTCATCGACTTGATCGGGACGTGCGCCGGGCGGTAATTTGGCCAATGTCAAAATTAGACCCGAAATCATAATGCCAAGACCGGAAACCATTTTGCCGGCGAAATTACGGGCGGCAAAAATCACCCCCTCGCTGCGCCTTGTGGTGCTGGCCGCGCTATCTTCGACGACATCGGCCATCATTGCGCCGAACAGTATGGAAAACACAATAATCGCGCACACTTCGATTAGATTGTGAGCGAAGAGCAATGGTAAAAGCCTCGGGTCGCCATTCACCGGCACAATATCCAGAAGGCGCCCGATTAACATCAGCGGCCCAAAGCTGATAACAAATAGGAAACTGCCCATAGCAGCGCGCTTTTTATCGAATTTACGCCCCAAAAGCCGCGCCACAGGAACCGCCGTCACCGCCGCAATTAATTGCAAGACCGTCAGAACGCCGAGGTTTTCCGCAGTCAGCCCCCATAAAAAGGTCGAGAAGAAAACACTGAGTGTGGCTTGAAGCCCAGCTGCCGTGCCGGAAAAAATCGACGCGATAAACAAAGCCTGAAACGACCGATTGCGGAAAGTCTCGCGCAATTCTTTAATCGCAATACTCAGCGTTGTTGCGTCACGCTTGGCCGGTACGTGCAGGCGGGCAATGTTTTTATGAGTGCCCAACGATGACGCCAACATGCCGAAAAACATTAGGCTGGCGGCGGCAATACCGTAATAGCCAAAACCTTGCGCCTGAAATATGCCATTGCCGTCACCGCGATCCGTCAGAAACACGGTATAGGCCAATATGGCCATGCCAATGCCGCCAATCCAGCCGAACATATAGCGCAGGCTCATCAGCCCGGTGCGCTCGTCATAGTCATCACTTAATTCAGAAATCAGTGCCGTATTCGGCACTTCGAAAAATGTCAAAAACATGCGAATGGAAATCGCCATAACGATGAGGAAGATAAATAATAAAGTCTCATCACCAACAACCGCCGCCGGTGGGTTCCACAAAAACGCATAGCTCAAACAAATCGGGATAATTGAAGCATACATAAACGGATGGCGCCGCCCCCATCGTGAGCGCCAATTGTCAGAAATATAGCCAATAATAGGGTCAGAGATTGCATCGACAACAATTGCAATGGCAATCGCGGCGCTGGCTAAAACATGCGGCAGACCAAGAACCTGAGCGTAGAAAATCAACAAGAAGAAATTAAACCCATTGTCTTTTATGCCATAGGGCGCTGACCCAAGCCCATAAAAGAATTTTGTACTGCGATTTAAGTGAGACATTGTGACCAGCTCCTGCAACCAAACGATAGCTTTGATTAATTGCGATGATTTGTAAACCGTGATTGCAAAGCTCAGCCGATTGGGTTTACGCTAAGGCCCATGACACAATCGACACAGACATCTCAGCCCACTCAGACCGAGCTCTCGCAAGAACAAATCGACGGTTTTGGCGATATGGTGCAATTCACCAAGACGCTTGGCGTGGTCATTGAAAGCGCCAGCCAAACTGAGATTATTGGTCGGCTTCCCATCACCCGCGCCTTGACCAATCATACGCCAAATGTGCATGGCGGCGCGATCATGTCGTTGGGCGATGCGTTGGGCGCTATTGGGGCGTTTTTGAACATGCCAGAGGGCGCTGCTGGAACAACCACGATTGAAAGCAAAACCAATTTCATCAAACCAGCCATGGATGGCGATACGCTTATCGGTGTCAGCACGCCCCTGTCGCGTGGTCGCCGCCTGTCGGTCTGGCAAACTGAAATCACCCGTGGCGATGGCGAACGCGTCGCCATGGTCACGCAAACTCAAATCTATTTATAATCAACAAAGGAATTTATTATGTCAGTCATGGTTAGTGTTACTTTTCAATTCAAACCCGAAGCCGCCGAAATGGCGCTTGAAGGGCTCAAGCAAGCCCTGCCAGAAACCCGCGCCTTCGCCGGTTGCGAGCGGGTCGATTCTTATTATGAAGCAGCAACCCACACATTGCTGTTGATTGAATTATGGGACAAGTCCGAAAGCCAGCAAGCCTATCTCGGCTGGCGGGCTGAAACCGGCGCGCTCAACGCAATGGCCGATGCCATGGCGGCGGCGCCGGTGTTCACCACTTACGATATTCGCGAAGACATTTAACGGCTAAGCGGTCGGCCGGATTTTAGGTCGACCGCTTCTGTCACTACAAAGATAATATTTATCGGTTGCTCGCTGGCCAGTTGAGAGATGTGATTGCCCGGCACGACCAGTCTTGTTGCCGATTGCATAAGCGTTTGCCTATGACCAACTAATCAGCTTGTGCGGGAACAGCCACACTACATAAAATTAAAATTTATAGAATTGGTGAGCCCGGAAGGATTCGAACCTTCGACCCACTGATTAAAAGTCAGTTGCTCTACCACCTGAGCTACGGGCCCACTGCGACTGTGTATAGTTGATGCTTTGCCGCATTACTAGTCCCTTTTATCGACTTTTTTCAGCCGCAATGTCGCAGTGTGAAAACCGTCATTGCACCGCCTGAATTTTGCATGAGCAAATTACATTGCGGCAGGCGGCTAGCGGAAAATCATTGTCGAGCCGCAATAGCGCTTGCTTTTTGTCATGCTTTATTTCTATTGTCGGGCAGTTTTAACGGGGCGGATAATGGCGGAAATACCACAACAATTAGCCGGATTTACAACTTGGGGCGATGGCGAGCCTTTTGAGGATAAATCTGGCCCGTTTTTTATGCGGCTGAATGATCCAAGCCATGGGCATTTGTCGGCCATGGTCACCGATGCCTCGCATATGAACGGCGGCGGCTTTTTGCATGGCGGCTTGCTGATGACTTTCGCCGATTACGCGCTTTTTGTCATCGCCTATGATCAATTGGATGGCACCCATGCCGTGACCGTTTCCTGCCAGACTGAATTCCTCGCCAGCACTGGCGAGATTGGCGAAATTCTGCACGCCACGGGCACAGTAACGCGCAACACGCGCAGTTTGATTTTCATCCGTGGACAGATTAATATGGCGTCTGATCCGAATAAAATTTTGACGACGTTTAGTGGCATTATTAAACGCGTCGGTAATAAATAGGAGTTATTATGTTTGACTATTCATTGACCGGTCTTGTGACCCTGCTCACCCTTTTGGTGTACATTAAAACAGCCTTTGATGTCGGCGGTGCCCGCGCCCGCCACAATACGCCGGCGCCCGCCATGTCGGGCCCGGAAGAGCTCAATCGCTATATTCGCGTGCAGGCCAATACGCTGGAAACCATGATGATTTTCTTTCCGGCCCTATGGCTATTTGCGCTGACCATTTCAGATATTTATGCCGCCGCTATTGGCATTCTTTATCCCATCAGCCGGATTTTCTATGCCCGCCGTTATCAAGCCGGTGAAAACCGTGGCCGCGCCTTTACTGTTGGCTTTATGGCCACCAATGTGCTGATTGCTGGCGCCCTGATTGGTCTGGCCCATGCGGCCTATGCAATTTATAGCTGAGGATTAAATGAGCAAGATTGCGCTTACCCCTCTCACCGGCTCTTGCGGGGCTGAGTTATCTGGCGTTGACTTGGCGCATTTGAGCGATGAGGACTTCGCGCAAATTCATCAGGCTTGGCTTGATTACGGCGCTGTTTTTATCCGCGACCAAGATATTGAGCTTGAAACGCTGGTGGCATTTGGCAAACGGTTTGGCAATCTTGAGGTTCATCCGATTGTTGATGGCCTATCCGATGCGCCGGAAATCACCCGCGTGTTAAAACCAGCCGGTGAAAGCGCCTCTTTTGGCACTGGCTGGCACAGCGACAATACGTTTTTTGAAAAACCCTCCATGGGCTCCGTGCTCTATGGCAAAACCATTCCGCCCTATGGCGGCGATACTTTATTTGCCAATCAATATCGCGCCTATGAGACCCTCAGCGACGGCTTGAAACACACGCTGGATGGCATGATGGCGGTGCATTCAGCCAGCCATGCTTATACAGTGGCTGGCACGCAGGAAAAATACGATAAGAAAACCGCGATCACCTATACATGGAGCGACTCCATTATGGATGAAGTGATTCATCCGGTGGTCCGCACCCACCCTGAAACTGGACGCAAAGCATTATTTGTCAATGATATGTTTACTCTGCGTTTTGATGGCATGAGCAAAGAAGACAGCCAGCCGCTCTTGCAATATTTGTTCCATCATTGTGTGAAGCCAGATTTCTGCTGTCGCTTCCGATGGAGCGAAAATGCCGTGGCCCTATGGGATAATCGCGCTGTTCAGCATTATGCAACCGACGATTATCAAGCTTTTGAGCGCCTGATGTATCGGGTGACCATTGAAGGCGACAAACCGGCCTAGCCACAACACAGGATTTTCAATGCAGCGTTTTCTGGTACTCGACGGCTATGACCGGGCCGGTCGTGCAGGGTTAATCGAAGCCGGTGCCACATTGGCTGGCGCGCTGTATCGTGATTTGGTGGCGACCTATCGCCCAATGGCGCAGATAGATATTCTTCATCCGGCCGATACTGACGCCAGCCTTCCCGATTTATCGGCCTATGACGCCATGTTTTGGACTGGTTCCAGCCTCACAATTTATGACGATGTGCCCGCCGTCACCCGACAAATCGAACTGGCCCGCGCCGCCTTTCGGCTTGGCATTCCGGCCTTTGGCTCATGTTGGGCCTTGCAATTGGCCAGTGTTGCCGCTGGTGGCAGTTGTCGCAAAAACCCCAAGGGCCGCGAATTTGGCCTGACGCGACAACTCAGCCTGACGCCAGCCGGTCGCCAGCATCCCGTTTTAGCCGGACGCGACGCGCCTTATTGTGGCTTTACCAGCCATTTTGATGAAGTCGAAAGCCTGCCCAACGGCACGGAAATATTGGTCACCAATCAAGCGACAAAAGTTCAAGGGGCCGAAATCCATTTTGAAAATGGCCGTTTCTTTGCCTTACAATATCATCCGGAATATGATTTTTCAGAAATTGCGGCGCTGGCTAAATTCCGCGGCCAAGGGCTCATCGCTGAGGGTTTTGTCGACGGCCAAGCTGGTTTAGATAATTATATCAACGGCTGTCAGCAGCTCAGTGAATCGCCAAATGACGAGGGCTTAAGAGCGCATTTTGCCGCCACAGATGATGTTTTGCAGGCGGCGCGCAAACATAATGAAATTATTCATTGGCTCAACCTTCATTTTCCTATCACCAATTAGGGGCGATTAAGGCCGGTTAAATCGGATCAATATCGCCCTGCGCCTGTTGTGCTTTGAAATCAGCGCGAAAAGCCTCAAACCGGTTTTCTTCAATCGCTAAACGCATGGCGGCCATCAGCTCCTGATAGAATGCCAAATTATGCCAGGTCAGCAACATGGCGCCGAGATATTCGCCGCAGCGATGCAAATGGTGCAAATAGGCGCGGCTATATTGATGACTGGCCGGACACTCACTATTGGCATCAAGCGGGCGTTTATCCGCCGCGTGGCGGGCGTTGCGAATATTGACTTTGCCGCGCCACGTATAGGCGGTGCCATGGCGGCCAGCCCGCGTTGGCATCACGCAATCAAACATATCAATGCCGCGCGCCACTGCCTCCACCAAATCATCCGGCGTGCCGACCCCCATTAAATAACGCGGCCGGTCTTGTGGCAGAACTGGAGTCGTGTAATCGAGCACATTGAGCATCATTTCTTGCCCCTCGCCGACGGCCAGCCCACCAACCGCATAGCCGTCAAAGCCAATCTCTTGCAGTGCTGCGGCGCTTTCATGGCGCAAATGCTCATAGGTTGAACCTTGAACAATGCCAAATAAGGCATCCCCCTCGCCCTTATCATAATCGGCAAATGCCTGTTTTGAGCGCGCCGCCCAGCGCATCGATAAGTGCATGGATTTTTCAGCCTGTTTTTCAGTTGCCGGAAATGGCGTGCATTCATCCAGCACCATGCGAATATTGGCCCCCAAAAGGGTTTGAATCTCAATACTGCGCTCTGGCGTCAGCATATATTTTTGGCCGTCTAAATGGCTTTGGAAGTTAACCCCGTCCTCGCTCATTTTCGCTAATTTTGACAGCGACATTACTTGAAAGCCGCCACTATCGGTCAAAATCGGCCCGTCCCACTGCATAAACTCTTGCAGACCACCGAGCGCCGCCACTTCCTCAGCCCCTGGCCGCAACATCAAATGATAAGTATTGCCCAAGACAATATCGGCCCCCAAATCGCGAACTTGCTGCGGATACATGGCCTTGACCGTCGCCGCTGTGCCGACCGGCATAAAGGCTGGCGTGCGAATGTCGCCGCGCGGCGTATTGATAAGCCCGCGACGCGCCATGCCGTCGGTATTGATTAACGTAAATTTCATAATGGCGCTCTTTCTAGCAAACACGCATCGCCATAGGAATAGAACCGATAACCATTGGCAATTGCATGGGCATAGGCTTGTTGCATATTTTGCAGGCCGCTAAAGGCTGAAATCAGCATAAACAAGGTCGAGCGCGGCAAATGAAAATTGGTCAAAAGCATATCGGCGGCACGAAACTGATAGCCCGGCGTGATAAAAATATCGGTAAACGCTTCGAATGGAATGATCTGGCCATTTGCTTGTGCCGCGCTTTCGATTAACCGCAAAGACGTCGTGCCGACGCAAATAATCCGGCCGCCTTCAGCCTTTACCTGATTGAGCGCCCGCGCCGTTTCTTCACTGACCTGCCCCCATTCACCGTGCATTTTATGGTCATTTGTATCATCAACCTTAACCGGCACAAAGGTGCCCGGGCCGACATGCAAGGTCACTTCGTGCAAGCTGACGCCCTTGGCTTTCAGTCGGTCTAATAATTCCGGCGTGAAATGCAGTCCTGCCGTTGGCGCGGCAACAGCGCCATCCTGGCGGGCAAACATGGTTTGATAATCTTCAGTATCACGCGCATCTGGGGCGCGTTTACTGGCGATGTAGGGCGGCAAAGGCATGCTGCCAAGGGCCGCTAATGTGGTTTCCATTGCGTCGGCCGCAATCCGAAAGCTTAATTGCGCCGTGCCCTCGTGGCGCATGGATATGTCTGCCGTCACGCCGTTAAAATCAATGATATCGCCATCTTTGACGCGTTTGGCAGGCTTTAGAAAACACCGCCAATCAACCGGCCCAAGCCGTTCGATAAGGGTGAACTCAATTTTAGCCCCCGGCGCTCCGTCACGTAAGCGCGTGCCCAATAGACGTGCCGGAATAACCTTTGTGACATTCACCACAAGTGCGTCGCCCGCCTTTAGCTTATTGGGCAAATCGGCGACACGGGCGTCACTGAGCTGGCCCTGCGCCGCAACGTGTAACAGCCGCGCTTGATCACGCGGCTGCACAGGTCTTAAAGCGATAAGGCTTTCGGGCAGGTCAAAATCAAATAGATCGACCTGCATGTGGCTTAATCGGCCAAACGAAGTGAAATAATCGCATCTGGCGTAGCTGGTGGCTCGCCTTTGGCAATCGCATCAATATGTTCCATGCCCTCAACCACTTCACCAAATACGGTATATTGACCGTTTAGCCATGTCGCATCGTCGAAACAGATGAAAAACTGGCTATTGGCACTGTCTGGGTGCTGCGAGCGGGCCATGCCCAAAGTACCGCGCTTGAAAGGCGCATCGGAAAATTCAGCCCGCAAGTCAGGATATTCTGAGCCACCCATGCCGGTTCCGGTTGGGTCACCGGTTTGCGCCATAAACCCGTCAATCACACGGTGAAAGACGATACCATCGTAAAATTTTTCTTCGATTAGGGTCTTAATGCGTTCAACATGGCCTGGTGCCAAATCTTCGCGCAAATTAATTTTAACCGTTCCGGTTTTTAGTTCCATCAGCATGATCATCTCCTTGTCTGCTGCCCATGCTGACACTGAGGTGCTCATAACTGCGAACGCGGTCAAAACAATCATAATGTAACGCATGACATTCTCCATTTAAAATACTGTAATTGCTTAAATATTATCCAACACAACTCTCGGCACAAAGGGGCTAACATCGCCACCCATGGCATGAATTTGGCGGATTAACGTTGACGAAATAAAGCCGACATTAGCAGATGCAGCTAAGAATACGGTTTCAATTTCCGGCGCCATAGCGCGGTTCATCGAGGTCATTTGTGCCTCGTAATCAAAATCAGCAGCGGTCCGCAGGCCGCGAATGATAAGATTGGCGCCCTGTTGGCGCGCCACATCGACCAAAAGCCCTTCAAAACTGGTAACCGATAGCTCAGTCCCCATTGTTTTAGCAATCGGCCCCATTTCACTCTCAATCATCGCCATCCGCTGTTCGAGCGAAAACATGGGGGTTTTGGTGGCGCTAATACCAATACCAACAATCAACTTATTAACCACAGCCAAGCTACGTTTGATGATATCAATATGGCCATTGGTAATTGGGTCAAAACTGCCAGGATAAAGACCTACACGCATGATGACTATTCCTCGTCTGTCGCCGGTGGCTCATCAGAACCAGCACCCTCGGCACCCTCTGGCACCTCATCTGAGGCGTCATCATCGGATGTTTCACCCAAATGCGCAACCGATACGACTTTTGCATCTATTTCTGTTTTGAAAATCGTTACACCCTGTGTGTTTCTTCCGGCAATCCGTATGTCATCGACCGGACAGCGAATAAGCGTGCCGCCATCGGTGACCAACATTATCTGATCGCTCTCTTCGACCGGGAAAGCTGCCAATAAGCTGCCATTACGCTCAGTGACCGTCATCGCGATAATGCCCTTACCGCCACGTCCGGACACGCGATACTCATAGGCTGATGAGCGTTTGCCGAAACCATTTTCGCTGACCGCCAGAATAAATTGTTCATTGGCCCCAAGCTCCGCATAGCGCTCTGGCGACAAGGCGGTTTCTTCGAGGTTTTCCTCGTCACTGGCCACATCAACAACATCTGTTTCAATATCGTCGTCCGTGGCCCGACGTATTATCGCTGCCTGTTTCAAATACGTATTGCGTTCGGCCGGTGTCGCCTCGCTATGGCGCAAAATAGCCATGGAAATAACACTGGCACCGGAATCGAGGCGAATACCGCGCACGCCGGTCGAATTACGACTACGGAACACGCGGACATCAGAAACCGGGAAACGAATGGCCCGACCGCTTGAGCTGGTCAGCAATACATCATCATTGGTTGAACAGGTTTCCACCCCAATAATCCGCTCGCCCTCATCTGGTTTCATGGCAATTTTACCATTGCGGTTGATTTGCACGAAATCTGACAAATCATTGCGTCGCACATTGCCCAGGCTGGTGGCAAACATGACGTGCAAATTACCCCATGTCGCTTCATCGGCGGGCAAGGCCATAATATCGGCAATGCCCTCACCCTCGGTTAGCGGCAAGAGATTAACCAAGGCCTTGCCGCGCGATTGCGGGCTGCCAACCGGCAGTTTCCAAACCTTCATTTTATAAACAATGCCGGTCGTCGAGAAAAACAATACCGGCTGATGAGTGTTGGCCACAAAAATACGGCTAACGAAATCTTCGTCCTTAGTCGCCATGCCGGAACGGCCTTTGCCGCCACGGCGTTGGGCCCGATAGGTCGACAGCGGCACGCGCTTGATATAGCCGCCATGGCTAACGGTTACCACCATGTCTTCTTGTGGAATCAGCGATTCATCATCGACTTCACCATCATGTTCGACAAATTCGGACCGTCGTGGCGTGGCAAATTCATTGCGCACATAATCCAGTTCTTCGCCAATAATCTGCATCACCCGCTCACGCGAGCGCAGAATATCCAGATAATCAGCGATTTGGTCGCCTAATGTTTTCAGCTCATCGCCGATTTCGTCGCGGCCCATGGCCGTCAGACGTTGCAGACGCAATTCTAAAATCGCCCGTGCCTGCGCTTCGCTGAGCACGTAAGTGCCCTCTTCCGACACACGGTGCAACGGATCATCAATCAACGCCACCATATCCATCACATCGGTGGCTGGCCAATGGCGTTCCATTAATTGACGGCGGGCTTCTTGCGGCGACGGCGCTTTGCGAATAAGCGCAATCACTTCATCAATATTGGCCACGGCAATGGCCAAACCAACCAAGACATGAGCGCGATCGCGGGCTTTTGACAGTTCAAACTTTGACCGCCGCGTTACCACTTCCTCACGGAAAGCAATAAACGCGGTCAACATTTGACGCACGGTCATTAATTGCGGCTGACCCTGATTTAGCGCCAGCATATTGGCGCCAAAACTGGTCTGTAATTGCGAATAACGATAAAGCTGATTGAGCACCACCTCGGACACCGCATCGCGCTTGAGCTCAACAACCACGCGCATACCATCGCGGTCAGATTCATCACGCAAATCGCTAATGCCATCAATCGTCTTTTCGCGCACCAAATCAGCAATTTTTTCAATCATTGATGATTTATTCACCTGATAGGGAATTTCGGTGATGATAATGGCTTCGCGGTCTTTCTTGATTTGCTCAACACTGGCGCGCCCGCGCATAATTACCGAGCCGCGCCCTGTGGTAACCGCCGAACGTGAGCCGGTGCGGCCTAAAATCAAACCGCCAGTTGGGAAGTCAGGCCCCGGAACATAGTCCAGCATTTCCTCATCACTCATCGCCGGATTTTCCATCAACGCCTTACAGCCGTCGACCAATTCGCCGAGATTATGCGGCGGCACATTGGTTGCCATGCCGACGGCAATACCGCTGGCGCCATTGACCAAAAGGTTTGGCAGCCGCGCCGGTAAAACCGTTGGCTCGCGCTCTGAATTATCGTAATTGTCCTGAAAATCGACAGTGTTTTTATCAATATCAGCGAGAATGGAATGCGCCGGCTTGGCCATACGCACTTCGGTATAACGCATCGCTGCTGGCGGGTCACCGTCAACAGAACCAAAATTGCCCTGGCCGTCGAGCAAAGGCAGGCGCATCGAGAAATCCTGCGCCATACGCACCAAAGCGTCATAAATTGATTGGTCGCCATGCGGGTGATACTTACCGATCACGTCACCAACAACACGGGCTGATTTGCGATATGGCTTATTGAAATCATAACCGTTTTCATTCATTGAGAACAAAATCCGACGATGCACAGGTTTCAAGCCATCGCGCACATCGGGCAAGGCCCGCGAGACAATCACACTCATCGCGTAATCCAAATAGGATGTCCGCATTTCGTCTTCGATGCTTATTGGCTGAACGTCAAAACCACCATGCGGCGGCCCACCCGCTGGCGGTACGGAACCGCCATCACCGCCATCTGACCCACCTGCATCACCAGCCGAAACCTCTGTTTCATGGCCGCCTTCTTCAGACGCATTTTGCTCTTCAGCCTCGGCTGAGGCCTCGTCGATTATTGCATCTTCTGTATCAGAAGGATTTTCAGGTGTTTGCGTCAAAAGTCAGTTTTCCTCGCGCATTTCAAATAGCCGCAATGGCTCTAATTCATGATTAAATCATAGCATTTACGGGCCGCGACGAACAGTCAAAAGCAGCTCTTTTTATGGCCTGTAAGCCATTGTTTTTATGAGGCTTTTATTCCTAAAATGGAATGTCGTCATCATTCAGTTTGTCGCCACCGCCAGCAATCGCTTGGGCTGGCGAATCATTGCCCATTGACCCGTAGTCGCCGCCGCTTGACGAAAAGCCTTCGCCGCCGCTTCGGGTGTCGAGCATGGTCAAAACACCGCCGAAATTTTGCAAGACAACTTCGGTTGAATAGCGGTCTGCGCCCTTATCATCTTGCCATTTACGCGTTTGTAGTTGGCCTTCAATATAGACCTTTGAACCTTTTTTGAGATATTGCTCGGCAATCCGGCACAGCCCCTCTGAGAACAAAACAACGCGATGCCATTCGGTTTTTTCGCGCTTTTCGCCGGAGTTTTTATCGCGCCATGACTCACTGGTAGCGACACTTAGATTAACCACCGGACGGCCATCCTTTGTGCTCTTCACATCTGGGTCGGCGCCCAAATTTCCTACCAAAATTACTTTGTTCACGCTTCCAGCCATGATTCGTCTCCTTGTTATTGTGTCAGCCTATCCGACCCAGCCAATTTAACCTATCCCCCGCAGAGGCTTATTCTCGCTTAGCTGTGGATTACTCTACCGCAGGTGCCGTGGCAGTGCTAAAACCACACGACAAGGCTAGTAATTATTCCGCTAAGCCCTAAATTTTATGTCAGTAGACAATTTCAGGATGTGTAATGGCCGCCAAAAAACCCCTCAAAACACCGCAAGCCAAGAAAATCAGAATCATTGGCGCCCGCGAACATAACTTGAAAAACGTCTCACTGGATCTGCCGCGTGATGAGTTGATTGTCATCACCGGCTTATCTGGATCGGGCAAGAGCTCGCTGGCCTTTGATACAATCTATGCCGAGGGCCAACGCCGTTATGTCGAAAGCCTATCGGCCTATGCGCGTCAGTTTCTTGAGATGATGCAAAAGCCTGACGTTGACCAAATCGACGGGCTTTCCCCAGCCATTTCAATCGAACAAAAGACAACCTCGCGCAACCCGCGCTCGACGGTCGGTACCGTTACAGAAATTTATGACTATTTGCGCCTTCTTTTTGCTCGCGTTGGGGTTCCCTATTCGCCGGCCACTGGTCTGCCAATTGAAAGCCAAACCATTTCGCAAATGGTCGACCGCATCATGGCCCTGCCAGAAGGCACGCGGCTTTACCTCTTGGCGCCAATTGTACGTGGCCGTAAGGGGGAATATCGCAAAGATTTTGCCGAACTGCAGCGACGTGGTTTTCAGCGGGTCAAAGTCGATGGCGCGTTTTACGAAATTACCGACGTGCCCGCTCTCGATAAAAAGCTGAAACACGATATTGATGTAGTGGTTGACCGCTTGGTGGTGAAAGCCGATTTAGGCAATCGCGTAGCCGATAGTATGGAGGTCGCCATTGGTCTTACGGATGGAATAGCAGTAGCTGAAATGGCCGATGCCGGTAAAAAGGATGAAGCCCCTGAGCGGATTATTTTTTCCTCGCGTTTTGCCTGTCCAGTGTCCGGCTTCACCATTGACGAAATAGAACCGCGACTATTTTCCTTTAACAATCCATTTGGCGCGTGCCCGTCATGTGATGGGCTTGGCACGCAATTTTTTATCGACCCGATTGCCATTGTCCCCGATGGTGGTTTGACCCTGTATAAAGGTGCAGTCGCCCCATGGGCCAAGACCACTTCCCCCTATTACACGCAGACTTTGGAATCGATTGCCAAACATTATGGTTTCAAAATGAGCAGTAAATGGAATGATTTGCCGAGCCAAGCGCAGCAAGTGATTTTGCATGGCTCGGGCGATGAGGTGATTGTTTTCACCTATGACGATGGAATGCGCAGCTATCAAACCAAAAAACCGTTTGAAGGCGTCATACCCAATCTAGAGCGTCGATATCGCGAAACTGATAGCAGCTGGGCGCGCGAAGAAATAGAAAAATTTCAATCCGTAACCGATTGCGACGTCTGCGACGGCTATCGCTTGAAACCCGAAGCCTTGGCGGTGAAAATTGCCGATAAACACGCCGGTGAAGTGGCCCGCATGTCTATTCGGGCGGCCGATGCATGGTTTCAAAACCTCGATAAGCAATTAAGCGCCAAACAGCGCAAAATCGCTGAACGCGTGCTCAAGGAAATACGCGAACGCCTGCGCTTCCTCAATGATGTAGGGCTTGATTATCTCACTTTATCGCGCAATTCCGGCACTTTATCGGGTGGCGAAAGTCAGCGCATTCGGCTGGCTTCACAAATTGGTTCTGGCCTGACAGGTGTCCTTTATGTTTTGGATGAACCCTCCATTGGTCTTCATCAACGCGACAATAGCCGCTTGCTTGAAACGCTTGTTCGTTTGCGCGACCTTGGCAACACAGTGATTGTCGTCGAGCACGATGAGGAAGCTATTATGACGGCTGACCATGTCGTCGACATTGGCCCCGGGGCCGGTATTCATGGCGGTGAAGTTATTGCTCAAGGCACGCCGGACGATATTGTTAAATGTAAGAAAAGCCTCACCGGCCAATATTTGTCAGGGGCGCTTGAAGTTGCCATTCCCAAAAAGCGTCGCGCCAATAGCAAAAAACGCTCCATCATTGTAAAAGGTGCTCGCGGTAATAATTTGAAAAATATCAGCGCTGAAATTCCACTTGGCACATTCACTTGTGTCACCGGCGTATCGGGCGGTGGCAAATCAACCCTATTGATTGACACATTGTATAAATCTCTGGCCCGCAAGCTGAACAATGCGCGCGCCACGCCAGCCGAACACGACACCATTGACGGACTGCAACATCTCGACAAAGTCATTGATATCGATCAGTCACCAATTGGCCGCACACCGCGCTCCAACCCAGCCACTTATACGGGCGCTTTTACACCTATTCGCGAATGGTTTGCTGGCCTACCAGAAGCCAAAACGCGCGGTTATAAGCCCGGCCGCTTCTCCTTTAACGTTAAAGGCGGCCGCTGCGAAGCCTGCCAAGGCGATGGAGTGATCAAGATTGAAATGCACTTTCTGCCAGATGTTTATGTCGAATGCGATAGCTGCCTTGGCAAACGCTATAATCGCGAAACACTTGAAGTGCGCTTCCGCGATAAAAGCATTGCCGATGTCTTGGATATGACGGTCGATGAAGCGGCTGATTTCTTTAAGGCGGTGCCGATGGTGCGCGATAAAATGGTAACACTGCAGCGCGTCGGTCTGGGTTATATTAAAGTCGGACAGCAAGCCACCACACTATCAGGCGGTGAGGCGCAGCGGGTGAAGTTGGCCAAAGAATTGTCCAAACGCGCCACTGGCCGCACGCTATATATTCTCGACGAGCCAACCACCGGCCTGCATTTCCACGATGTCGCCAAATTACTCGACGTGCTGCATGAACTTGTCGACACCGGCAATACAGTGGCAGTGATTGAGCATAATTTGGAAGTGATTAAAACCGCTGATTGGATAATTGACATTGGCCCGACCGGCGGTGATGGCGGCGGTGAAATTGTTGCGACCGGAACACCAGAAGACGTGGCCAAAGTAAAAGCTAGCTTCACTGGACAATATCTGAGCAAATTGCTAAAGCCAAAGCGTAAGGCATCAGCGAACATTAAAAAAGCCAGCTAGTCCTGCCATTCCGTTCCGCGTAAACCGATCTGTAATAATAATAAAAGAGCAGAAAATGAATGTTAAAACGCCGTTAGCGACGGAGGATATTCGTCGCGCCTATCGCAAATGGGCTCATCACTATGACTATACGTTCGCCTTAATCAGCCGACGCTATTTGAGGAAAGTTATTTCACAGTTCAATCAAGACACTTTTGGTCGGGTGTTGGATGTCGGTATTGGCACCGGCCTATCGCTGAATTATTTGGCTGCCTCTATGTCGATAACCGGCATTGATTTATCGGCAGACATGTTGGCGAAAGCCGAAAAAAAGCGGCGCAAACGTGGCCTCACGAATATCAAGGAGCTGCGCGTCATGGACGCCTCGCAACTTGAATTTGAGGATAATTATTTCGACGGTGTTTTAGCAACCTATGTGCTCAGTGTGGTCGATGATCCGGCGCGGGTGATGCAGGAAATGTGCCGCGTGTGCAAACCCGGCGGCACGGTTTACGTGTTCAATCACTTCAAAAGCCAGAAAGACAAACAGCCGCTTTTGGCCATGTTAGAAAAAACCATCGCCCCAAGCTCTAAACTGGTCGGGTTTCATGCCGACTTCTCGCATGAACTATTGCAAGCCGAAGACACGCATATGCAACTTGTTGAACAGCGCGATTATGGCCCCTTGGGCCTGTTCACACTGCTGAAGTTTAAAAAACCAACGACTTAAACGACCGGTTTTGATTTATTTTTTAGCGCAAAGCGTGTATCAGTCTGGCTATGAGCGAAACAGTTTTACACATTATCGGCGGCGGTCTAGCCGGATCAGAGGCAGCATGGCAGGCGGCGCAAGCTGGCGTTAAAGTGGTTGTGCATGAAATGCGGCCCGTGCGCAAAACCGATGCCCATGTTACCGATCATTTGGCCGAGCTGGTATGCTCCAATTCCTTCCGTTCAGACGATGCTGAAAATAATGCTGTCGGACTGCTGCACGCCGAATTGCGCGATGCCCAGAGCCTGATTATGGCTTGCGCTGACACCCACCAAGTACCCGCCGGTGGCGCTTTGGCCGTCGATCGCGAAGGATTTTCAGCCGCCGTCACTCAAGCCCTCGAAGCGCACGAAAATATCACCATTGAGCGCCAAGAAGTGACGCAAATACCGGCTGATTGGCAGCATGTCATTATCGCCACCGGCCCGCTGACCTCACCGGCTTTGTCTGAGGCGATAGGCGACATGACGGGCCGCGATAAATTGGCATTTTTCGACGCCATTGCGCCGATTATTTATCATGACTCCATTGACTTGGATATTTGCTGGTATCAGTCTCGCTATGATAAGGGCGCACCGGGAAGTGATGGCAAAGATTATATCAACTGCCCGATGGACGAAGCACAATATAACGCTTTCTTGGACGCTTTGATTGCCAGCGATACCGCCGATTTCAAACAATGGGAAGCCGACACACCCTATTTCAACGGCTGTTTGCCGATTGAAGTGATGGCCGCGCGCGGACGCGAAACCCTGCGCCATGGGCCGATGAAACCGCGCGGACTGACCAATGCGCATCAACCCGACATCAAACCCTATGCGGTTGTGCAATTACGCCAAGACAATGCGCTGGGCACTCTGTTCAATATGGTCGGCTTTCAAACCAAATTAAAATATGGCGCCCAAACCGACGTTTTTAAGCTCATTCCGGGGTTAGAAAATGCCCGTTTCGCACGCCTCGGTGGCTTGCACCGCAACACGTTTTTGAATAGTCCAACATTGCTCGACACTGAGTTACGCCTGAAAAACGCGCCCAATATCCGTTTCGCCGGACAAATTACCGGCGTCGAAGGCTATGTCGAAAGCACCACGATTGGGCTTTTGGCCAGCCGTTTTGCCGTTGCGCAAATTCTTGGCACGCCGATAAACGCCCCGCCGGCCACCACCGCTTTTGGTGCACTTTTGGCACATATTACGGTGAATGCTGAGGCCAGTAGTTTCCAGCCAATGAACGTTAACTTTGGACTCATGCCGGTGCTTGGCGATTTGCCGCCGCCAATCGGTGAAGACGGTAAGCGGTTGCGCGGTAAGGCCCGTATGCAGGGCAAAAAAATCGCCCGCCAGCAAGCGTTTACCTCACGGGCACGACAAGATTTTAAAAATTGGCTGGCCTCATAGCCGACCAAGCGTTGCCATTTTCAAAATATGCCATTGATAGGCGAGCAGTGATTTTTGCTTTGGCCAATGCGCCGCTTGATAGCGCGCCAGACCAATCGGTAAAAAGGCTGGCAACGCTGCCTTGCGTTGACGCCGCGGCAAGCTATTGAAACGCTTACACGCCGTATCAAGAAACGCATGCGCGGCCATGGCCATGCGGGGATGACCAATAGGTGTGAGCCGCAATAATTCAAAACCATGTCCGGCTTGCGGGGCGATTTGGCGTATCTCTGGGTCTTCCACCGCCAACATATCCAAGGACAAATTCATAAAAGCCCCGCCTAAGCCCTCGCAAAATGGTGAACACGCCATCAGACTGCGTTCCTCGTCGAGATCTAGTTCGCTTTGCCGACCATCAATGAGCTGTAACATGATATCAAAATTGACCGGACAATCGAGCAAGGCGGCGCCAATTGGGCTGTCACCAGCATTTTGTTCAGCCAGACCGGCCACTAAATCGCGCCACCATTGCAATCGAATAGCGCCAATCATTGGGTCGCTGACCATGTGCGGAATACGCGCCATATCGGCATAGGCATAATAAATCGCCAGCAATTTCGGCCGTGAGGCAGCGGGCGCGAATAAATGCGTCAAATATAAATCGCCATCAAAGCCGCGTAGCTCATTGCGCAAAGTTGTTTCGTTTAAGCTCATCTTGCTCCATCCAAAAAAAAGGCCGCATTAGATGCGGCCTTTTCTCTAATGCTTTATTTAACTTAATAAAGGTTTTGCGCAGATACCATGGCAAAAAGCATCGGGATGGACAGCATAGTGTTGGTTCGTGAGAACAACATAGCTGTGCGCGCTGATGCGGCTTTCGTTTCTGCATCAGCTTCAACAATACCAAGGGCTTTTTTCTGATTTGGCCAAATAACGAACCAAACATTGAACCACATGATAATGCCTAACCACATGCCAATACCAATGGCGATATTTTTCGGCACCTCAAAATCGTTCAGCGCGCCAAGCGCCAGAGCGTCATGGATATAGCCATTCAAATAACCTAGGATCAGGCCAGTGACGATGGTCGCCATAGCGCCCCAACGGAACCACCAAAGCGCCGCCGGTGCGATCACCTTACCAATGGCAGGTTTTTGATCATCTGGAATATTTGGCATATTTGGAATTTGCACGAAGTTGAAATAATACAACAGGCCAATCCACATAATGCCGCTAAGAACGTGGAGCCAGCGGAAAATAAACGCGTAGAAATTCGTATCGAAAGTTCCACCGCCGTTCAAATAAACCAGCTCAAGAATGAAAGCTAAAACAAAACCAGCGATAACTGTGTTTCGTAATGAAGATAAAATTGACGCCATATTGATCCCCTCCTAATGCGAATCTGTTTGTTGCCCTAAGCCTACTACTGTGAGGATTTCAGGGCAATCGGCTAATCTGTTTGATTGCCTGACCAATCGCGCTTTACGCCTAAATGCAGCAATAAAGGTGAGGCAATGAAGATTGATGAATACGTCCCAACCAGAACCCCCCAAATCATCGCAAAGGTAAAGCCACGAATAACCTCACCACCAAGCGTATAGAGCGCTATCAGTGCAATGAGCGTCGTCACCGAGGTCATCACTGTACGCGATAGCGTTTCATTGATCGCGACGTCTAGTAATTCATCCAGCGGCATTTTTTTGAACTTGCGCAAGTTTTCGCGCACACGGTCATAAACCACCACTGTGTCATTCATCGAATAGCCAACAATGGTGAGAATGGCGGCCAAAATTGACAAGTTAAAGTCCAATTGCAGAAGCGAGAAAATACCGATGGTCAACACCACGTCGTGCACCAAAGCCAGAACGGCGCCGACACTGAACTGCCATTCAAAGCGGAACCAAATGTAAATCAACATGCTAATAATGGCGGCCAAAACTGCCAGAATACCGGTTTGAATGAGCTCACCACTGACTTGCGGGCCGACAATTTCAACCCGACGTATTTCAAAGCGGCCTTGCAATTCATTGCGAATGCTCTCAACCGCGCTCAACCCACCCTGCGCCGACACGGCCTCTTCATCTTCCGAAACGCGAATAAGCGCGTCGCTAGGTGTGCCAAATTGCTGAATTTGCACTTCGCCGATATTGAGGCCAGTCAGTTGCTCGCGCAATTGCGCAATATCAATCTCGGCTTCGGAACTAATCTCAATCAGCGTACCGCCCTTGAAATCAATGCCGAAGTTCAAACCATTGCTGGTGAAGGCGCCGATGGAGCCGATTATCAACAAAACCGAAAGCACAAAGGCCATGACGCGATAGCGCACAAATTTTACTTTTGTGTCAGCGGCTATAAGTTTCAATGTCCACATTGTCATATCCTCGCTAACCGATTACAGCGGCAGCTGCGCTGGGCGGCCTTTGGCGCGCACCCATAGTGAAATAAAGAACCGCGTTAGCGTGAAAGCTGTAAACACGGAGGTGACAATGCCAATCGCCAAAGTGACCGCAAAGCCGCGAATTGGCCCTGAACCTAATTGGAACAGAATAATTGCCGCTAAAAGAGTGGTGACATTGGCGTCTAAAATTGTGCCAAGCGCCCGACTATAGCCGACATCAATGGCGGTAATCGGTGCCTTATTGGCGCGTAATTCTTCGCGAATGCGCTCAAAAATCAGAACATTGGCATCCACTGCCATACCGACAGTCAACACAATGCCAGCAATACCCGGTAATGTCAGTGTGGCTTGCAGCCCCGACAAAACCGCCATAATCAGAACCATATTAATGATAAGCGCGATATTGGCAAACAGGCCAAATAAATTATAGCTCAAAACCATAAAACCAATGACCGCGACAAATCCGACTATCAGCGCAATCCGGCCAGCCGACACACTATCAGCACCCAGACCTGGGCCAACCGTGCGTTCTTCGAGAATATTCATCGGCGCAGGTAGCGCACCAGCACGTAAGAGAATGGCTAAATCATTGGCTTCTTGCACTGAGAAATTACCAGTAATACGCCCTGCTCCGCCAAGAATGGCTGATTGAATCACCGGTGCCGAAATAATTTTATCATCCAAGACAATGGCAAAAGGCCGGCCAATATTCGCTTTAGTTACTTCACCAAATTTCTTGCCACCCACTGAGTCGAAACGGAAATTAACCTCTGGCGCATTGGTTTGCGGATCAAAACCAATACTGGCATCAACCAAACGCTCACCACTCACCATAGCCCGACGGCGGATTAAATAAGGCACGGCTGGCTCTGTATCCGTATACACCAAACGGGCACCAGCAGGCGCCCGCTTGCCGCCCATTACGTCATAGGGGCTGGCATTTTGGTCAACCAAATGGAAATTCATTTTCGCCGTCTGTCCCAAAAGCGCTTTCAAACGCTGCGGGTCGTCAAGCCCAGGCACTTGCACAAGAATGCGCGTGTCGCCTTGCCGCTGAATCGTCGGCTCTGTCGTGCCCAGCTCGTCAATCCGACGGCGGATAATTTCAATGGATTGCTGCAATGTGCGCGTGTTGCGCGCTAAAATTGCCTCCTCAGTTAAGGTCAGGGTAAAGCCCAAGTCCCCATTTTGAACAACATCTAAATCGACGGCATTGCTAAAACTGCCAAAAACCAGTGCTTCGACAGGCTGAGCCAAATCTTCAAGAGCTTTCTTTGCCGCTTGCGATTGGCTGCTATCGCGCAAAGTAACTGACACACCATTGGAAACCCGACCTAAGCCCGTATAGCCAATACCCGCACCGCGCAGGGCAAGCCGAACATCACCGAGTAGTCCGTCAAGACGCTCATTTTGCACCGCCTGCATATCTACAGAAAGCAACAAATGCGACCCGCCTTGCAAATCAAGCCCAAGGTTTAATGCGCTTGAAGGCAAAATATCCGGCATGGATTGACGGGTTTGCTGACTTAAAAAATTCGGCAATGAAAACAAGATACCGGCCACAAACACGAGGGCCATACCGGCAATTTTGAGTTTTGAGAAATGCAGCATGGAAATGCTTAGTCCTTTTTGACGGGTTCCGATTTGCTACGAACGGAAATAATCATACTCTTAACAACATTGACGCGCGTGTCTTTGCTCAGGTCAACTTCCAGCTCGTCTTCGCCAACTTTCGCGACTTTGCCGATCAACCCGCCCTGCGTCACCACAGTGTCGCCACGACGGACAGCGGCGAGCATAGCTTTGTGCTCTTTTTGACGCTTTTGTTGCGGCCGTAAGATCATGAAATACATAATGGCAAACACCATTACCAAAGGAAAAATCATATCCAATAGCGAGCCACCACCGGCGGCTGATTGGGCATAAGCGGATGTAATAAACATGGAAATCTCCGTTAGAATTGACGCCGAGTATACGCATGGTTTGGCGCAAGGCAAAGACTTTAAGCGGCAAAATTGTCGAAAATTAAGGTGTTTTTCGTTTCTAAATCAATGATTTCGGATTTACCGCCCGCGTGCCCTTGCGCAATTCAAAATGTAACTGTGGGCGGTCGACATTGCCGCTATCACCGACCTCAGCAATCACTTGCCCCTGTTTAACACGGTCGCCGGCTTTTACGCGAAATGCTGACGTATGCGCATAGGCCGACACCCAACCGCCCGAATGCCGCACTAATAATAAATTGCCGTAGCCACGCAGTTGATTGCCGGCATAAACAACAACACCATTTTCTGCCGCTTTAATCGGCGTCCCCATGCTAGCAGCAATGTTAATGCCGTCATTGTGCAGACCGCCCTTTTTAGGGCCAAACTCAGAAATTACGCGGCCGTTGACCGGCACCAGAAAGCGACCAGCGCGACTGGGCGTGCTGGTCGCAGCAATTTTCTTAGCCTGGGCGCTAATTTGTTTTGTGGTGCGCACAACGCTTTGGCCATTAGGCACTTGAAGATTTTGCCCGACGCTTATCGTATAGGGCTTTTGAATATTATTGAGATTGGCCAAATCCGCCAGATTGGTATTGAACTGGCGCGAGATGGCGTAAAGCGTGTCATTGGCTCTGACCGTGTAAAATGCCTTGCGCGGGAGATTAATCTGATCACCGGGCTCGAGATTATACGGCGGACGCGCATTATTGGCATCCAGCAAGGCGCGCATAGACACCCGATGGCGCTCAGCTAATTTGTAATAAGTATCGCCCTTGCGGACGGTGATGGTGCCAGATTTGCCACGCGGTAAAGAAACAGTACCATTGGGGTTATCAATCCACCATTTGCCGGTTTTGCCTTTTTGCGCGTCATACCATTTGCCGCTGACCACCTGCCCACAACCGACAAGCGCAAACGCCAAAACCAAAATGACGGTAATGTGTCGAAAACGCGTACGGGTATGAGCTGCTATCATTCAAATAAATTTGCCATTTTCTGCTGCATGCCATTGTGCGTATGATTCATTTGTAGCGGCGTAACGGAAATATGCCCCTGCATAATGGCCTCGATATCAGTGCCTGGTGTTGGCGTGGAGATAGCGCGCGTGAAGTCGTACCAATAATAAGGATTATTGCGCGGATCGAAGCGCTCTTGCAGCACCAACATCATTTTATCGCGCTTGCCCTGCGCGGTAACGCGAATTTCACAATCCTGCTCCAGCGTAATGTCCGGAAAGTTTACATTCATCAACGTTCCAGATGGCCACTCCATTTGCAGGGTTTTGAGAATAATATCAGCGGCATATTTCTCAGCAATCTCAAATCTTGGGCCATGCATATAGGAAGCATCGGCATAGTTGAGCGCTTGCGACAAAGCGACCGATGGAATGCCCATAACCGTGCCCTCTTTAGCGCCTGCCACCGTGCCTGAATAGGTTACATCCTCAGCGATATTCTGACCGAAATTCACGCCTGAAATAATCAAATCCGGCAGCTGATCTTTCAACATAGAGCGGGTTGCGACCATGATGCAATCGGCCGGCGAACCAGTGATGGCGAAACGTTTGGGGCCGCGCTCAATCAACCGCATAGGATGAGCCAGAGAAATAGAATGGCTGGCGCCGCTTTTTTCTTCGGCAGGCGCAAACACCCAAACATCATCGGATAATTGATTGGCAATATTCACCGCCGTCAAAAGCCCCGGCGCGTCAATTCCATCATCATTGGTGACAACAATGCGGTTTAATTTTTTACTCATTGGGATACCTCGATTTTCTGTGCCCCGCCCATATAGGCTTGCAAAACATCTGGCACCGTAATCGAGCCATCATCATTAACATAATTTTCTAATACCGCCACTAAAGTGCGGCCAACTGCCAGCCCAGAGCCATTCAGCGTATGCACGAAATGTGTGGCTTTTTCGCCATCGGCACGATAGCGCGCATTCATCCGGCGGCCCTGAAAATCGCCGCAATAAGAACAGCTCGAAATCTCGCGATAAGTGTCCTGCCCCGGCAGCCAAACTTCTAAATCATAGGTTTTACGAGCTGAGAACCCCATATCACCAGTGCACAACAACATCACCCGATAAGGCAAACCCAGTTTCTGCAAAATCGTTTCAGCGCATTGTGTCAAACGCTCAAGTTCAGCCTCGCCACTATCGGCATCGACAATGCTCACCAGCTCGACTTTGTTGAATTGATGCTGGCGTATCATGCCGCGCGTGTCGCGTCCCGCCGAGCCCGCTTCGGAACGAAAACATTGGGTTAAGGCGGTATAGCGATGCGGCAGGCTGGCGTGATTCAGAATTTGTTCACGCACCAAATTTGTTAAAGTCACCTCGGCAGTTGGTGATAGCCAAAAGCCGTTTTCCGTGCGGAATAAATCTTCGGCAAATTTGGGCAATTGTCCGGTGCCAAACACCGCCTCATCGCGCACCAAAACCGGCGGGCTCATCTCGCGATAACCAAATTCTTGCGTATGCACATCGAGCATGAAATTGCCCAAAGCCCGCTCAAGACGCGCCAAATCATCGCGCAAAACAACAAATCGCGCGCCAGATATAGCGGCAGCTGCTTCAAAGTCCATTTGCCCCAGTGCTTCACCAATTTCAAAATGTTGGCGCGGATGATTAATCTGTCGCGGCGTGCCCCATTTGCGCAATTCAACATTATCGGCCTCGTCAACCCCGTCAGGCACATCATCAAGAGGCACATTGGCCAGCACCGACAGCGCCGCTTCAAGCTCGGCCTTGAGCTGACGCTCGGCATCTTCGGCTTGCTGCAGCTCTTCTTTCAGGCCAGCCACTTCATCCATTAACGCTTGCGCCGCGGCCTCATCGCCTTGCCCTTTGGCTTGGCCAATTTTTTTCGAAGCCTCATTGCGTTTGGTTTGCAACTCTTGTGCCGTTTGAATGGCCTTGCGGCGTGCATCATCACGGGCCAATAATTCAGCCGAAACCACTGCCGCACCGCGCCGTTTCAGCGCTTGGTCAAAGGCGTCCGGATTTTCTCTAATGGCATTGATATCGTGCATTTTCGACTCGCTCTGATTATTTGCATCTCTGGTATAAATCGCTGACCCAATAAAATCTAGGCCCGTCGCCACAATGACCTATAATGACGGCTCATCTTCAGCCACTGTAGGGCGTTTTTTCTGTATCGCCGCCACCGACCAAATAGAAATTTCATAGAGCAGTAAAGTCGGCACGCCGAGGCCAATTTGGCTGATAATATCGGGCGGAGTTAAAATAGCGGCAACGGCGAAAACAATGACCACCGCATAACGCCGTTTGGCGCGCAAATCATCGGCCGTGATTAGGCCAACACGGCCGAGTAAGGTCAGCACAACCGGCAATTGAAAACACAAACCAAAGGCCAACATCAACAACATGGTGAAAGACAAATATTCACTCACCCGATTAACCATACGCACTTCGGCGCCATCGGATGCGGAAATTTGCATGGCAAGAAAAAATTCAAACGCCAATGGCATGACAATGAAAAACACCAAAGCCGCACCAGCCGCAAAAAGCACGGGCGCGGCAATGAGAAATGGCAAAAACGCTGCCCGTTCATTGCGATAAAGGCCGGGCGCGATAAAGCGATAAAGCTGATAGGCAATATAGGGGAAGCAGATAAACAAGGCGGCGAACATGGCTAGCTTGATTTGCGTGAAGAAAAACTCATGCGGCGCCGTATATATAAGCTCTAGTGGTGCCGTTGGCCCGGCTGCCTGCTCGAAAGGCCATAATAAAAACGCAAATATATCGCCGGCAAAAAACAAGCAGACTGACAAAGTGGCGGCAAAAACCGCCAGCACCCACAATAGCCGCGCGCGCAATTCGATCAAATGGTCGAGCAATGGCGCTTCGCTGGCACCCAATGGGTCTGTGTCAGCCATTATTGTCTTTCTCATCGGTGGTATCGAATAAATCCGGCACCCCAATATCCACTTCCTGCAAAGATTTTTTTAATTTTTTAATGTCGACTTCATCGCCGAGCTCGCTTGAAACACCGGTCGATATATCGCGCCCCATATCATCCATTTGGCCGCGAAACTCGGACGCAATTTGACGGAATTTGCCGACATATTGCCCCATTGTGCGCAACAGGCTAGGCAATTCGCGCGGCCCCACGACCAGCAAAATCACAACGCCCAAAACGAGCATTTCTGTCCAGCCAATATCAAACAAAATCGGCTCCGCTATTTTTTATCTGAGTCAGCCTCAGAGGCCTCGCCGTCAATTGTCGGGCCAGTGGCATCGTCGACAGATGGCGTGTCAGCGCCCTCTTTCAGTCCGCGGCGAAAACTCGTAATGCCGGAAGCGACATCGCCCATCAGCGACGAAATACGACCGCGACCGAACAATAGAACCAGCAAAACTGCGACAACTAAAATTTGAACCCAACTAATGCCCATTTATCCGTTTCCTTCTTTTCACACTCTAAATAGCATGAGATGGCGCGCCGATACATAGATTTTATGCGCCCCAACCTGCGGCGCATGCGCCTGACGCAGGCGCGCGTGCCAACCGGCAACATCAGCACCGCTCAAATCAGCCAGCCATTCGGATCCAAAAGCGCGAATATGATTGAGCTCTGCGGTAAAACTCAGCCCTGGCTCATCGCCCTTCTGCAAGCTCAGACTTTCGGGCCGCATGCCAATTTGATAGGTGCCATCGGCGGCATCAACAGCGCAAGTGCCAAAGCCGCAGCTCAAAACCCCTGCCTCAACCTGCCCGTGCAGCGTATTGACTGGCCCAAACATGGTCGCCACGTCATATTGCGCTGGCTGAAAATAAATCTCTTGCGGCGTGGCGATTTGCAGCAAGTCCCCCTTATTGAGCACAGCAATACGATCAGCCATGCGCAGCGCATCGGCCGCGTCATGGGTCACAATCAGACCGGCAGCTTTTGATTGTTTGAGCAAATGCAGTGTCAAATCGCGCATTTGATCGCGCAATTGCGGGTCAAGATTGGAAAATGGCTCATCCATTAAAACCAATTTTGGGCGCGGCGCCAAAGCCCGCGCCAGAGCCGCGCGTTGCTGCTCGCCACCCGATAAAGTATCCGGAAATTTGTCCTCAAATCCGGCCAAATCAACCTTCCCAAGCAACATCGATACGCGGGCGCGCTTTTCGCTATCGGCGAGATTCCGAATACCAAAACTGACGTTATCAGCAATCGATAAATGCGGAAATAAGGCAAAATCTTGGAATAAAAACCCAATGCCTCTGGTCTCAGGTGGGCGCGCCATTTGCTGATTGGCAACGCACTGTCCAGCCATCCAAATCTCACCACCACTCAATGTTTCCATGCCACCGGCCAGTCTAAGGCTGGTCGTTTTACCACAGCCTGAGGGGCCTAAAAGGCAAACAATTTCAGATGGCTGAACGTCAAAGCTAACCTTATTGACAACCTGTTCATGGCCGAACTGGCAGGAAACATCGACAAAACGAAGCGCCGCATCGCTCAAAGGCCTGTTTCCTTTTCTGCCACCGCAGGCTCATCAATATCTGGTAAATCCATTTCCAATGGTTCCAGACCGTCATCACCGTCAGCCAAGGGCTCTTCATTTGGGTCACTATCTGGATCTGGTTCAGGCACTGCAAAGCCCGGCGGTAAACGTCCATCCAACAGACCGGCTGCCTTTAATTCGTCCAATCCGGGCAGATCCTGCAACCGTTCAAGCCCGAAATACGACAGGAAACTGTCTGACGTGCCATAGGTAACCGGTCGGCCCGGCACTTTCCGGCGTCCGCGAATTTTCACCCACTCACTTTCCAGCAAGACATCTAGCGTGCCTTTAGACACAGAGACGCCGCGAATATCCTCAATTTCAGCCCGCGTCACTGGCTGGTGATAGGCAATAATCGCCATGGTTTCCAAAGCAGCACGCGACAAACGACGTTGTTGCACCACGTGTTTTTGCAGCACATGCGCCAAATCAGCGGCACTGCGAAAGGCCCATTTATTACCAATCCGTTGCAGATTAAACCCTGCCCCTTCATATTTAGCGCGCACCGCCTCGACGATTGCCGCCGTATCGACATCAGCCGGCAACTTATCGGCGATATTGGCCAAATCCAACGGCTCCTCAGCGGCAAACAGCACCGCCTCAACAATCCGCATGTGTTCGGCATCAATTTCGATTACGTCATCAGTCATAGGGCGACACTCACTCTGCTTGCTCGGCGGTGGCTTTTGGCCGCGCGCGGCGGATTAAGACATCGTCAAAATTTTTGCTTTGTTGAACTTCAAGGCGCCCGTCACGGACATATTCCAAAACAGCGCTAAACGAACTGGCAATTGTGGTTCGGCGTTTTTGCCGATCGCGCACATCGCCAGCCACTAAACCATCTAAAACTTCCCAATTATCGAGCTTACCAAACAGCCGTTCAAGCCGCATGCGCGCCCGATCAATGCTCAACACATCAAGCTTTGGCGGTGTCCATTCTTGATAATAATTGCGCAGTCTTTGCGTCGAATAAGCGGCCAGCACTTCATAGAGGCTGGCTTCATATTTGCTGGCCCGTTTGATACGAATACCTTCCGGCATGCCATGAACGAAAAAATCGCGCCCCAAAAGATCGCGCGCCATTAATTGCGCAGCCCGCTCACGCATCGCCTCCAAAACCTGCAGACGATAGACCAATCTCGCCGCCAACTCTTCAGCACTGACCTCTTCGCCATCATCTTGCTTCGGTAGCAACAAGCGCGATTTCAAATAGGCCAGCCATGAGGCCATAACCAGATAATCGGCCGCGACTTCAATTTTCAAATCCTGCGCTTGGCGCACAAAATCAAGATATTGCTCGGCCAATTGCAAAATTGAAATTTGTTTGAGATCAACTTTTTGCGTCCGCGCCAAAGACAGCAGAATATCCAGCGGCCCCTCATAGCCCTCAAGGTTAAGAGGTAGACCGTCACCAGCTATTTGTTGATAGGCGACGCCCTCATCAAAATCAGCCGGTTCGGCAGAATCACTTTGGTTCTCATCCATGGCCATTTATACCGCGTTCCGCGCATCAGGGAAAATATCGCCGACAAGTTCTCCCCAGTCTTGTTGCGCCTGAGCCCGCGCCGACGCATCAAGAACCGCTGGTTGCGCCGCTAACAAAGCCTCAACATGCACCATGCGCTGCGCCGTCTCATCTGATAGTGAACTGGGTAAGGCCTCGGCCACAGACTGCATTTCCGACATATCGCCATTGCAATGCAGAACCAAATCGCAGCCAGCCTCTAAGGATTTTCTGGCCCGCGTTGCAAAATCACCATCAAGTGCCTGCATGCTCACATCATCGCTCATCAGCAAGCCGGAAAAGCCAATTTCTTGGCGAATTATCTGTTGCATTACCGCAGGTGAGAAAGTTGAGACATTATCGGCATCAATATCAGTGAATAATAAATGTCCCGTCATGCCCAATGGCAGATCATTGAAGGCTTTGAAAACCGCGAAATCTGTTGCCTGTAGCATATCCACCGAAGTATCGACCACTGGCAATTCGACATGGCTATCGACGGTTGCGCGACCATGGCCTGGCAAATGTTTGGCAAGGCTCAGCACGCCAGCTTTTTGCTGGCCGTCGATGAAAGCCCGCGCTAAAGCGGTAATGCTCTCGACATCAGCGCCAAAGGCACGGTCAGCAATAATTTCCGACATATTCGGCAGGCCTAAATCGAGGCATGGCGCACAATTAATCGTTACCCCGGCATCATGCAAATCAGCGGCCAGCAAATAACCACCGAGAAATGCCGCGCGACACGCCTTTTCTGGCGTTATTTCATAGAGCTGGCGATAAATGCCAGCCGCCGGATAAGACCGCACCAATGGCGGACGCAGACGGGCCACACGGCCGCCCTCTTGATCAATCAGAATCGGTAAATGTGGGTTACCCGATGCGTTACGCAATTTATCCGTTAGCGCACGCAATTGCGCCATGGTGCCAATATTACGGGCGAATAAAATTACCCCCCAAGGGCGCGTTTGATGGAAAAATTCCAGCTCTTGCGCTGACACATCAACCGATTGAAACCCGAAAATAACTGGAGAGAGATTACGGTTGTTTTTTAACAAGACAGTCCTGGCCGCGCTCTTTGAGATTGATACAGAAATTATTAGCTGCCATGCGATGGGGAAAGCCCGGCACATTGACGCGATAGAAAACACCCTTTTCGCCCAAATCAATGCGCAGAATGAGTGGGTCACGGCGCCCCAAAAGTGCGTCATGCTTGGCTTGCAGCTTGCTATAAGTGCCGCGCGCCAGAGCGCGACTGCGCGTAGCCGCCAGTTGAACCATATAATCTTGCCGCCCACTCAGCTTTGCGGCGGCATCAACCTCGGCTGTTTTAGCCGGTTCAGTTGCGGCCACTTCAGGCATTTCGCCTGGCTCTTTTGCCAGTACTGTGGCGGGCGGTAGATCCTCAGCTTGCTGTTTAATCTCGGCCAATGTCTCCGACTGCGCAATCAAACTCTCGATTGCGCCATTTGCGTTATCAGCAGGCCCTTCCAAAACTGGGGTTTCACCGTCTTTGCCTTGCATTACACCATAGATGTTAAGATCGTCTGCCGCCTTTTGCTCAGCTTCTGGCAATTCAGCTGCCGGCACTTTACTCGGTGCCGGATCAGCAATAATCACCGGTGGCAAATCGCGCTGACCGACCTCTAACCCTCTTTGGTAGCCAAGGTAATAGCCGCCTGCAAGCACCCCACCAATGACCACAAAGCCAAGCAAAAGAACCCATATGGACGGCAAATCAGACGCACTACGGGTGACGACCATGCCATCCGAAGGAGGCCTGCCAATTTGCAAATCAACGTCGCTGTCTAAAAAGCCCTGATCGTATTCTGAGCCGGTTTCCGGTGGGTTTTGTGACATGTTATCTCCAAGCGAATCCCTGAAGCTTTAGTCTAGCGCATTTCCTGCTCAGGTTCCACGCCAATGACGTCTAGACCGCAAGCTATGGTAACTGCCGTCGCCCGCAACAGGGCCAGCCGTGCAAGACTCCCGGAAATGTCATCTTCCTGAATAAACCGCAAATGCGTTTGTTCTTTGCCGAGATTCCACAAAGCATGGAATTGCGCGGCTAAATCTTGCAAATAAAACGCTACTCGATGTGGTTCGCGCGCTTCGGCAGCTGACGCCAAAAGGCGCGGATAATTGGCCAAATTGCGTATCAGCCCAAGTTCCGCCGGATCTTGCAGACAACTCACATCGACGCGCGATAAAGCGGCATCGGAAAGCAACTTCTCATCAAGCCCAACTTGGCTGGCATTGCGCAGAACAGAGCAAATTCTTGCATGAGCATATTGCACATAAAACACTGGATTTTCGCGACTTTTTTGTTTCACCAAATCAAAATCAAAGTCTAATGGCGCGTCATTTTTACGGGTCAACATCATGAAGCGCACAACATCTTTGCCAACTTCATCGACGACTTCGCGTAGGGTCACAAAATCGCCGGAACGCTTCGACATTTTGACCGGTTCGCCGCCGCGCTGCAATTTAACCATATTGCACACTTTGACCTCGAGCGTGCCCTGCCCGGAGGTAATCGCTGTAACCGCAGATTGCATGCGTTTGATATAGCCAATGTGGTCAGCCCCCCAAACGTCAATCATTTGCTGGTAGCCGCGATTGAATTTATTGAAATGGCAGGCAATATCCGGCGCAAAATAAGTCCAAGCACCATCAGACTTGCGCAAGGCACGGTCGCTATCGTCGCCAAATTGAGATGATTTGAACAACCACTGCGGTGCGGCTTCCCAATCGGCGGGCGGCTCTTTACCTTTCGGCGGCTCCAGAACCCCGTGATAAACCAAGCCAGCTTGCTGCAATGTGTCAAAGGCCGCTTCAACCGAGCCATCGTCATGCAGGCTTTGCTCAGATAAGAAAAACTTATGCTCAATGCCCAAGGCTGCTAAATCACCGCGGATCATCTCCATCATCATCGGCAACGCCATTGCCTTGGCGGTCTTAATCTGTGCCGCTTCGTCTTGGCTCAATAAATCTGTACCATATTGCGCCGCCAGAGCCGCGCCAACTGGTACCAAATAATCACCCGGATATAGCCCCGCTGGTATCTCGCCAATATCTTCGCCCAAGGCCTCGCGCATCCGCAACAAAGCTGATTGCGCCAAAACATCGACCTGTGAACCCGCGTCATTAATATAATATTCGCGCAAAACTTGGTGGCCGGTTTTTTCCAATAGCCGCGCCAAAGCATCGCCAAACACCGCGCCACGCGCGTGCCCAACATGCATCGGGCCGGTTGGATTAGCCGACACATATTCAATATTAATCGGCACATTTTTGTGGCGCTCGCTGCTGCCATAGCCAAGGCCGCTGCGCAGGATTTCTGGCACTAAAGCCACCCAAAAAGACGCCGCCAGAGACAGATTTACGAAACCCGGGCCGGCAATTTCCGCGCTTACGACATGTTCCAAAGCGGTTAATTTATCGACCAAAATGGCCGCCAAATCGCGTGGCTTCATGGCCGCCGGTTTGGCCAACACCATGGCCGCATTTATCGCCATATCGCCATGCGACGCATCTCGTGGCGGCTCAACATTGACGCGTGAAAAATCCAACCCATCGGGCAATGTGCCAGCCTTGGTGAGGTCGGTTAAAATGGCGATTAAATCGCTTTCGATACGAGCAAACAAATTCATCAGCAGTGTTTACGCCATTGTGTCTGAAATGTCGAACAATCGCCGATGTTCTTCCATCGCAAATCGATCGGTCATGCCAGCGATATAATCACAGATAATCCGCGCCCGTCCGGTTTCATCGCTGTCCTCGGCTTGGCGGCGCCATTCTTCCGGTAAAACCTCGGGCTCATCGAACATCAGATCGAATAAATCGCGCATTACCCGACGGGCTTTGCTCATCGAGCCATTGACCGTGTGATGGCGATATACTTGCTGAAACAAAAACTCTTTGATGATGGCGTGTTTTTCAGCCAATTCCGGCGAAAAATGCGCCATCGCCTGTTTGGCTTGGCGCACGTCATCGGCGGTTTCAATCTTCTGTGCAGCAATATTGCGATGCGTTTGGCTAACCAAATCGCCGATCATCACAGAAATCATTTCTCGTACCAATTCATGGCGCTGCATTTTGGCGCTCAACACCCCATGATTATTTTCAATCTGGCGCAGAATATCGCCGGTTAATGGAAGGTCGCGCAGATCATCTAAATTAATCAGCCCAGCCCGCAACCCATCGTCAATATCATGATTATTATAGGCAATATCATCAGATAAGGCGGCGATTTGCGCTTCTAAAGACGGCCAAGTGTCGAGGTGCAAGTCTTGTTCTTGCGCGTGTTCTTGAATGGCGAAGGGCAAAAACGCGAGGCCGCGCGATGGCGTCAGGAGCGGGCCATTGTGTTTGACCAAACCCTCCAACGACTCCCATGTCAAATTCAGCCCGTCAAAATGAATATAGCGCTTCTCCAAACGGGTAACGATGCGTAGGGTTTGAGCATTATGATCAAAACCGCCATAGGGCTGCATAGCAGCGTCCAAAGCCTCTTCGCCCGCATGACCAAATGGCGTGTGACCCAGATCATGAGCCAAGGATAGAGTTTCAATTAAATCTTCATCCAAGCCCATTTCGCGGGCAATCGACCGGCCAATTTGTGCAACCTCTAAAGAATGGGTCAAGCGTGTGCGGTAGTAATCGCCGACATGGGCCACAAAAACCTGCGTTTTATGCTTCAACCGACGAAACGCACCGGCGTGCAGAATACGGTCACGGTCGCGCTGAAAGGCAGAGCGCGTCTTGCTTTCCGCTTCGCTATGCTGGCGTCCGCGCGATTGCGCCGCCAGGCAGGCAAATGTCGAAACTGTCGTTTGTGTCATGAACGCGTCCTTAGCCGAGGGTTCTGTTAACTCATAAATGGCTTTGTTGCTTATGGCAAAGATTTCCGTCGCCTATTCGTGGTGCAGATAATGCAACGGCCACTTGTTTTTACCGTCAACTCAACCTATCTTCTGCTCATGACACAACAAGCCAGCCAATTTGCCATTACCGATTCTGCCGCCACTCAGATTGCCAAAATTTTGGCCGCTGAGGCGCCGGGAAGCTGTTTGCGCGTCGCCGTGCAGGGCGGCGGCTGCTCTGGCTTTTCCTATATATTCTCAATCGACGACACACAAACCTCTGACGATTTGGCGTTTGCCCGCGACGGCATTACCGTGCTGATCGACGATATGTCGATACAATATATGCAAGGGGCTGAAATTGATTGGGTGGACGACCTCATTGGCGCCGCTTTTCAAATCAAAAACCCCAATGCAACCGCTTCGTGCGGCTGCGGCACCTCGTTCGACGTATAATAATCATGAAAATTGTTAGTTGGAACGTCAATTCAGTTAAAGCTCGCCTACCTAACCTTCTGGCCTATTTGCAAGAAGCCAAGCCGGATGTCGTCTGTTTGCAAGAATTAAAATGCGTCAACGAAGCGTTCCCGCGTATGGAAGTTGAAGCCCTTGGCTATAATGTCGAAACCCATGGGCAAAAAACCTATAATGGCGTCGCCCTGCTCTCAAAATCACCACTTGAAGATGTCACCCGCGGACTGCCAAATTTCGAAGATGAGCAATCGCGTTATATTGAAGCCGTCGTCAGCACCGATAAAGGCGCGGTGCGCGTTGCCTCTCTATATTTGCCCAATGGCAATCCAACCGAGGGCGGCAGCGGCCCGAAATATAGCTATAAGCTGGCGTGGATGGCCGCTTTAGAAGCTCATGCCCGAAGTCTAATGGCGCATGAAGAAGCGGTTGTCCTTGCCGGTGATTATAATGTCATCCCAACAGCCGCTGACGTCCATGATCCGGCTGCTTGGGAAGGTGACGCGCTTTACCGACCCGAGACCCACGCGGCCTTCCGACGGCTTTTGCATTTGGGCCTCACTGAGGCGGTCGCCAATCTCACTGTGACCGATGAGAACACCTATACATTCTGGGATTATCAAGCCGGGGCTTGGCCGAAGAATAATGGCATTCGCATTGACCATCATTTGCTGACGCCGCTGGCGGCTGACTGCCTGACTGGCTTTGGCATTGATAAACACACACGAGACTGGGAACGCCCGTCCGACCATGTTCCGGTGTGGATCACCCTCGACGCATAAAGCCCGCCTGTTTTCACAAGCGGGCTCTGATGTGTTAATTGCAGGGCTTAAATATCAGCATATTGCTTTTTCTCTTTCGCCCCGCCTGGATGGGTAACGGCGCCTTTTGAGGCCGGCCCAACGGTTTGCATATATTTCCACAAAGTGCCCGACGCGAAATCATTTTCACGTGCCTGCCATTTTGCTTTGCGTTCCGCCAAAACCGTGGCCTCGACCAGAAGATCAATCGTACCAGCTTCCGCATCAATCGAAATTTTGTCGCCATCTTCAATCAAGGCAATGGGCCCACCTTCGGCTGCTTCTGGCCCAACATGGCCAATACAGAAGCCGCGCGTCGCGCCAGAAAACCGACCATCGGTAATCAAGGCAACTTTATCGCCATTGCCTTGGCCGTAAATCGCAGATGTGGTGGATAGCATTTCGCGCATCCCTGGGCCGCCTTTTGGCCCTTCATAACGAATGACCAAGACCTCGCCGGGCTTATATTGCTCACTGGCAACGGCGGCAAAAGCGTCTTCTTCGCAATCAAAGCAACGAGCTGTTCCTTCAAATTGCAGCACTTCCATACCGGCTACTTTAACAATCGCCCCATCGGGCGCCAGCGAGCCTTTCAGACCAACGACGCCACCGGTTGGTGAAATTGGATTAGAAACTGGATAAATCACTTTTTGATCCGGATTAAAGGTGATGTCCTCAAGATTTTCCGCCAATGATTTGCCGGTCACAGTCAGGCAATCGCCATGCAAATAGCCACCGTCCAGCAAAGTTTTCAGCAACATTGGCACGCCACCGGCTTCATACATATCTTTGGCAACATAATTGCCGCCCGGCTTCAAATCAGCAATATAGGGTGTCTTTTTGAAAATCTCAGCCACTTCCATCAGGTCGAAATCAATACCTGCTTCATGCGCCATGGCGGGCAAATGCAGACCACCATTCGTCGAGCCGCCGGTAGCCGCAACCACTGTCGCGGCATTTTCGAGCGCCTTACGGGTTACAATATCGCGCGGGCGAATATTGCGGGCGATCAAATCCATAACCGCACGGCCTGAGGCCTCGGCATAGGCGTCGCGGCTGACATAGGGAGCCGGTGCACCAGCGGAGTTCGGCAAGGCCAAGCCAATGGCTTCAGAAACGCAGGCCATTGTATTGGCGGTAAACTGACCACCACAGGCCCCAGCGCTCGGGCAAGCTACACATTCCAAATCATGCAATTCAGAATCCGGTAAATTACCCGCTGCATGTTGACCAACCGCTTCAAACACATCCATCACGGTGACATCTTTACCCTTAAACTCGCCAGGCATTATTGATCCGCCATACATAAATACGCTCGGCACATTCAATCGCAACATCGCCATCATCAGACCCGGCAATGATTTATCGCAACCAGCAAGCCCGACCATAGCGTCATAGCAATGGCCGCGCATGGTCAGCTCAACACTATCGGCGATTACTTCGCGCGACACTAAAGATGACTTCATACCCTCATGCCCCATGGCGATGCCATCGGTTACGGTGATGGTGCAAAATTCGCGTGGCGTGCCACTGGCAGCGCGGACACCGGCTTTGGCCGATTGCGCCTGTCGCATCAGTGAAATATTACACGGCGCCGCTTCGTTCCAGCACGACACCACGCCAACGAAAGGTTGGTTGATTTCTTCTTCTGTCATGCCCATGGCATAATAGTAAGATCGGTGCGGCGCGCGCTCAGGACCAACCGATACATAACGGCTTGGCAATTTGGATTTATCAAAACGGGTCATTCTTTTCTCCTCAAAACTGCACCCTATGTAACAAGATTTTGTCAGACTTGCGAGAGCAAATCAGGTAACCATGGCGTATGGATTTTTATGTTGAAACTTTATTGTTGTTTTTGGCCGGTTTGATTGGCGGCACAATGAATGCTTTGGCCGGAGGCGGCTCTGGCGTGACCTTCGCCGCTTTGGTTTTTTCCGGCATGCCACCAATTATCGCCAATGCCACCAACACCTTCGCTTCCACTTTCGGCTATATCACCGGTGCTGCTGGATATCGCAAACACATATATGAGGTGCGCGCTGCTCTTGTCTGGCAATTGCCACTGGTGTTTATCGGCGGACTGATTGGCGGCTGGTTATTATTGCAAACCGACGCGCAGGTGTTTGAAGCCGCTGTGCCGTGGCTCCTGTTGTTTGCGACTTTATTGTTTATGTTGAGCCGACAATTAGAGCAAATGGCGGCTCGATTGGGTAAACGCAATGTCACGCTGATGGGCGGCTTGGCGTTGTTTGGCACCTGCGTTTATGGCGGCTATTTCAATGGTGGTTTTGGCATTCTCACCCTCGCCGCCTTATCGCTCGGCGGCTATACAGCCGTGCGCGCCATGAATGGCATAAAACTTGTATTTGCCGCCGTTTCCTCAATTGCCGCTCTGGTGCTGTTTTTCATCAGCGATAAAGTCGACATTACCGGCGGGCTGGCAGTCATGGCTGGCATTGGTATTGGCAGTTATGCAGCCGCGCGTTTGACTGATTATGTTTCCGATAAGAATGTCAAAAGAGCCAGTTTGGCAGTGTGTATTGCGGTCACAGCCTACGCCTTTTGGCGGCAATTTGTTTAACCCAAACGGGTCAAAGCATCAGCCAATTTATCGCGGCGTGTCTGCTCTTCTTCTAAACGCTTTTGATTTTCGATAATTACTGACTCCGGCGCTTTATCCAAAAACCCTTGGTTGCCCAATTTGCCGGCAATCTTCTTAATCTCACCATCAGCCTTGGCAATGTCTTTGGTCAATCGGGCTTTTTCCGCCGCCACGTCAATCACATCCGCCAATGGCAGCGCAAAAATTGTTTCGCCGAGAACTGTTTGCACCGCCCCCTCAGGCACATGATCGGCAAAACTAATATCTGAAACGCGGGCCAAACGCATTAAAACGTTTTGCGTTTCGTCGACCCGCGTTTTGGTGTCGCTATTGGCGCCAACCAGAACCAGCGGAATCCGCGCACCGGCTGGCACATTCATCTCAGCCCGCACCGAACGAATTTCACTAATGGCGCCAATCAGCCAGCCAATTTGTTCGTCAGCGGCTGAGGTAATCAGGCTGGCATCAAAATTTGGCCACTTGTCGAGCATCAGATAGTCAGCGCGCTGACCAGTCTTGCTCCATAATTCTTCGGTAACAAATGGCATGAAAGGATGCAGCAAACGCAAGGCTTGGTCAAAAGCCCATTTGGTCGCCGCCTGCACTTCTGCCTTAGCAGCTGCATCATCGCCTTGCAGCGCCGGTTTGGCCAATTCGACATACCAATCGCAGAAATTATTCCAGATGAAATGATACACGCCATTGGCGGCATCATTGAAACGATAGGCTTCCAAGGCATCGGTCACGGTATTTTGTGCGCCAATGGTTTGGTTAACCAGCCATTGGGTCAGTGGCTGGCTGGCCTGGCTTGGGTCGAAATCTGGCGCCGCGAAACAATCGTTCATTTCGCAAAACCGCGCTGCATTCCATAATTTTGTGCCAAAATTGCGATAGCCCTCGACGCGCGATTCCGACAATCGAATATCGCGCCCCATGGCGGCCATGGACGACAAAGTAAAACGCAGCGCATCGGCCCCGTAAGTGTCGATCAAATCCAGCGGGTCAACCACATTGCCTTTGGATTTAGACATTTTCGCGCCATGTTCGTCGCGCACCAAAGCGTGGATATAGACAGTATGGAACGGCACCTCATCCATAAAATGCAGCCCGCTCATCATCATCCGCGCAACCCAGAAGAAAATAATATCGAAAGCGGTAATCAGCACATCGGTTTTATAATGCCGCGCCAATTCCGGTGTTTGTTGCGGCCAGCCTAAAGTCGAAAATGGCCACAGAGCCGACGAAAACCATGTGTCGAGTACGTCTTCATCGCGGGTTAATGGCGTCGGCTTACCAAAATGCGCATCGGCTTTGGCTTGCGCTTCGGCCTCAGTTTCAGCAACAAAAATCTCGCCTTCAGGCCCATACCATGCCGGAATTTGGTGGCCCCACCACAATTGCCGCGAGATACACCATGGCTGAATATTATTCATCCATTCGAAATAGGTTTTTTCCCAATTGGCGGGCACGAATTTGGTTTGCCCATTTCTTACCGCTTCAATGGCTGGCTTGGCCATGGTGGCGGCGTCGACATACCATTGGTCAGTCAACCAAGGCTCGATAATTTTATCCGACCGGTCGCCAAATGGTACCATATGCGTATTGTCTTCAATCTTTTCGACCGCGCCTAAAGCTTGCAGCGCGTCGACAATTTTTTTGCGCGCCTCAAAACGGTCCATACCCTGCCAAGCGTCGCGATCGGGCATGTCGTCAAAAGCCGGATCGGATAAATCTAAACATGCATGTTGGTCGAGAATATTAATCGCCGCCAAACCGGCCCGCTTGCCCACTTCAAAATCATTGAAATCATGCGCTGGCGTGATTTTCACCGCACCTGAGCCCTGCTCTGGGTCGGCGTAATTATCAGCAATAATCGGCACGCGGCGGCCGACCAAAGGTAGAATAATGTATTTGCCAATCAAATCTTGATAGCGTTCATCATCAGGATGCACGGCAACACCCGTATCACCGAGCATGGTCTCAGGCCGCGTGGTCGCGACAGTGATGTGGCCGCTGCCATCTTCCAGCGGATAATTGAAATGCCACATATGGCTGTTCACTTCGCGCTGCACCACTTCGAGATCAGAAATCGCCGTTAGCAGACCCGGGTCCCAATTGACCAAGCGCTTGTCTTTATAAATCAAGTCCTGCTCATGCAGTGTCACAAATACTTTCAACACGGCTTGCGACAGGCCTTCATCCATGGTGAAGCGCTCACGGCTCCAATCGCAGGAAGCGCCAAGACGGCGCAATTGCTGGGTTATGGTTGACCCGCTTTCGGCCTTCCACGCCCAAACTCTTTGTAAAAAGGCTTCGCGGCCAATATCGCGGCGCGACTGATTGCCTTCTTCGGCCATTTGCCGTTCAACGACCATTTGCGTGGCAATGCCAGCGTGGTCGGTGCCCGGTTGCCACAATACATCGCGGCCACGCAGACGCTGAAAACGTACCAACACATCTTGCAATGTATTGTTCAAAGCATGGCCCATATGCAGACTACCGGTCACATTGGGTGGTGGAATAACAATCGTATAGGGCTCGCCTTCGCTGTTGCGACCTGGCTTAAAGCAGCCGTCTTCTTCCCAAGCCTGATAAAGCCGTGCTTCAAGCGAAGCCGGCGCATAATGTTTTTCAAGTTGAGATGAATCGGACATCAAAAGCTCTCGGTTAGCGCCGACCGCTCAACAAGGCGCGCAAATTAGTATTCAGGCGAGAATGCCTACTCGGTTTCGCCAATATCAGCGGCATCAATACGCAGACGATCAGAAGTCAAACGGCCAATGCTAGCAAGCACACCATAGGCCGCCAAATTCTGCGAGGTGCCAGCGCGCACCAAACCAACCCGCGCGTCGAGCAAGTCTTGCTCAGCGTCCAAAACATCAAGATTGGTTCGCGTGCCCAATTGATTTTCTTGCCGTACACCCTCAAGCGCTATCTTTGAGGCTTTGATTTGCTGTTCACGGGCAACCACGGCGGAAGTCGAAGCCTGATAATTATTCCAAGCCACAATGACACCGCGCTCGACCCCATCAGAGGAGGCGTGCACCTGATATTTCAACGCATCAGAATAGCTTGAAGCAGCAGAGATGCCGCTAATGGCACGACCGCCACGGAATAAAGGCACATTCAACGTGGCCACCAACTCGGTAACTTCTGTCTCAACGCCAATGGCGGTTAAGGCTGGGTCTTCGGTTCGCGTATACGAACCTGACAAGGTAATTGACGGTAAAGCCGCACCAATGGCGCTATAGGCATTCAAGCGACCACTAGAAGACATTTCTTTGGCTGCAATCAATGTTGGGTTTTCGCGGCGTGCAGTATTAATCGCGTCATCAAGGTCACGCGGCAAGCGAGGCAATTTAGTCACCGTTTCTAGCTCCCCCGCTTCTACGCCAATGACTTCGCGATAAATCGCCTTAGCACCGCGCAGATTAGCTTGCGCGCTCAGCAGAGCTGATTGCGCCCCAGCCAAAGCCGCTTCCGATTGCGCGATGTCGGTTCGTGTCACCACGCCAACTTCAAAGCGGTCGCGAACAGCCTCTACCTGTTTGGTCAGCACATTGACGTTTTGCTGATTAAGGTCATAAACCGATTGGTTTTCCAAAACGTTGAGATAGGCCGTAATGGAAGCCAGCAGAATTTGCTGCTCGGTTTCGGTCAATTTGGCGCGCTCGCTGCGCACTTCGGCGCGTTTGCTGCGGAAGGCATTGATGTTTTTACCACTGGTAAACAAATCTTGCGTCACCATCACGCCATATGAGTCGACATCACGGTCGCCGATATTAAAGGCCTGATTGACCGTGCCGTCTGCGTAGTTTTCAGCATCTGTATTCGAACGGCTCTCGCGGGCAAAGGCCGTTACCTGTGGCAACATATCGGCCATGGTAACAAATTGAGAGCTATAAATCGCTTGAAAATTTGCATTAGCCGCAGCCAAGGAAGGATTGCGCGCCAATGCTTGCGACAAGGCCCCATTAAGTGTTTCTGAACTAGCCGACGTGGTCATAAGACCTGACGCCAGCATTAAAATCATTGCTTTCGTTTTCATCATGTCTCTATCCCGCCTGATTCTCGCTACCTTCACAAGCGACAAGCCGCTCGCTACAAATTAAAACTCAAAGCCCGCTTCAACGTCAAAGTCTGTCAAATGCGGTGCTGTTAAATCAAACGCTGAGCGCGATGAAAAACTGTCACCAATACGTTGATACACAACTGCTTTCGAACTACCGCCAACCATTTGCACGCAGACCAATCGACCCGATGGGGCCAATTGTGCAAGCAAATCTTGCTCAACTTGGGCCACACAACCATTGATGAAAATCACATCAAAAGGCCCCTGCTTGGCCTGACCTTGCTTTAGGCCGCCTGTCACAGCAACAGCATTATCAATGCCCAATTCTTGCCATACCGCGCTGGCTTTCTCGCTAAATGCTTCATTTTCTTCTAAAGCAATGACCGTGCTGGCACGTCCTGCCAAAACGGCAGCTGAATATCCCGTGCCTCCAGCAATATCAAGCACCACATCATTAACTGTTAGGGCTGACAGTTCGGCCAAACGGGCAAAAGCCAGCGGTGTCAGCATTTTGCGCACACCGTCGCCAGCACTGCACTCAAGCTCAACGTCAGCATAAGCAATGTCGCGCCCGGCGCCGCCAATAAATGCTTCGCGCGGCAAATTGCCAATCAGTTTAGTAATGTGGTAATCGCGCACCCCACCCGGCTTAATCTGACACTCGACCATATTAAAACGCGCTTGCGCGTAAATGTCGTCGTCTAATATCGCTGGGTTTGCCATCTGTGCCTCGCGTTTGTCTATTTAGGCTTTCTATATACGGCGCGTCAGCGGTTTTGACAATCGCCAACATCGCTAACCAATGGCAAAAAGCACCGCTGGTGAAAAACAAGTTGCACTCGCTTTACAGATATTTATAAACACACCACCAACTCAGTAATGTTTAACGACATTCTGGCCACGTGGCGGAGTGGTGACGCAGCGGCCTGCAAAGCCGTGTACCCCGGTTCGATTCCGGGCGTGGCCTCCAAAGTTTCGCTTGGCGTTAGATTCATCTTGGCCTTTTTGCCAAGCTCTGATATACGCCTAGCATAGGTTTTCGGGCGTTTAGCCTGATCCCCGGTAGCTCAGTGGTAGAGCAAACGGCTGTTAACCGTTCGGTCGCTGGTTCGAGTCCGGCCCGGGGAGCCAGATACCCTCTGTTAGAGACGCAAATGCGGTTTCCAACAGAGGGTTTTTTTGCCTCAGTGTCATCAGCCGCCTTCGCCTTTGTGTTGGCATGGCCTATATTGCGTGAAGCATTTGCGATTGATGTGAAGGAGTTACCTGTGACACAGCCGATTATTGTTTGGTTCCGCCAAGATTTGCGTCTCGATGATAATATGGCGGTCGCGGCCTG
>JAHEGN010000044.1 GCA_024645085.1 Rhodobiaceae bacterium
CTTGCTAATCGCGGCAAAACTTTCTAAGACAAAACCATGTCGGAGCGTAGCGCAGCCCGGTAGCGCACTTGTCTGGGGGACAAGGGGTCGTGGGTTCAAATCCCGCCGCTCCGACCATTGAACTTTCGAGATTGGCTTTGGCAGCCAATGGCTAGCGAGTTTCTAGCCCTGCTTATTCCCAACTGCTAAGCTGCCGCGACCATATAAGCGAGTGGGTCGTGAGTTGTTCTAGCCCTGCTTATTCCCAACTGCTAAGCTTGATGCGTGTAAATCCGCGCCAGCATTTCCGTTGTTCTAGCCCTGCTTATTCCCAACTGCTAAGCTTTCACAACGTCTTGTTGATAGAGATTTTGTGTTGTTCTAGCCCTGCTTATTCCCAACTGCTAAGCTCCCGGCTGGCCGGCGCGTCGTTGGAAACCGGTAGGGTCCAGCTACTGGGTAAATAATTCTGCCCGCAGGTCACAATTGGCACATTGCGTTGGGCCAAATGGTCCATCAGATTGGTCGAAACACTGCACCCCGGCACAGCGATAATAATGGCGCAAATATCGTCCAAGGCCACTTGCCCCAGCTGGTCATCGCCATGGCGCACTTCCAAAAAACCGCGCCGTTTTCTTAGCCAATGGCCTGGGTCGGTAATCTCGATAATTTGCCCAACCACCGCATTATCCTTTTTTGCGCCGCTTGCGTCGCGCCTCATAATTCACCCGACCGGTCGGGCTAATGTGCACTTTACGGGCTTGCAATTGGCGCAATGGATTTGCGTTTTTATTTTGGTAGTTGAAATCATCTCCTTTGTCCCTATTTCTTCGGTCTACATTGGCTTCCTCTAGCGGCGCAAAACTCATGTTTCCCGACTGTGACACCAGTTGCAGGCGCCAAATAATTGCTTTGCCGTCTTGGATGACCTCCACACAATCATTAATCTGCAGCCGCATCACCAAATAGGCTGATGGTTCTGGCCGAAAGCTGGTGCCAGGCTGGAACCCAGCCTGATTGGCGTCATAGGTTGAAATCACCACGCCTTGCCATTGCGCAGATTTTTTGTGGCCGTCAGGAAAGCCATAAATTTCAATCCCCCAATTGCTGTCGCCTTTATACCCCTTGTAAATATTGCCATGCTTATCGCGAATTGGGATGGCGCTTTCGCGGCCATAGCAGCGTATGTGTCGAACGCCATGTTTGGCCGCTAAATTTTTAACCCCCTCAATGCCTTTCTTGCCATCACTTACGGCTTCATAAAACGCTTGCTGAAAGGCCACGCGCCAACCTTCGTCGCGAATATCGGACAAACGATCCTGAGTTTCAAAATGGGTGATAGGCCGGCGAGTGACAGTTTGCCATTTGCCTTTTTTCTCATCGATAATGGCGATTAATCCGAGAGCCGTGTCATTATGCAATTGGCCGCTGGTGGTGACACCGGGGCGCAATTTCTTTTTGCGTGCCTTATGCGAGACGATAATCCGACGCACCACTTTTTTCACATCATCGCGAAACCCGTCCCATGGATCAATCTGACTATGCCCATCGGCGTTTTTCGGAAACAAGCGCTTGAGTTCAAGCGCCTCGGCCCGATTGGCGGCGGTGGCAACTTTTTGCAAAATACTTTTATTGGTCATGGCGATGACAATGGCATCGACCGCGTGGTGACGGTGGTCGTCGCGATTTTTCTTCTTCTGCGCCGTATCTGGCAGATTGTCGCCCCACAAGACACTGTTCAAACCCCAATGACCACGCAATAGGGAGGTCAGCCGGCCAGTCAAAACGTCGATATTATCAATCGGGCAAATCGCCTCCAAATATTCGCGGGCGAGGCGGCCAATATAGCGCGTGTCATTGAGGTGGCGGGCGGTGAAGTCATCTTGTTGTTTGAATTGCTCTAACGCATCTTCTTCAAAGCGCCATTGTTTTGATTTGGGTAAAGTCTGTATGCGGGCAAAAATATCGTCCCATGAATACTCTGAACTGCCATCACCAAAGGCTTCATAGGGCGTGCGTTGCCCCTTGCGTTGATTGGCTTCACGCGTGCTCAGTACCTTATTGGCGCGGCTATCATCCAAAGATAGGGAAAATGGAATTAAATGTTCGATTTCCACATGGTCAGAAAATAAATCGGCCATGCCAATGACATCGCCCGAAAAGGGGCACCGTCGGTCGGCCGGGTTTTTCCCTAACTCCTCCCAAAGCCGCAAGCGCAATCGATTGTCACGGTGCGGCGTTTGTCCTTGTTCGCGTAGAATTGCATCGAACCTCTCATTTTCATCTTGGGCTAGTTTTTGCTGCTCCGTAATCTCCCGTCGCCCATCTTGGCCCACTGGCAGTTCGCGGCCCAGTTCAATGGCAATTGAATGCGGGTGTCCATGGCGCTCTATCAGCTCATTGACCACTTGCCGGATCTGGTTGAGAGCGATGTGCACAGTCGGGTTTGTCACGCTGCCAAAAAACTTGCGTGGGTCGTCTCTGTCTTCCTCACGACGTTTGCCAGGAATAATGTGACTGCCTTCTTGAAACCACTCGCCATAAAAAGGAAGGCTCGGCTCGGCAATAAAATCCCCATCGGTTTTGGGTTGCCGCATGGGATTAACAAAATCGTCGCGCTCCTCGGCAACCATTTGTGCCGCATCTGATTGGATTGGCAAAATCAAATCGGTTTCTGTCTGCATGCCATCGCGCATTTTCGCCAGCATCAGACTAGCGGCCTCGCGCGAAACACTTGCTGTTCCCTCGACAAGGGCGGCCGACATACATTTTGTGGCAGCGGCTTGGTCAATACCATATTGCGAGACCAAATGGCCGACGACTTCCTCATCGTCCAATTCGTCGTCGAGGATGATATCAATGAAGCTGTCTTGTTTGGCTAAATCCCAGTCGTGCCATTGGTCGCCGACAAAATCTTCCCCCTGCATGATATTGGAGGTAAGATTGCCATGAAAACCTGTGCGCTTAGGGGTTTCGAAATTAAATTCGAAATTACCTTCTGCTATATCCATTTTTTTGAGGATGTTTTTCATTTTGCTCCACACCACCATGCCACTTTTTGTGGTGACGGTTTCGTGCAGTGCAATGATTGCGTCGCGCGCCTCTGGATAGTCGGTTAGAGACTGTCGTCCTTGTGCGGTGCTCCATTCCAAATTATTGACCTCTTGATAGACGCGGTAACGCTGAAAGCTTGGCATGGCGCGAAAAGTGCGCAAATGCTGTTTCATATAAGCGCATCGTCCGCGCTCTTGCGGCTTAAGCGGGCGCTGGGCAAAAATCACCTTCTCTATGGTTTCTTTCTCGGCCATGAGTTGCGGAAAATATTGCCTTTGGCGTGCCCAAATTTTGTTATATTCATCAAGGTATAATTCACGGCTTGGGTAAATATCGTATAATTTGGTTTCCTCGCTGGGGCGCGCGCGGGTAGGCATGGCGGCGCATTGGCGGTCATATAAAAATTTGCCATAGGTTAAATCGTCTTGTGAGGCGAGCTTGTCGAGAGCGGCTTGGCGCGCCAACACTTCGAGCTTGCGCTGTTGCTTTTTTTCTTCCGTCGACAGTGCTTTATAGACCTCAGCCTCCATCGGCGGATCTATCAACTCCATGTTCTCTAAAAGCAAGCGGACTGAATTCGATACTTTGCCAGTCTTGGCTTCCTCGCTTTTATCCTTACGGTTGCTTTTGAAGCCTCGGCGTTGATTAAGATGAAACAGTGCCCGACCAATCAAATAAGCCGGTTGCATGTTTTGATGACGCGCCGCTTCACCTACCGCGTCCTTTTGGGTTTTCAGATCGGCCAAAATATCAGCGGCGGCTTCGCTAAGCAGGCGAGCACGCATTTCGATTGGGTTTATTTTTTGAAGGGCGAGGCGGGTGTCCTTATCGGCTGGAAACAGCCCGATCTTGCTCAGTTCATCAAGTAAATATGTCCGTCTTTGTTTATATCGGTCGCGTCGACGTCTGGCCGAGCGCTTATCGCGGCGACTGGCAGCTAAAGTCGCCTTGGTTTTGTGTTCACGGCCTTCGGTGAATATACGCGATCCGGCATCAATAATCTTAATTGCTTCATTATCTTGGTTTATTTCGACCATGCTCCAGCCGAGAGAATTCGTGCCGACGTCCAGGCCTAGACGGTATTTCATCACTGACTCCTATTATTTTTATTGCAGTCATGCCCTACTATGGGCTATAATAGTCTCTATGGGAATAAGCAGTTCTTGGTTAGGATTAACAAGCAAGAATTTGCAACATTGATTGGGTCGCCTACGGGCGGCCCATTTCTGTTTCCGCGCCGACCATTGAGCAAAATGAGAGCCTGTCCTCGATGGGTTTGTTGCCTTTAGCGCTCAACCATTAGTTGCGTTGCGTGGCGCCTCAGCCGTGAAATTAATTTTTTACAAAACAAAGCCAAACCCGTCAGCCAGCCGCATTGCTCTAGCCTTGTTGCCCAGCAAATGCTAAACACAAGCTCGAATCTCGCCGCGCCGACCATTAAGCCACGCGGGCCGTGTTTATTTGTAATAATGTAAGTGAGAAAAAATTATGACTTCAATTTTGCCAATCGTCATTTTCATCGTTGTCTTTGCCGTTCTCAATCGTCTGCAATTCGGCAGCATTGATTAA
>JAHEGN010000027.1 GCA_024645085.1 Rhodobiaceae bacterium
TCAATCATCATATAGCGGCGCGCGGTGATCTGGCCTTCCATGCGATAGCCCCGTGCACTCATATTGCGCCGATGAAATTCCATGGCGGCAGGCGTAAATTCTTTCGCTAAAACGGTAATGCGTTCTGGTTGTTTTGCATCGTCGGCCATTTAAAATCCTCTTAAAGGGGTCTCAGGAAATATATCTATAACGCAAAAAAGCGCCGGATAATATCGGGCAATTAAAAAAAATTAATAACCGCCCAATTCGGCATAGCGCGAGCGATGGAAATTGGTATCACCAAGCAATTGCGACTGAACACGGGCCCGTTTCAAATACAGTCCCATATCAACCGCATCGGTCATGCCAATGCCGCCGTGCATTTGCACGCCTTCATTGGAAATCAACCGCGCTGCATCGCCAAGCCGAGCCTTCGCCAAGCTGACGGCGCGCGGCACATCATTGCGGCGTTCATCAAGCGCCGACAAGGCATCCAGCACCACTGATTGGCATAATTCAACTTCGCAGAACATTTCGGCAGCGCGGTGTTTCAGCGCTTGGAAAGTGCCAATAATCACGCCAAATTGCTTGCGCTCTTTGAGATAGGCGAGTGTGGTGTCAAACACCGCTTCAATGCCACCAAGCATTTCCGCCGCAAGACAGGCGCGGCCCAAGTCCAACACGCTTTCCAATTCAGCCATGGCAGCGCCCAAAGGCCCCAAAGCATCACTGACGGGCACGTTCACTTTGTCGAAACTGACGATAGCTGCATTGCGACTATCGACCATATGGGTGCGGGTGATGGTGACGCCTTTGGCTTTGGCATCGACCAAGAACATGGACAAGCCATTGGCGTCGCCAGCCGCGCCACTGGTGCGGGCGACAACGATGAGCTTATCGGCGATATGGCCATCAATGACGAAGTTTTTCTGGCCCGACAAAATAATCTGATCACCATTTTGTTCGGCTGACATTGCCACTTGTTTCGGATTGTGATGCGCGGTCTCTTCTAAGGCGAGAGCCGTCAATAGCTCGCCGCTGGCAATTTGTGGCAGAAGCTCTGCTTTTTGCGCGTCGGAACCAGCCGCCAAAATCAACCCGGCGCCCAAAATTGCTGTCGAATACAGTGGTGTGGCGGCCAATGTGCGGCCCGCTTCTTGCATCACAATGCCAAGGCCGATTGGGCCAAAGCCAGTGCCGCCTTGCTCTTCGGGAATTAAAATACCCGCAAAGCCGAGCTCGACGATTTGTTGCCAGACCGCTTTATCATAGCCCTCGGCGCTTTCCTCATCGCGCAATTTGCGCAAATTCGTGACCGGCACTTGTTCGGTAAAAAATTGCTTCGCCATATCGCGCAGCATAGTTTGTTCTTCGGTTAGCACGAGAGCCATGGTTTTCTCCTAATGTTCGGGATAATGGTTTAGGCGTCGGGCAGACCGAGCACGCGTTTTGCAATCACATTCAACTGCACTTCAGATGTGCCGCCTTCGATTGAGTTACCTTTTGAACGCAACCATGAACGGGTGATGGAAAGTTCGCGGGCGTCAAAGCCTTCGCCTTCCCAGCCCAAGGCTTGCGTGCCCATAACATCAAGCAATAGCTCAAACCGGCGCTTATTCAGCTCTGTGCCGTAATATTTGAACATGGAGGCCGCCGCGCCCATGCCTTGTCCGGCTTTGGCTTCATCGGCAGCGCGCTTTAAGGTCAGCGCAAAAGCTTGGTGATCCATTTTATGATTGGTCACCGCTTCGCGAATCGCTGGATTGGCAATTTTATCGCCATCTTCGCCAAAGTTTTCTTTCGCCATGGCTTCCATGCCGCCCATTGAGGCTGCACCGCCACCGCCCATGCCCATGGCAGAAATCATTGTCCGCTCATGTTCCAACAGGCGTTTGGCAATTGTCCAACCTTTGTTGAGCTCGCCAACAAGGTTTTCCTTTGGCACAACCACATCGGTCAAAAATGTTTCGCAGAACGGTGAGGCGCCGGAAATCAGTTTAATCGGCCGTGCTTCCACCCCTGGCGTGTCCATGTCAATCAGCAGAAACGAAATGCCGTCATGTTTGACGCTTGAATCGGTGCGCACGAGGCAGAAAATCCAGTCGCACTGGTCGGCGTATGATGTCCAGACTTTTTGGCCATTGACCAAATAATGGTCGCCTTTGTCTTCGGCTTTGGTTTGCAAGCCAGCCAAATCCGAACCCGCGCCGGGCTCAGAATAGCCCTGACACCAGCGGATTTCACCGCGCACAATCTCGCCGAGATATTTCTTCTTCTGCTCTTCGCTGGCAAATTCCAGTAGCGCAGGGCCAAGCATCCAAAGGCCAAAGCTGGCCAAAGGTGTGCGGGCGTTAATGCGCGACATTTCTTGCTGCAGAATGCGCGCTTGATCTTTCGACAAGCCGCCGCCGCCATATTCGGCTGGCCACTCAGGGGCCGTCCAGCCGCGAGATGCCATGCGGTCGAGCCACACTTTTGTGTCTGGATTTGGGAAGTCAGCGTTGCGGCCGCCCCAAGGTGTCTCGCGCTCCGGCATTGGCGTGCGCATTGATTCTGGGCAATTTTCTTCCAACCAAGCGCGGGTTTCCGCGCGGAATGTGTCGAGTTCAGTCATAATTTGCTCCTGTAAAAACGGCCTTTAGTTTACCATGGCAAACGTCGCAGGCAAGCTAAACAGCAAAACATATCGCGAATTCGCTTGTGGCATCTGGCCGCATATTTGTGCACTGATTGGCTTGGTTTTGCGGGCGGCTGCCGTTACGGCATTTGAAAACCGTCTAGATTAGTCCCCAGACCAGTAACCACATATCGCTTCATCTCGCGGCCAGATTGATAGGCTTCAATGGTGTCGGCAATCGACACATAGCGCCCCAAATCAGCACCATTTGTATGCGCCGCGCTATGCGGTGTCAGCAAAACATTGTCGAGCGATAAGAAATCATGCACCGACCCCTGATAGGGGCCGCCGCGATCGGGATCTTCTTCCGGTGTGATGACATTTTGCGGGTAGCGGTACCAAGTGTCGAGCGCTGCGCCGCCGATTTTGCGGTTTTTGAGCGCCGCAAATAGGGCGTCTTCATCTACCACTTCGCCACGCGCGACATTGATCATATAAGCATTTGGCTTCATCAAATCAAAAGCCGCTTGGTCAATCATGCCCCGGGTTTCGTCGGTTAGGTCACAGGTGACGGCAATAAAATCGCTGGTCTGCAGCAATTTATCAAAATCAGCACGCGTGCCAATCCAGTCAAGCGGTTCGGGCAGGTGCGCACGTTCAGAGCGGGCGACAGCGCAAATATTCATGCCGAAAACTTTTGCCCGCTCGGCCACCGCTTGGGCAATCTCGCCATAGCCTAAAATGCCTAGGGTTTTACCAGATAAATCGCCATGGCGGGCGTCAGGCGCCGCATTACGACCGGCGCGCCGCCATTGGCCATTATGCATGTCCATATGTTGGACGCGGAGCTCGAGAACATGTTCAAGCATCGCCCCCATCACATGTTCAGCCATCGGCACGGCATGGCCACCGGCATTACAAACAAGTAAACCCTGCGGCAAAAACCCGGGGTCAATCCAATCTGTGCCGACCCAAGGCTGAATCATTAATTTCAGATTAGGGGCCGCCATTAAGGCGCCAAAATTGCCCGCTGTGAGAATAAAATCGGCGCTGATGACGGCGACTTCACATTTGCTAATAATCGCATCGCGGGCTGCCAAATCATCATTACATGGCCAAATATCAAGCTGCCAGTCGCCGTCAAAACCAGCGACTTTTTGTTCAATAATGGAGGCATATTTCGCCCCCATCTCGCCAAAGACGGCAATTGAGCGTGCCATTATAATTTCTCCACTTCGGCGACCGCATATTGCGTCACGCTTTTATAATCGGCCTTGCCATTGGGGGCGCGGAAAGGCGGACCATTGGTGAAGATATGTTTCGGGGTTTTATAGCCAGCCAATTTTTCGCGCACAAAGGCTTTCAGCCCATCGGCATCAAAGGCGGCATCGTCTTGCATTTTCACAACGGCGGTTACCGCTTGGCCCCATTTTTCATCGGGCACCCCAACCACCAGTGCGTCTTCAACGCTGTCGTGCAATTTCAAGGTTTCTTCAACTTCTTCAGGGTAAATCTTTTCGCCAGCTGAGTTAATGCAGACCGAACCACGCCCCAGAAGCGTCAGTTCGCCGTCTTCCGAGACCAAGCAATAATCGCCAGGAATAGAGAACCGCTGGCCATTGATCGTTTTGAAGGTTTTGGCGGTTTTTTCCTCGTCTTTATAATAACCCAAGGGAATAGGACCGCCAAAGGCGATAAAGCCCGGGGTTTCGCTGCCACGCGGAATTTCCTGATCATTTTCGTCAAATACTTTGCAAAAGTCATTCGTGGTGAATTTGGCGGTTTTCACCGGCATGTCTTTGGCGGTGATGGAGCTGCCAAAGCCGACCGCCTCTGACGAACCAAAACTATCGGTCAACAGAGCTTGCGGCAGATGATTGAGCATGGCTTGTTTGACTTCCATCGACCACATCACGCCAGATGAAATGATTGCCACAACGCTCGACAGGTCATATTTGCCGGGGTTTTCTTCCAGCGCCGCCAGCATCGGTTTAGCAAAAGCGTCGCCGACAATTGCCATGCTTGATACGCGGCGGCGTTCAACGGTTTGCCATAATTCATCGGAATCCAGTGACGCGGCCTTGAGTGTCACAATGGTGCCGCCATTCATCATCGCCGCCATGGCGGTAAACAGGCCGGTGCCATGCATGAGCGGGCAGGCTGGAATATAGACATCGCCAACCCCCTCAGAGGCAATTTTCTCAGCCAAAGCATCGAGTGTTTCTGGCACTTCGCCGAGCGCCCGCAGGGCCATGGTTTGCGTTTCGCGCAGGGCATTATGTTCCCACATCACGCCCTTTGGCATGCCGGTGGTGCCGCCCGTATAAAGAAACAGCAAATCCGAACCACTGCGAGTGACCTTTAAATTGCTGCCATCGCCTTTATTGACCAGATCTTCATAAGCGATAATCCCGTCTTGCAAATCCGCCTCATCGCCAACTTCCACCCATTGTTTGACCTTTGGCAAACGCGGGCGCAATTGCTCAATATTGTCGCGAAATTCGCTACCATAGACGACGATTGTGGCGTCGGAATTGTCGAAAATATAATGTACTTCGTCAGCCACATAGCGGTAATTCACATTCACATGCGTCAGCTGAGCGCGGAAACAGGCGGCCAGCAGCTCCATATATTCAGGGCGGTTGCGCATATAAAAGCCAACTTTATCGCCCGCTTTGGCGCCACCGGCGAGAAGATTGCGGCCTAAATTATTGCTGCGTGCGTCCATTTCTTGCCATGTGATCTCGCGATCGCCATGCACTAGGGCCAAATGGCCTTGCGGCAAAACAGGTATAATTCTGTCGAGTATATCACCAAAGTTCCAAGCCATTTTGTCTCCCTCACTCAAAATGATTGCGAATAGTAAAGTTAAGCTAGAGCATAAATTTTTTCTGTGGAAGCGGATTTTTCCTAAAATAAAATTTACCAAATTTTACCACTCGGTTTTGAAAGCTGTGCTAAGACACGTCTATGGAATCATCTGTCGCTTTACTCCTCAGTGGACTTGTTTTGTTGGTTTTGTCGGGCGAGGCCTTGATCCGAGGCGCCGTCACCACTGCCGTGGCTTTTCGCCTTCCACCCTTAATTATTGGTCTGACGATTATCGCATTAGGCACATCGGCGCCTGAGTTTACCGTGTCTGTTCAAGCCGCTTTGGTTGATCAAGCCGACATTGCCATTGGCAATGTAATCGGCAGTAATATTGCCAATATCTTATTGGTGCTCGGCGTGATGGCGCTGATCAACCCATTTCAAGTTACCGGTGAGACGCTGAAGCGCGACGGCCTGGTCATGCTTTCGGTGTCGGCGCTTCTGGTCGCTATGGCCTATTGGGGCATGATAAGCGCCGTGATGGGGGCCGGCTTATTAGGGCTTTTGCTAATTTACATTGTCAGCCTCTATCGCGGGGCGCAGAGCGAAAGCCAAGGGGCTAAAGAGGCCAGTGAAAATGTCACAGAAAATGTTTTGCCTGGCGGTTTATTTCTGGCCGTGCCGGTAATGATTGCCGGTCTTATTGGCCTTATCTGGGGGGCTGATTTAATGGTCACTGGCGCCATTCAATTGGCCCGAGGTTTTGGTATTTCCGAGGCCGTCATTGCGTTGAGTATTGTCGCTGTTGGCACCTCATTGCCGGAATTGGCAGTGTCGGTTGTTGCCAGCATACGCGGGCAAGCTGGATTGGCGGTCGGCAATATTATCGGCAGTAATATTTCCAATATTTTGCTCATTCTCGGCGGCACTTCTTTACTGGCGCCCTTAGCGATTTCCGATGTTTTGGCCAATCGCGATGTCTGGGTGATGATGGGCGTGGCGGTTTTGGGGGTCTATTTCATGTCGACCCACCGCACCATGAGCCGTCTTGAGGGGGGGCTTTGCCTAGCCCTTTATATTGCCTATATCGGCTTTATCTATGGCGCCTGATTGGGCAGCGATAACAAAGCGCTAGACAAAAAGCCTCAGGCAATGTTAGCTCATGGCTCTGACATATAAGGAAATGATGACGTGATAGATTATTTGCGACGACGATAGGCTTCAAACTGGCTTTTGCTGGTTTGCTTTCGCACGCATTTAATCGTCCCATATTTGATCAGAATAATGATATGGGCCCATCGCAGGACGTTCATCATGACCCAAATAATTTCAACACAAGCGCAGCATCAAGCTGGCATTGAGCAGCTTCTTGACCAATGTTTTGGCCCCGGGCGCCTAACCCGTACGGCCGAACGTCTGCGCGAGACCAATCAGCAAATCGCCGCCTATGGTTTTGTCTGTCTTGGCGACCAAGGGCAGGTGCAAGCCAGCATTAGCTATTGGCCGGTGCGCATTGGCCAGCAACCCGCCTTATTGCTCGGCCCGCTGGCGGTTAACCCTGAGCTGCAAAGCAAGGGCGTTGGTTTGGCACTGATGCAACATAGCCTGTCGGTAATTGATGGCGGGCGTTTTCCGGTGGTCATTCTGGTCGGTGATTTGCCATATTATCAGCGCGTCGGTTTCGCCATTGCTAATGCCGAGATTGCCATGCCGGGGCCGGTCGATGCCAATCGGCTTTTGGTGCGCGGTGAGGCGCGCTTATTGACGCAATTGGCTGGCATGGTTCGCCCTGCACCGGATTTGTGCTAGTTTGCCGCTAAAGCGGGAGTGCTCAATGTCTGACAACACACCATCAAATCCTCTGCAAAGCGTCATTGCGCAGGCCAAAAAAGCTGAAAATGGTGACAAAGGCCTGCCGCCTGTGCATTTGTGGGAACCCGATTATTGCGGTGATATTGGCATGCGAATCGCCCGCGATGGGCAGTGGTATTATGATAATTCGCCGATTGGCCGCAAAAAATTGGTTCGCCTATTCTCGACTATTTTGCGCCATGACGAGGACGGCGAGCACTATTTGGTGACGCCGGTTGAGAAAATCCGCGTCGAGATTGAAGACGCGCCTTTTGTCGCCACTTTGCTGCATGTCAGCGGCGCCGGGCAACAGCAGGTTTTGCGTTTTGAAACCAATGTTGGCGATTTCACAGAAGCCGGCCCTGAACATGGCCTGCGCTTTGAGATTGACCCCAAAACGCAAGAGCCGTCGCCCTATGTTCACGTACGCGCCCGCCTTGAAGCGTTGATCAGCCGGTCGGTTTTTTATCAATTGGTCGAATTGGCGGAAATTGAAGGCGACGCATTTGGCGTTTGGAGCCATGGCGTGTTTTTCCCCATCAGTGCTGCGGATGTCGTGCGAGACGCTGAATGAGCAAGGCGCAGAATTTGCGATTGATCGATCAAATTCTGGCAGTGGTCGACAAGCATCTGCCATCGGTGAATATTTTGCATCATGAGCGCGGTCAAATTGGCGATATGAATCTGCATGGAGACACCCGCGATGCGGCCGATAAACCGCTCAAACTGGCGGCTGTGCTGATTGCGATTTTGCAGGGCGATGACGATGAGCCGCATATTATTTTGACCCGACGGGCCGACCATCTCGATAAACATTCGGGGCAGGTGGCGTTTCCCGGCGGCAAGGTTGAAGCTGGCGACGAAACGCCGGTGGCGGCGGCTTTGCGCGAGGCGCATGAAGAAATTGGCCTGCACCCTGATTACGTCAATGTTGTTGGTTTTCTCGACACATATGAAACCGGCACCGGATTTCGTATTCTGCCAGTGGTGGCGACGGTGCGTCAGGGCTATGCCTTGCAAGCCGATAAAAATGAAGTGGCTGATATTTTTCAAGCGCCGGCCCATTTACTTTTGAATGCCGATAATTACCAAGCCCATGAAATTGAGTGGGAAGGGCGCCAAAGGCACTATTATGCGCTACAATATGAAGGCTATAATATTTGGGGTGCCACAGCTGGCATGTTGTTGCACATGAGCCGGAGGTTACAGCCATGATACGAATTATTCTTTGGAACCTATTTCTATTTTCTGTGCCATTTATCATGGCATGGCTGTGGTCTTTGTGGTTGGCGCGGGCGCGGCCTGAAGTGAAGACCCAGCGCCGTTGGGCCTCATGCGCCGTGCTTGGCGCGATTTTGGTTTTGCTCAGCCTGTTTTACATTCGTTTGACATCGGGTGACGCGCCCAAGGCGCAATATGTGCCGCCGCAGCTTGAAAATGGTCAGGTTGTGCCCGGGCGGTTTGAATAAGCGAGGCGGCGAATGACCGACGGGCATGAAAAATTGCCAGCGCCAGCATGGTTGACGCGGCCTGACACACAAAAAATTCTTAGCCTACTCAATGCCGACGGCGGCATGGCGCGCGCCGTGGGCGGGTGCGTGCGCGATAGTTTATTGGGCGTTGCCAGTGCCGATACGGAAGTCGATATTGCCACCAATCTCACCCCCGATGAGGTGACGCGGCGTCTCGAAAAAGCCGCGATCAAAGCCCTGCCAACTGGTTTGGCCCATGGCACGATCACCGCGCTAATGCCCGGCGCCAAGGCTGGCCGTTTGTTTGAGATTACCACTTTGCGGGCCGATATCAGCACTGATGGGCGCCATGCAAAGGTGGCGTTTTCGCAAGATTGGCAGGCCGATGCGGCGCGCCGCGATTTGACGATTAACGCGCTTTATTGTGACGCTGATGGCACGATATACGACCCCACCGGTTTGGGGCTTGGCGATATTGAAAGCCGACAAATTCGTTTTATTGGCGATGCCCAACAGCGTATTGCTGAGGATTATTTGCGGGTTTTGCGGTTTTTCCGCTTTCATTTTCAGCTCGCCGCTGAGCGCCAAATCGACGCCGAGGCTTTGGCCGCCGTGCAGGCGGCGGGGCCGCATATGGCGCAGCTTTCCGGTGAACGTATTCAAAGCGAAATGCTGAAAATTCTGGCCCTGCCAGCGGCCAGTGCGGCGCTCGACAGCCTTGCGCAATGTGCGCTTTTGGCGCCGATTTTTGGCCTTGAAACAGCTTATGATTTACCGCGCCTGCGGGCCATGACCGCGCGCAGTGATGACCCATTATTGCGACTGATGGCGCTGCTACCGGACTGGCCTTCGGCAGACATTATCGGCCAAAACCTGCGCCTATCGGGCAAGTTGATGGCGCGCATGAAAGCGGCGCTGACGGCAAGCCGCTATATTGGCGACGATATCACGGCGGCACTTTATTTTGACGGCGTCGCCAGCGTGCGAGACCAAGCGTATTTGGCGCTGTGTGAGCCGCATCAGCAACACGCAGCACTATGGCAACAGGCGTTGGCGGCGGCCGACAGCTTCGATAAACCCATATTTCCGCTCAATGGCGCGATGATGAAAGCCGCCGGCATGCAAGCCGGGCCAGAGATGGGTGCCATGTCTAAGGCGGTTGAGGCATGGTGGGTGGCGCAGGGCTTTCCCTCAGCTGATAAGGTCGAGGCTGAATTAAAAGCGCGACTGGCGCGGGGCTGATTAAGGCCAGCTCACCATCGGTGGCATGGACGACAGAATGCTCTCCACATTGCCGCCGGTTTTTAGCCCAAACATGGTGCCGCGATCATATAGCAGGTTAAATTCAACATAGCGGCCACGGCGCTTTAATTGCGCCGCGCGGTCGGCTTGGTCAAATGGCATATCAATGCGTCGGGCGGCGATTTGCGGATAGATATCGACAAATGCTTTGCCAACATCTTGGGTAAAGGCAAAATCAGCCGCCCAATCACCGCTGTTCAAATGGTCGTAAAAAATCCCGCCCGTGCCCCGGGTTTCTTGCCGGTGCGGCAGGTAAAAATATTTATCGCATTCTTCTTTGAAGCGTGGGTAATAGCTTGCATCATGACGGTCGCAGGCTGATTTGAAGGCGGTATGAAAATCTTGCGTGTCGACATGTTCAGCCGTGCGCGCCGCATCAATCATCGGCGTTAAGTCACCGCCACCGCCGAACCAGCCCTTGGTGGTCACCACCATGCGCGTGTTCATATGCGCCGTTGGGGCGTGCGGATTGCTGGGGTGAATAATCACTGAAATGCCAGCCGCCCAAAACCTTGGGTCTTCTTGCGCGCCATCGACTTGCGATTTGAAATCTTCAGAAAACTCGCCATGCACGACAGAAATATGAACACCGGCTTTTTCAAAGGCGGTGCCATGCAACATTGACATTTCGCCGCCGCCGAGGTCTTGCGAACCGTCGCCGCGACGCCATGGTTTGCGCTCGAATTTCGCGCCCTCTGGTTCGAGTGATTCGAGTTTTGTGCACAGTTCGTCGCGTAAGCTGGCAAACCAATTGGCTGCAGAGTTTTTGCGACCTTCCCAGAGATTCGCGTCAGGTTTTTTATCCGTCATTGAGCCAATTGCCTTACCTTAAAAATAACCTAGCCTTACCAATGGCTTATAGGGTTCCACTGGCGATTGCCAGCGGTTAATATATGCGTCATGGTGACACATTCAGAGATTGCCCCGCAGCAGTTAGTTTGAAGACATCCATAGCTTGTTTATAAAGAGCAGGTCTATAGGGGGCAATAAGGAGATAAAGATGACTGACGCACACACTCCAGTCACAGAAGAACCAAATCGGCGCGACTTTCTATATTTGGCCACCGGTGCTTTCGCAGCTATCGGCGCGGCGAATATTGTTTGGCCATTGATTGATCAGATGAACCCAGATGCTTCAGTGAAAGCTTTGTCATCAATTGAAGTTGATCTTTCTGCCATTGAGAGCGGCCAGAGCATTACCGTTACTTGGCGCGGTAAGCCGGTGTTTATTCGCCGTCGTACGCAAGCCGAAGTAGGTGATGCCCGCGAGGTTTCATTTGCTGATTTGCCCGATCCTGAAAGTGACGCCGATCGCGTTGTCAAAGATGAGTGGTTGATTATGGTTGGTATTTGTACCCATTTGGGTTGCGTACCGCTTGGTCAAGCAGGCGACTTTAATGGTTGGTTCTGCCCATGCCATGGTTCGCATTATGATACTTCAGGGCGTATCCGCAAGGGTCCGGCTCCGAAGAACCTTGAAATTCCGCCATACGATTTCGTAGGCGATACACGCATTAAAATTGGTTAGGAAAAATCATGAGCGGTGAAAGCACATATAATCCCAGCAATGGCGTTTCTAAATGGCTCGACTCTCGTCTGCCCATTTTGCGTTTGGCCCATGATAGTTTTGTTGACTATCCAACCCCAAAAAACCTGAACTATTGGTGGACATTTGGTGGCATTTTGAGCTTCTGCTTAGTCACCCAAATCATCACCGGCATTATTTTGGCCATGCATTACACACCGCATGTCGACTTCGCCTTTAATTCGGTTGAGCATATCATGCGCGATGTGAATTATGGCTGGATGCTGCGTTATATCCACGCCAATGGCGCCTCCATGTTCTTTATTGCCGTTTATATTCATATGTTCCGCGGCATGTATTACGGCTCCTATAAAGCGCCTCGTGAAGTGCTGTGGATTTTGGGTGTGATTATTTACATTCTGATGATGGCCGCCGCCTTTATGGGCTATGTATTGCCATGGGGACAAATGAGCCTCTGGGGCGCCACTGTGATCACTAATCTATTTGGTGCAATTCCCTTGGTGGGCGAAAACATTGCCATTTGGTTGTGGGGCGGCTTCTCGGTCGATAACCCAACGCTAAACCGCTTCTTCTCGCTGCATTATCTGATTCCGTTCCTGATTGCCGGTGTGGTTGTTCTGCACATTTGGGCGCTGCACGTGCCTGGTAATAACAATCCGGTTGGTATTTCAGTCAAAGGCAAGCAAGACACAGTACCGTTCCACCCGTATTACACGGTGAAAGATGGCTTTGCGCTGACCTTGTTCCTTATTCTGTTCTCTTATTTCATCTTCTTTGCACCAAATGTTTTGGGTCATGCCGATAATTATATTCCGGCCAACCCATTGGTGACACCAGCGCATATTGTGCCGGAATGGTATTTGCTGCCGTTCTACGCCATTTTGCGCGCTGTGCCAGATAAGCTGGGCGGTGTGGTGCTGATGTTTGGCGCGATTTTTGTCATGTTCTTGCTGCCTTGGCTGGATACATCAAAAGTGCGTTCAGCACGTTACCGTCCATTATTCCGTCAGTTCTACGTGTTGTTTATCCTCGACTGCCTGCTTTTGGGTTATCTTGGGGCGCAACCGGCTGAAGGCGTCTACATTGTGTTGGCGCGTGTTGGCACGGTCTATTATTTCGCTCACTTCTTACTCATCCTGCCCATTCTTGGTCTGGTCGAGAAACCTAAAGAAGTGCCGGAAAGTATTTCCGAGTCTGTGCTGCCCGCAGCACCGCAAGCGGCCGAATAGTGGTTTTGAGAGGAAAATCGTTATGAAGAACTTAACTTTGAAAACTCTTGCCGCCAGCGCTGTTTTGGTTGCCGGATTATTGTCACCAGCCCATGCGGCCGGCGACGCTAAACACCCAGAAGCCATGGATTGGAGCTTTAACGGCCCAACCGGTACTTTTGATCGCAATGCGCTGCGTCGTGGTTTCCAAGTCTATAAAGAGGTCTGCGCCTCTTGCCATGGGCTGTCGCAAGTCAGTTTCCGCAATCTGTCACAAGACGGCGGGCCTGAGTTTAGCGAAGCCGAAGTCAAGGCCATTGCCGCTGAATATACAGTGGAAGACGGCCCTGACAGCTATGGCGATATGTTCGAGCGTCCGGCTTTGCCAAAAGACCGCTTTGTTGAGCCTTACCCTAATGAGAACGCCGGCCGTGCCGCCAATGGTGGCGCATATCCGCCAGACCTGTCTTTGATTACCAAAGCCCGTTCAGGCGGTGCTGACTATATTCATGCGCTGCTGACCGGCTATAGCGAGGCCCCTGAGGGTGTCGAAATGCGCCCGGGCCTATATTACAACCCATATATGCCAGGCGGCAAAATCGCCATGCCATCGCCCTTATTGGAAGACATTATTGAATATGGTGACGGCACACCGGCCACCATTGAACAAATGTCGAGCGATGTTGTGCAATTCCTGACATGGGCGGCTGAGCCTGAGTTGGAAGCGCGCAAGCGCACCGGCATTATGGTGCTGATTTATCTGACCATTTTTGCTGGCTTGATGTATTTCTCAATGCGCAAGATTTGGGCCGACCAGCACTAAACTGTGGGCCGTCAAAAATAAACCCCGCTTTGGCAACAAGGCGGGGTTTTTTCTAGACGTTAAAGCGGAATAATAAAACGTCGCCGTCCTTGACCAAATATTCCTTACCCTCTTGGCGCAAGCGTCCGGCTTCGCGGGCACCGGCTTCGCCATTATGGGCCGTGTAATCGTCAAAGGCGATAGTCTCGGCTTTAATGAAACCGCGCTCAAAATCAGTATGAATGACGCCCGCTGCTTGCGGCGCCGACATGCCTTTACGAATGGTCCAAGCGCGCGCCTCTTTAGGGCCAGCGGTGAAATAAGTAATCAGGCCCAAAAGCTCATAACCCTGTCGGATCAGGCGATTGAGGCCGGGTTCTTCAAGCCCTAGACTTTGCAAATATTCCAGCCGTTCATCGTCATCAAGCTGCGCCAATTCTTCTTCAATACGGGCCGAGATGATGACCGCTTCAGCGCCTTCGGCTGCAGCCTTTTCTTGCATTTTGGCGGATAGGCTATTGCCGCTATCGGCTGCGCTTTCCTCCACATTACAGACATAAATCACCGGTTTGGAGGTAATCAGCTGAAGGTTCTTAAACGCTTGTTTCTGGTCGTCTGGCACATCGGCTTTGCGGGCTGGGCGTCCTTCGCGCAATTCCGCCAGAGCCAGCTCGACCAGCTCCAATTCGGCCGCTGCAGCCTTATCTTTGGCGGCAAGTTTTTTGCGCAAATTGACTTCACGTTTTTCGAGGCTTTCCAAATCGGCTAGCATTAATTCGGTTTCTACTGTGTCGGAATCGGCCAGCGGATCGACAACCCCTTCAACATGGGTGATGTCGCCATCTTCAAAACAACGCACGACATGGGCAATGGCATCGACTTCGCGAATATTGGCAAGAAACTGATTGCCCAGCCCTTCGCCCTTAGAGGCGCCGCGCACCAGACCGGCAATATCGACAAAGCTCAAACGCGCCGGTATCGATTGTGCTGATTTGGCAATTTGCGCCAAAGTGTCGAGCCGCGCGTCGGGAACGGCGACATCGCCAATATTTGGTTCAATGGTGCAAAACGGAAAATTCGCCGCTTGAGCGCTGGCGGTTTTGGTCAATGCGTTAAACAGCGTCGATTTACCGACATTTGGAAGGCCAACAATGCCACAACGAAAACCCATTATTCTGCGTCCTTATTTGTTTGTGTTTCATCCGCTTCAAGCTCAGGCACAGCGGCTTTCATATCTTCAATGACCCGTGTTTGATAGGTCGCGTCCTCGCCTTTGACGAGATAATCCAAATGCCGCGTCAAAGCGGTAAGCAGCGGCTCTAGCCATTGTTGGTCTTGTTTGGAAAAATCGCCCAAAACATGACCGCTCACTTTCGCCTTATCGCCGGGGTGACCAATGCCAAGGCGGGCACGACGGAAATCGGCGCCCATATGCGCGTTGATTGAGCGCAAGCCATTATGGCCAGCTAGTCCGCCACCTGTGCGCATGCGCAATTTACCGCTCGGCAAATCCAGCTCATCATAGAAAACAACAATTTGCTGACTGGTTAATTTGTAAAAATTTACGGCATCGGCAACGCTGATGCCGCTTTTATTCATATAGGTTGTGGGCTTGAGCAAAAGCGTCTTTTCGCCGTTAATCTGGCCCTCGGCGACCAGCCCATGATGTTTGCTTTTGAAGCTGCCAAAAGAATAGGCCTCAGCAATCGCATCAATCGCCATAAAACCAATATTGTGTCGGTTTTTAGCGTATTTCTGCTCTGGATTGCCAAGGCCTATCAATAAAAGCATGTCAGTTCCCTAAGTGGGAGATGCAGTCAATGTAAGAAAGGCAGGCTTACTCGTCGCCGCCGTCTTCATCTTCCGTGGCTGCATCTTCTGATGTTTCTTCATCACCTTCTTCGCCATCGCTCTCGCTATCGTCGCTGGCGCCACCGGCCGGTACGGCGATGGTCGCAATGGTGAAGTCACGATCAGAAATCACTGGCACCACACCGTCTGGCAGGGTGATGTCAGAAATATGCACACTGTCGCCCATGTTCACTTCAGCCAAATCAACTTCGATCGAGTCTGGAATTGAATCGGCAGGGCAGTTGAGTTCGACACTGTAGCGCACAACGTTCAACACGCCGCCGGTTTTCAGACCTGGGCATGTGTCTTCGTTTAAGAACACAACTTGAACTTCAACGGCAATTTTCGTGCCTTTGCTGAGGCGCAGAAAATCGGCGTGCATGATATCGTCGCGCACGGGGTGCAGTTGCAAGTCACGTGTCAAAACCCGTGTTTTCTTGCCATCGACTTCAATATCAAGCAACGTGCTCATCAAGCGGCCAGTATTGTATAATTTGGTAAAGTCTTTACGCGACAATGAAATCCCTTCAGGATCTTTATTGTCTCCGTAAATCACGGCCGGCACTAAGCCCTCACGGCGCAATGCACGAGCGACCCCCTTACCGGCCCGTTCCCGCTTTTCTGCGGTAAATGAAATAATGTCTGACATAATGTGTCTCCATTGATGTTAAAATTCCCACCATGACCCATGCCATAATGGTCAAACCGACTTTCCTCCAGGGGTGCAAAATCGGACTGTGCGCGGGTTATAGCAAGCACACGAATTTATTCAATCGAAAAGGCGGGTTTTAGTCGAAAAGGCTGGATACAGAGTTTTCGTCAGATGTGCGCCGCATGGCCTCGCCAATCAAATCGGCAATTTCAATCACATCAAATTTATCGGATTGCAAAATCGCCTCGGTTGGCTGAATCGTATCGGTGATCAATAATTTCTCAAGCTTTGATTTGCCAACCCGCTCAACCGCTCCGCCAGACAGCACGCCATGGGTGACATAGGCGGATACTGAGGTGGCACCGGCTTCAATCAGCGCGTCGGCGGCATTGCACAATGTGCCCGCACTATCGACAATGTCATCGACCATCAGACAATGGCGACCGGCTACATCGCCAATAATATTCATCACTTCGCTCACGCCGGCTTTTTCGCGTCGCTTATCGACAATCGCCAAATCGGCGCCAATGCGATTGCCCAGCGCCCGCGTCCGCACCACGCCGCCAACGTCAGGCGAAACCACCATTAGTTCATTTTTGCCAAACCGTTTTTTAATATCGTCAACAAAAACCGGGGCGGCGAAAAGATTATCGGTCGGAATATCGAAAAAGCCTTGAATTTGGCCCGCGTGCAAGTCGAGCGTCAGCACCCGATCAGCGCCCGCTGATTCAATCAAATTAGCCACCAGCTTGGCAGAAATAGGTGTGCGTGGCCCCGGCTTGCGGTCTTGGCGGGCATAGCCGAAATACGGCACAACCGCCGTGATACGTCGCGCAGAGGCGCGCCGCAGGGCGTCAATAATAATCAATAATTCCATCAAATGGTCATTTGACGGAAATGAGGTCGACTGAATGATGAAAGCATCTTCGCCGCGCATATTCTCATGAATTTCAACGAATACTTCATTATCGGCAAAGCGACGCACTTCGCATTTAGCCAGCGGCACATCGAGATATTTGCTGATGGCATTGGCCAGAGGTAAATTACTATTGCCCGCTAAAATTTTCATCGATACGCCTCCAGAATCGCTATTCCTCTTGCATAACAAAGCTGCGGGAGAGTCGCAATTTTTGATTTGCTGTTATCCCCGTTGGCTTGCCTGTTACTGGCTTCTTAGCGTCGTGGTTGCAGACATAGGGCCGATAATTGGCGCCCGTAATCGGCTTCATTGCGATGGGTGGTGCGGCGATAGGAGAAAAAATCAGCCTCATTTTGATAGGTGCATATATCAAGTAAAACGCCGCTCACCTCGGCCCGCGCCACTTGCCGCATGACAAATCCGGTCAAATCAAACATCGCATGGTCGGGCTTGCGCGCGGCGATGAATAAATCTTGGTCATCTGGGTAAGTGTTGGCGAATTGGCGGCTGAATTCCGGCCCTACTTCATAGGCGGCTTGCGAAATCGCTGGGCCGACAATGGCGGTGATATTTTGCCGTTGCGCGCCATGCGTGCACATGAGGGCGACGACATTTTCAATCACCCCATCATGGGCGCCGCGCCAACCGGCATGGGCGGTGCCAATCACTCCGGCGGTTTGGTCGGCCAAAAGCACGGGCACGCAATCGGCGCTCAACACCCCTAGGGCAAGGCCAATTTGATCTGTGACCAAGGCATCGGCCTCCGGTGCCTGCGTATCATTGGCGCCAATATAGACGGCGCGCGGGCTGTGTATTTGATAGGCGGTCATTAAGCGTTCGGCCTGCAAATGGGCGCAAATCAGGGCACGATTTTCGGCGACATTTTCCGGCCTATCATCAGAGCCTTGGCCGACATTTAGCGATTGGTATAGGCCTTGCGACACACCGCCTTGACGGGTGAAAAACCCATGCGATAGCGGCTGGCCGTCGCTATTTTGCGCAAAGGCTGGTGCGGTGATGGGCGACAGTTGGCTCATTGGGCCGACCCAGCCAAACCAGCCAATGGCGGGCAATCTTGGCTGGCCACGGCAAGGACTTTGAACAAATGCCCCATTTGATCGGGGGCGGCCAAGCGGTCGCGCTCAGCGGCGATTTGACCGGCTTTTTCAGGAGCCGATTGGATCAGCGATTGCGCCCTTATATCCAGTCCCAGCGCCGTTAAAAACCCGCCCTGCTGGCAGATAGGTGGGCTCGTCAAACCGCATTGCATGGCAATCTTTTGTAATTGCTCAAAATTCACATGGGCGGTTAAATCGGCCATGCCCGGGGCCGCCAATGGGTCAACAAATTGATGTTTTTGCAGCGCTTGAAAACTGTCACCAGCCGCTGCTTGCGCATAGCCATAGTCAATAATTAGCGCCGCGCCACCGCATCTCGCCAGGTGATCAGCCAAATGCGTCATCACATGATTGGCCGCAGCGCAAGTCTCGACAATGTCGCCAATTTGCGCCATTGGTAGGGCTTGCGACGGCAGCTCGGCCGCGGCAAGCGGCGCCCCGTCGACAAAACACAGCGCCCCATCGCGCTGATCGACCATAATTGGCAGCCAGCCACTTTCGGCTTTGCGATATTGCTGAATCGGCAGGACGTCAAAAAATTCATTGGCCAGAACAATCATCGGCAATGCCGGCAATGTGCTGACATCATCATGCCAATGGGCATGCGGCAGTTTTTGTTTTTGTAAGTGGCGCAGCGACGGGCTGATTTCCACCAAATGCACCTCGGCGGCTTTTGTAAAAGCGGGTAACACGCTGGCGGCGCGCACCACATCTGCCATTAATGTGCCGCGCCCCGGGCCCAGCTCGGCCAAACAAAAAGCCTCGGGCTGGCCCATGCGGTGCCATAAATCAGCGCACCAGGCGCCAATCAGCTCGCCAAACATTTGGCTTATTTCGGGGGCGGTGGTGAAATCGCCTCCGTTTTCGGCGGCGCGGCCAAAAGGTTGGCGCTGCACATAATATCCATGCGTCGGATCAGTCAGCGCCCGCGCCATAAACGCTTCCAGCATCATCGGGCCAGATGTTGCCAGCTCGTCAATTAGTTGATCACGCAATGCTGACATGACAAACGCTACCTTGGCCGCGCCGTCAAAATAAAGCCGAGGCCGACCAGCAAAAATGGAAGGCACAATAACTGCCCCATGGTCAGCCATTGCCAAATGAAGCCAATATGTGCGTCCGGTTGACGGAAAAATTCGATAAAGAAACGCGAGGCACCATAGATAAGGCAAAATAGGCCGGTCAAAAGCCCGGGGCGCGACAGCCCCTTAAAGCGCCACAAAACCACCGCCAAGACAGTGAAAAGCAGCGCCCCTTCAAGGGCTGCTTCATATAATTGACTGGGGTGGCGCGGCACCGGCCCGCCATTTGGAAAAACAATGGCCCATGGCACATCGGTTGTGCGGCCCCATAATTCGCTATTGATGAAATTCGCCAAACGCCCGAAAAACAGTCCAATCGGCGCCGTAGCTGAGGTCATATCGGCGAGGGCACGCCAATCAAGCTGGCGTTTATAGGCAAAGCCGACAACCGCAATAAACACGCCACTGGCGCCACCATGAAATGACATGCCGCCTTGCCAAACCGCCAGAATATCTTGCGGATGAGCGAGATAATGTGCCGGATTGTAAAACAACACATAACCCAGACGTCCGCCCAATATGACGCCAAGCACCACCCAAAGCAGCAAATCGCTGACATCATTTTGGCTAATCAAAGGGTGGCTTGGCCAAAGCGCCGGACGCGCGCTCATCATCATCATATAGCGCATGCCCATCAGCAGGCCGGCGATATAGGCCAGCGCATACCAACGCAAGGCAAACGGTCCAATTTGGAAAATAATTGGATCAATATCGGGAAAGCTCATAGTGACGTCCTAATTACCGGCAATTTTCTCTTGCAATATAACACGAGCTGGAGGAACTTGCTTCTATGAATGATACACGCGCGAAAATTGTCGATGATTTGACCAGTGTTTTTAATGGTCTGGGGATTGCCGCCCAAGGCGTGCGCGAGGAAATCGAGCAGGCCATTGGCGCGCGCATTGACCGAGTGATGAGCCAAGGCAACTTTGTGACGCGTGAAGAATTTGAGCTGGTGCGCGATATGGCCATGAAAGCGCGCGAAGAAAATATTGCTTTGCGTGCCGCTCTCGACGCTTTGAAAGACAAAAAATAAAATCCTAAAAAATCAGCACTGGCACATTTGCCCGTGGATTACTTTAACGCCCTCGAATTTGCTCTTTTATCGACTCAGTGAATCAGACACTGTTATGTCGTAGGTCGGCGTTTTTCGGCCACCACATATAGTATTTCGATAGGATGGACAGGCAAATATGTCGACAGCTTTGATGACGGAAACCCACGCTGAGCACCCGATTGACTTGATCGAGACCCTCGCTGCGAGCCGTGAATGGCCGTTTGAGCGCGGCACGGAAGACGATATGAATGTGTGTGTTGCCGGCAATCATTGCGACTATCATTTGGCGATAAGCTGGCGGCCTGATTTGGGTGGTTTGCACTTGGCTTGCGTGCTCGACAC
>JAHEGN010000029.1 GCA_024645085.1 Rhodobiaceae bacterium
TCTGCCAGAAAAAACAGCAGAAAGGCTGCAACGGCGAAAATCGCAATGAAGCGGTAGCCTTCTGGGTGGATGGGGAAAAGAATAGATTTAAGAGCACGCATATTTGTTCCTTTGCTGGCTTACGCCATGTTAGCTGATTTTATCGGGCGTCGCTGACACGCCATCCAAGAGTAGTTTATAAACCACAGCATCTTTTAAGGCTTCAAAAGAGGCCGTAATAATGTTCGCATTAACACCAATGGTGCGCCATGAATGACCATTGTCATCAACGCTTTCAATGGTCACACGAGTAACCGCCTCCGTGCCTGTGTTGAGAATACGCACCTTGAAATCAACCAAGCGCATATTTTCAATATTCGTCGCATAGCGCTTGAGATCATCGCGCAGCGCCATATCCAGGGCGTTGATTGGGCCATTACCGGAGCCAGTGCCAGAGACGGTTTCGCCATCAATGACCAAGCCCACTTCAGCCAATGACACGGTGGTGCCATTGCCATCATTGGTGATGGTGACATTATAGCCTTTAACATCGAAGAATTTTGGCAAGCGATCTAATTGCTGTAGCGCCAGAATTTCAAAAGAAGCACCGACACCATCATAGCTATAGCCGTCCATCTCTTTTTGCTTCACTTCCAAAAGAATGCGGTCAATGGCCGGATCTTTGGCGTCGACATTGATTTTTGCCGACACCAGCCGGTCAATAATATTGCTTTTACCGGCTTGGTCGGAGACTAAAATCGTCCGCTGATTGCCGACTTTTGCCGGATCAACATGTTCATAGGTCGACGGGTCTTTCATCACCGCCGATACGTGAATGCCGCCCTTATGGGCAAAGGCAGAGGCGCCAACATAGGGGGCGTGACGGTTCGGCGTGCGGTTTAGAATATCATCTAGCAATAGCGAAACATTTTTCACCTGCGGCAGCTTATCGAGAGATATGCCGGTTTCAAAACGCGTGGCGTAATCTGGCTTCAGCAAAAGCGTCGGTATCAGCGACACTAAATTGGCATTGCCGCAACGCTCGCCTAGGCCATTAATCGTGCCCTGAACTTGGCGCACACCAGCTTCAATCGCTGCCAAGGAATTGGCGACGGCGTTTTCTGTATCATTATGGGTGTGAATGCCCAAATGGGCGCCGGGAATATGGTGCACCACTTCAGCAACAATTGCCGACACTTCATGCGGCAGCGTGCCACCATTGGTGTCGCACAATACCACCCAGCGGGCGCCTGCGTCATAGGCAGCTTTGGCGCAGGCCAAGGCATAGTCGCGATTGGCCTTAAAGCCATCGAAAAAATGCTCGCAGTCAATCATCGCCTCAAGGTCGCGGGCGCAAATCGCCTCGACACTATCGCGAATAGAGTCAATGTTTTCCTCATTGCTAATGCCCAAGGCGACATCGACGTGATAATCCCAGCTTTTGCCAACCAAGCACACGGCTTGCGCGCCAGCGTTCAAAATTTGTAAAAACCCCGGGTCATTATCGACGCTGCGACCAGCTCTTTTGGTCATGCCAAAAGCCGTCAAACGGGCGTTTTTAGTGCCGGCATAAGTTTCAAAAAAACTTGTATCTGTGGGATTGGCGCCAGGATAGCCGCCCTCGACATAATCAACGCCGAGCGCGTCGAGCGCATCGCTGAGGCGGGCTTTATCTGACACAGAAAAATCGACGCCAGCGGTTTGCTGCCCATCGCGTAAAGTTGTGTCAAAAATATACAGCCGTTCGCGCATCTGCTCCTACCTATTGATTATTCGCTGGCGCCGGTGAGGCGCGCCACCACCCGATCATAACCGATAAGTGGCAATAAGTGTTGCATTTCTGGCCCGTGCGCTTGACCGGTCAAGGCCTGACGCAAGGGCATGAACAAGCCACGTCCTTTGCGGCCGGTTTGTTGTTTCAAAGCTGTCGTCCATTGTGACCAGCTCTCCGCCGTAAGCGGCGCGGCTGGCAGAGCGGCATGGGCCGCAACAATAAAATCAGCGTCCTCGTCCTCAACAATTGGGGTAATCGGGCCATTGATGAGCGTCACCATTTGGGCGACATCAGCGAAGTAATCAATATTGCCGCGCACGCCGAGCCAAAACGCTTCATCATCAGGCGCGCCGATTTGCTGCAAACGCGGCTGCGCCAACTCATAAGACATATCGTGCAAAATCCGTGCATTGAGACGGGCGACATCTTCCGGGTCAAACCGCGCAGGTGCGCGCCCCAGCCGCGAGATATCAAAGCCGGAAATCAGGCTGGCCAAATCCTGCACTGGTTCCACCGGATCAGCCGTGCCCAAACGGGCGATCAAACTGTTCAAGCTCATCGCCTCAAAACCTTGGCCGCGCAAGTCTTGCAACGACAATGAGCCAATGCGTTTCGACAAATTACTGCCGTCAGCTCCCAGCATGAGCGAAAAATGGGCAAACTCTGGCGCTGCGCCACCAATTGCGGCAATCAGTTCAATCTGCGCCGCCGTATTGGTGACATGGTCTTCGCCGCGAATAACATGGGTAATGGCCAAATCTAAATCATCGACAACGCTGGGCAGCGTATACAGCCATGTGCCGTCAGCGCGGCGGATAACCGGATCCGACAGGCTGGCGGTTTCGATTTTCTGCGACCCTCGAATGAGGTCTTCCCAGTGCACGTCATTGCCGGATAATTTGAAACGCCAGTGGGCTTGCCGGCCCTCGGCTTCAAAAGCCTGCTTTTCTTCGTCTGTCAGGGCCAGTGCGGCGCGGTCATAGACTGGCGGTAGGCCGCGCGCCAATTGCCGTTTGCGCTTGCGGTCAAGCTCATCTGGGGTTTCATAGCAGGCGTAAACAAGACCTTTTTCATTGAGCGCGGTGAACACTTCTTCATAGCGCGCAAAACGCTCTGACTGGCGCGCCGTGACATCTGGCTGCAAACCGAGCCAAGCAAGATCTTGGTCAATGGCGGATGAAAAAGCGTCGCTTGAGCGCTCTTGGTCAGTGTCGTCATAACGCAGCATGAATTCGCCATTTTGCGCCTTGGCAAACAAAAAGCAGAACAAAGCCGCCCGTGCATTGCCAACATGCAAAAGACCGGTGGGGCTTGGCGCGAAACGTGTACGTATGGTCATAAGTTCTCTCTTTTACTCACCAGCGGCTTATAAGCGCGCGTCACGGAAACCATTGGTAATGGGGTAGCGACGGTCGCGGCCAAAATTACGATGTCCAATTTTAGCGCCAGGAGCAGCCTGACGCCGTTTATATTCTGAAATATACAATAAATGCTCAATGCGCTTGACAATTTCTGCATCATGCCCGCGCGCAATAATTTCATCAACCCCTAGCTCATCTTCGACCAAAGCAAATAGAATATCGTCGAGCACATCATAGGGCGGTAGACTGTCCTCATCTTTTTGATCGGGACGCAATTCAGCGCTTGGCGGCTTGTCAATAATGGCGCTGGGAATAACCTCACCAGCTGGGCCAAGCCCGTTAATTGGCTGGTGCTGATTGCGCCAACGCGACAGCGCAAAAACCTCGGTTTTATAAATATCCTTAATCGGATTATAGCCGCCGTTCATATCGCCATATAGCGTCGCATAGCCGACCGATACTTCAGATTTATTGCCAGTGGTGACAACCATGGAGCCAAATTTATTCGACACGGCCATCAGTAAGGTGCCGCGTAGCCGCGACTGTATGTTTTCTTCGGTCAAATCTGGCTGGGTGTCGGCAAATAGAGCCTGTAAGGCGTTTTCCACGCCCCGCACCGGATCGGCGATGGAAATTGTGTCGAGCCTAACCCCCAAAGCCTTGGCGCAAGCAGCGGCGTCATCTAGGCTGGCTTGGCTCGTATATTGCGACGGCAACATAAGGCAATGCACACGCGCGGCACCCAGCGCATCCACCGCCATGGCGGCGCATATGGCGCTATCAATACCGCCGGACAGGCCAAGCAGGACACCGGGAAAACGGTTTTTTTCGACATAATCGCGCAGGCCCAAAACCGCGGCTGCATATATTTGCTCGTCCTCTGGCGGATGCGCCGCCAAGGGTGCCGCCATGATTTGCCAGCTTTCGTCGGCTTGCTGTTGCAAGGTGATGCGGGTCATTTCCGATTGCCAGACCGGTTGCTGCACGGCCAGCGCGCCATCGCCATTGACGGCAAAACTGCCGCCGTCAAAGACCAGCTCATCTTGTCCGCCAAATTGATTGACGTAAACCAAGGGCAAGCCAGATTGCTGCGCTCGTTGGCCGGCATGGTGCAGACGTTTTTCATGTTTGCCGCGCTCAAAAGGTGAGCCATTGGGCGAAATCAACACATCGACGCCTTGGCTGGCTAAATGAGCAACAACATCGGTAAACCAAATATCTTCGCAAATCGGCAGGCCAATTCGTAGACCGCGCAATTCAACCGGCGTCGGCAGTGGGCCGGCGGAGAATAGACGTTTTTCGTCAAACACCGCGTAATTGGGCAAATGATGTTTGTGGCGCACGCTGGCTTGGCCGCCATCGGCAACCATCACACTATTGTAAAGCTGGCCATTTTCGAGCGTTGGTAGGCCAAAAATTAGAGCCGGGCCGCCGTCTTTTGTTTCCTCAACCAGCGCCGCCGCCACTTTAGCAATTTGCCCAACAAAGGCGCGTTTGAGCACTAAATCCTCAGGCGGATATCCGGTGAGAAAAAGCTCACCAGCAATAATCACATCGGCATCAGCATGGGCCGCCCGACAGGCGCGCAATAAATCGGCATTGGCCGCCAGCGCACCAACCGTCGGGTTGAGCTGGGCCATTACCAAAGTTAAGCTTTTATTGCCAGTTGTCATACACGCTATGTAGCGCGTGCGGGCCTTGTGAACAAGCTCTGTGCTTGCATATGGCGGCAAGATAATTAATCTTTATTGTAAAAGGAGATAGCCATGAACCGCACAATCAAACAATGGACACTGAGCAAGCGCCCAGAGGCTGTTCCAACCGAGGATTGCTTTGCCTTGGTCGAACACGACTTGCCGGAGCTGAAAGACAATCAGGTGCGCATTAAAACGCATTTCTTTTCGGTCGATCCGGGCATGCGCTCGCGCCTCAATGGCGACAGCTATGCCGCTGCCCTGCCCTTGGGCAATGTGATTGAAAGCGCGGGAATTGGCGAGATCGTCGAGAGCACGTCCTCACGCTATGCGGTCGGCGATATGGTGATGGGCGGGCTTGGCTGGACACAAGGATTGGTGCAGGGCGACCGTGGGCTACAAAAACTAGACCCAGCGCTATTTGACGACGAAGTGCGAATGACCGCCGCCATTGGAATTTTGGGGGTGCCGGGCCTGACCGCATGGTTTGGCTTACAAGACTTGGGTCGTCCCGAAAGCGGCGAAACTATTGTTATTTCATCAGCCGCTGGCCCGGTTGGGGCAACCACCGGCCAATTGGCTAAATCCATGGGGCTGAATGTGGTCGGCATTGCCGGCGGCGAGGAAAAATGCCGCTATGTGACGCAATTGGGCTTTGACAAAGTCATTGACTACAAGGCTGAAACTGATTTGGTGCAGGCGATTAAAAAGGCCTGCCCTGATGGGGTTGATATTTATTTCGACAATGTTGGCGGCGACATGCTCGACGCAGCCATCGTCAATATGCGGATACGCGGACGAATAGTGGTTTCTGGGCAGATTTCTGAATATAACCGCCCTACGCCAGTGGGCATTCGCCATACGACGCAATTCATCACCCATCGGCTGAGCATGGCCGGTCTGGTGGTTTATGATTATGCCAATCGTTTTACCGATGCACAGGCAGCCATGGCCAAGCTCATTCGTGCTGGTTCGCTGGTCTATAGTGAAGATATCAGCCAAGGAATTGAGGGTGCACCGCAAGCGTTTATTGGGCTGTTCAATGGCAATAATCATGGCCGCCGCCTCATTCAAATAAGCTAAAGCGCACGAACCATTGTAATAAGGTTTTGTGAAATTCTCATCATTGCGGCCTAAAGGCTTTCCTTTTGTCCGCAAAATCCGTATATCAGGCGACTGATTAATATGAAAGCAAGACAATGACAAAAAACTGGACTCTGCAAAGCTGGCGTGATTTTCCAATCAAGCAAGTGCCGAATTATCAAAGCCAAGAAGAGCTTAGCGCTGTTGAAGAACGGCTTAAGTCGTTTCCGCCTTTGGTATTTGCCGGTGAAGCCCGCAATCTGAAAGCGCAATTGGCTGAAGTGTGCGAAGGCCGCGCGTTTTTGCTGCAAGGTGGCGATTGCGCTGAGAGTTTTGCTGAACATCACGCCGATAATATTCGTGATACTTTCCGAGTGCTGCTGCAAATGTCGATTGTGCTGACCTTTGGCGGCAAATTGCCGGTTATTAAAGTTGGTCGCATGGCGGGCCAGTTCGCCAAGCCGCGTTCGGCTGATACGGAAGTGATTGACGGTGTCGAATTGCCGAGCTATCGCGGTGATATTATTAACGGTATTGATTTTAACGCCGCCGATCGCGTGCCCGACCCACAGCGGCAGATTTCCGCCTATCGTCAGGCTGCTTCAACGCTCAACCTGCTACGCGCTTTCGCCAAGGGCGGTTACGCTGACTTGGCCGAAGTGCACCGCTGGAATCAAGACTTTGTCGCCGAAGGCCCGCAAGGCGCGCGCTATGAAGAATTGGCCGGGCAAATTGATCAGGCAATGGCATTTATGGCGGCTTGCGGTATTTCAAGTGCAACGGCGCCACAAATGAGCATGGTCGATTTCTTCACCAGCCATGAAGCGCTCTTGCTCGGCTATGAACAAGCGCTGACCCGCCTCGACAGCACCAGTGGCGATTATTACGACACATCGGCACATATGTTGTGGATTGGCGACCGCACGCGCCAGCCAGACGGCGCCCATGTTGAATTTCTATCCGGCGTGAAAAACCCGATTGGCTTGAAATGCGGCCCATCGCTGGCACCTGATGAACTGATCACCTTGCTCGACAAGTTGAACCCAGATAATGAGCCGGGCCGGATTACGCTGATTGCCCGTTTTGGCCATGATAATGTTGAAAAACATTTGCCCGGGCTGATTCAAAAAGTGCAGGCCGAGGGCCGTAAAGTTGTTTGGTCTTGCGACCCAATGCACGGCAATACAATTAAAGCCTCAAATGGCTATAAGACCCGCCCAGTCGATATGATTTTGACCGAAGTGCAAAGCTTTATGGCTGTGCACAAGGCCGAAGGCACTCATGCGGGCGGTATTCACTTTGAAATGACCGGTCAGAATGTCACCGAATGTTTGGGCGGCGCGCAGGAGATTTCAGAGGAAGACTTGTCGAGCCGTTATCATACACATTGCGACCCACGGTTGAACGGCTCGCAGGCGCTGGAACTGGCCTTTTTGATTGCTGAAGGTCTCGGCGGCAAATAACGGCTAATCAGCCAATGGTTTTTTACCCAATATTAAGGCCGCCTCAGCTTGCGCTTTGGCGATCGCCGCATCAACTTGCTTTTGCGCCGCCAGCAAAGCGTCGCCTGTGGCATCAGCGGCAACATAAATCGGTTCACCGTAAACCATGGCACGCTGGCCAAAGGGTAGCGGCAAATGCGATTTATCCCATGTCCCTAAAATTGGTAATTCCGGCTTATAGCAAACCCCAATGGGGATAATTGCCGCCCCCGCCTTAGCCGCTAAACGCACCATGCCCGGGCCGGTTTCAAACACTGGCCCCGGCGGCACATCTGCCGTTGCCAAAACAATTTCGCCGGCCTTTAAGTGATTCAACATGGTACGAAACGCCTGCGCCCCACGTTTGCGCGGATTGGTCGCTTTATTGGCCGCCGCACCGGTACCCGAACCTTGAATGGCGCCAAAACCAAACGGCTTGATGATATTAGCGATGATCGCCCCATCACGGCTACGCGAGGTCAGGGCTGAAATCGGCCGATGAAAATAGCGCCCCATGGGAATGCCCTGAAAATTACGACCATGCCAAAGCAGCAAAACAATTGGCTTGTTTTCCAATTGCAATTTATTTAGCGGGCCATCGCCTGCGACATGGGCCTGCGTCGTCGCCTCGACCAAATGAATATACCAAGTCACAATTTTACCAATCGCCCGCAGCGGCCAAGCGACTTTATCGGCCTCAAAACTATGGCCAATCACCGGCTCGCGGTTCCGCCGCGGCAATCGAGCACTGATATTTTTCAAATTTTTAATCAAAATAACGCCTATCGCGGTTGCTTAAAGGTCACCAATTCCTCGGCTGCTGTTGGGTGTACAGCAATTGTGGCATCGAATTGCGCCTTTGTCGCGCCCATGGTTACAGCAACACCAAAGGCCTGAATCATTTCGCCACTATCGGGGCCAACAATATGCAAACCAATAATTTTATCACTGGCTTTTTCGACCAATAATTTCATCAGGGTTTTTTCTTCACTGCCCGAGAGGGTGTTTTTCATGGCGCGGAAATTTGTGGCATAGACATCAAAATCTAGACCCGCGGCTTGCGCTTCTTCTTCACCCATACCAATGGTGCCAATCGGCGGTTGCGAAAACACCGCCGTCGGAATCAGCGAATGATCAACCTGTTGCGGATTATTATTGAACACAGTCTCGGCAAAAGCCGCCCCTTCGCGAATGGCTACCGGCGTTAATTGCGCCCGCTCAGTGACATCACCAACGGCGTAAATTGAGTCAATATTGGTTTTGGAGCGGGCGTCGACGAGAATTTCGCCGCGCTGCCCGGTTTCAACACCGGCGGCTGCGAGCCCAAGCTCTTGGGTTTTCGGCACACGACCGGTGGCATACATGACCAGACCTGTGGTCTGCTGAGCGCCATCGGTAAAGGTGACCTGATAGCCGTCGGCCTGCGGCGTGATAGCGCCGATATCGCTTTCGGTTTTAATGTGCACGCCTTTTTTCAGCATTTCAGCGTGTAAATGCGTGCGCACTTCATTGTCAAAGCCGCGTAAAATTTCCTCGCCGCGATAAACCAATGTGGTGTTGACGCCAAGGCCGTTAAAAATACCGGCGAATTCGACGGCAATATAGCCGCCGCCAACAACCATAATATCGCGCGGCAAGGCCTCAATGTGAAACGCTTCATTGGAGCTAATGGCGTGCTCAATGCCGTCGATTTGCGGCATAAATGGTGTAGCGCCAACCGCCACCAGAATATATTTGGCGCTGATTTCACGGCCATCGAGAAGCACTGTGTGCGGGTCTTTGAGCACCGCGCGGCCATTGAGAATTTCGACTCCACTGGCTTCCAAATTGCGAATATATATGCCGTTTAACCGGTCGATCTCTGCGTCTTTATTGGCAATCAAGGTTGGCCAATCAAAATGACTGGCGCCGACTTGCCAGCCAAAGCCAGCCGCTTGTTCGAATTCTTCGGCAAAATGGCTGGCATAGACGAATAGTTTTTTCGGCACACAGCCACGTATCACGCATGTGCCGCCGACACGATATTCTTCGGCAATGGCAACTTTGGCACCATAAGAAGCGCTCATTCGCGCCGCGCGCACCCCGCCACTGCCGGCGCCAATGACAAAGAGATCGTAATCATAACTCATAATTTTCCTACTTCCTGTAAGCCGTCTGAACCGGCCAAAACCGCTGCCGTGGCATAGCCTAGAAACAGCCCATGTTCAACAACCCCGGGAACAGCCAGCAAAGCCGCGGCCAATTGTTCAATATTGTTTATCTGCCGCAGATGACAATCGTAAATATAGTGACCACCATCGGTGACAAAAGCCTCGGCCCCACCCGGCAAAGCGGCCCGCAAAGAGACCTCGCCCGCATTGCCGGTTTGGCGCAACACATCAGCAATTGCCTGCGCTGTTGCCTGATGGGCGAACATATTAACTTCCACCGGCAAGGCAAAGGCCCCAAGATTTTCGACCAGCTTGCTATCATCGGCAATAACAATCATCGCGTCAGACGCAGCGGCGACGATTTTCTCGCGCAGCAAGGCCCCCCCACCGCCTTTCACCAGGCGCAATTGCGCGTCCATTTCATCGGCCCCATCGACGGTTAAATCAAGGCGTTGCAAATCGCCCAATTCAGCCAGCGGGATGTTCAGGCTTTCCGCCTGCGCCCGCGTCGCCTCAGAAGTTGGCACGCAAATGACCTGCAAACCATCAGCCACTTTGGCGCCCAGACCATCAACAAAATAGCGCGCTGTCGAGCCCGTGCCGAGCCCCAGTTTCATGCCCGAGCTAACTTGCTCTAGGGCCCGCAAAGCGGCTTTTTGCTTCATCACCTCAACCGGATCGGTTGGAGCCAATAGTCTGGCTTGCCAATTGCTGTCACTCATACGCCGCGCTCCTTACTAATAATTCGCCACGCATCATTAATCGCTGCCATGCGGGCGGTTGCTATATGTATCATTTCTGGCGGCATACCGCGCGCCTGTAATTGATCCGGGTGATTATTACGCACCGCCGCCAACCAAGCCGCACGCACGGTTGCATCATCGGCATGGCGGTCAACATCAAGCACCACATAGGGGTCTTGAACGCTGCCATCGTGACGAGCTTGCACGCTGTCAAACGTGCTTTTCTCAATGGCAAAAATATCTGCGACGATTTGCAAAAATTGCAATTCCGCCGGGTGCAATTGACCATCGGCATAAGCGATATAAAACAACACATCCAGCACATCTTCCAATACTTGCGGACTATCGGCATAAATCGAGGCGACTTGCCGCGCGTAAGTATCGAAACCGGCGACATCTTCTTGCGCCAATTGAAACACACGCTGCATATTGGCCTTTTCGCTATCGGGCACGCGCAAGACATTTTGCACCGCCTGAATTTCAATCGGCGAGACAGTGCCATCAGCGCGGGTCATTTTGGCGGCGAGTGAAATCAGCGCAATGGTGAACACCACTTGGCTGTCATTCAGCCGATCGAGCGTGAAATGCCCTGCCAACACACCGACAAGCGCGCCCGGCACACCGCCAATGGCATAGCCAGCAGCGAGTCCGGCAATTTTGCCCCATATAGACATTGGCACTCCGTGGTTCAAATTAGTGGTCATCTTAACCGAGTCTGAGCGCATTTTCGAGCGACTTAGTCGGATTAAGCGTTAGGCCTTATAAGATAAAATCGGCGCCAACCATTTTTCGCATTCTTCGACCGACATATTTTTACGCGCCGCGTAATCTTCTACCTGGTCGCGAGCAATTTTGCCGACACCAAAATATTGACTTTCCGGATGGCTGAAATACAGCCCCGATACCGCCGCCCCTGGCCACATCGCAAAGCTCTCAGTCAGCGTAATATCAACCGCTTCAGTTGCCTCTAATAGCGCGAATAAGGTTTGTTTTTCCGTATGGTCAGGCTGCGCCGGATAGCCCGGAGCCGGACGAATGCCTTGATATTTTTCCTCAATCAATTGCTCATTGCTTAAGTTTTCTTCGTTGGCATAGCCCCAAAACTCGGTCCGCACACGCTGATGCATGCGCTCAGCAAATGCTTCGGCCAAACGGTCAGCTAGCGCTTTCGACAAAATTGAGCTATAGTCGTCACCAGCGGCCTCGAATTTTTTCGCTACCGCATCTTCACCATGACCTGAGGTGACGGCAAAGCCGCCAATATAATCATCTGCCCCACCAATTGGCTGAATGAAATCGGCCAAGGCAAAATTGGCCCGCCCGTTTTTGCGTTCCATTTGTTGGCGTATTGTATGCAAGCGGGCGCGCTCGCTGCTGCGTGTGTCATCTTGATAAATCACCACATCATCGCCATCGCGAGCGGCTGGCCAAAAGCCAATCACCGCTTTGGCAGTCAGCCATTTTTCGGCAATCATTTTATCGAGCATGGCTTGCGCATCCTCAAACAGTGCCGTGGCCGCTTCACCGACAACTTTATCGGTCAAAATTGCCGGATAACGACCGTGCAAATCCCAGCTTTGGAAGAAGGGCGTCCAGTCGATATAGTCGCGCAATTCGGCAAGATTATAATCGTCGAAAACCTTGGTGCCGAGAAAACGCGGCTTCACCGGCACATGCGCTTGCTGGGCACAAAAACCATTTGCCCGCGCCTGAGCAATGGGCACGCGCACGGCATCTTCGCGACTGCGTGCGTGGGCTTCCGCCATGGCCAAATAATCGGATAGGATTTCAGCTTTATAGCCGTCGCGCTGGGTCTCGGATAATAATTGCGAGGCAACGCCAACAGCGCGGCTGGCATCGGTAACATAAACCGTCTGGCCGCGCTGGTAATTCGGGTTAATTTTAACCGCCGTGTGCACTTTCGACGTCGTCGCACCGCCAATCAGCAGCGGAATATTCAGCCCCTGACGCTGCATTTCAGCCGCCACATGGCACATTTCATCAAGGCTTGGGGTAATCAGACCCGACAAACCAATAATGTCGACTTTTTCTTCAATGGCGCGGGCGATAATATCGGCGGCCGGCACCATCACGCCCATATCAATGACGTCATAATTATTGCACTGCAAAACCACACCGACGATATTTTTACCAATATCGTGCACATCGCCCTTCACCGTTGCCATCAGCACTTTGCCTTTGCTCGACGAGGTTGCCAAACCATCGGCTTGGGCGCTGGCTTTTTCGGCTTCCATAAATAGCTCAAGATAGGCCACGGCGCGTTTCATCACGCGAGCCGACTTGACCACTTGCGGCAAGAACATTTTACCATCGCCGAATAAATCACCGACGCGGTTCATGCCATCCATCAATGGCCCTTCAATGACATGCAGCGGCCGCTCGACAGTCTGGCGCACAGCTTCAGTGTCTTCTTCAATATAATCGCCAATGCCATTGACCAGCGCATGCATCAGCCTTTGCTCGACCGGCGCCTCACGCCACGATAAGTCAACCTTGCGCTCTTGGCCCTTTTGGCCGCGATAGGTTTCCGCGACGTTCAAAAGCTCATCAGTGGCATCATCGCGCCGGTTCAGCAGCACATCTTCCACCGCTTGTTTCAACCTCGGTTCAATATCTTCGTAAATCGTCAACTGACCGGCGTTAACAATCCCCATATCCATGCCCTGTTGGATGGCGTGATAGAGAAACGCCGAATGCATGGCTTCGCGCACCGGCTCATTGCCACGGAAAGAGAACGACACATTAGAGACGCCGCCGGAGACATGGGCACCGGGCAATTCACGGCGAATTCGCCCCGTCGCCTTAATGAAATCGACAGCGTAATTATTGTGTTCTTCAATGCCGGTGGCGACAGCAAACACATTCGGGTCAAAAATAATATCTTCCGGCGCAAAGCCGACTTGCTGGGTCAAAATATCATAGGAGCGTTTGCAGATTTCGAATTTGCGGTCCTCAGTATCGGCCTGACCTTCTTCGTCAAAGGCCATGACAATCACCGCCGCGCCATAACGTTGACAGGCGCGCGCTTGCTCTAAAAAGACTTCCTCACCCTCTTTAAGGGAGATTGAATTGACCACTGGCTTGCCTTGCACGCATTTCAAACCGGCTTCGATAATCGACCATTTGGAACTGTCAATCATCACCGGCACGCGAGCGATATCTGGCTCTGTGGCAGCGAGGTTCAAAAACCGCACCATCGCCGCTTCACTATCCAGCATGCCCTCATCCATATTGACATCAATGATTTGCGCGCCATTCTCAACTTGTTGTCGGGCGACATCAAGGGCGCTGTCGAAATCACCTTCAGTGATTAATTTGCGGAATTTGGCCGAGCCGGTGACATTGGTGCGCTCGCCAACATTTACAAACCGAATATCATCACTCAGCGTAAATGGCTCCAGACCGGATAGGCGCATTTTGGCTTCAATTTGCGGGATGGCGCGCGGCTTGTTTTGCCCCGCTGCTTTGGCAATGGCGGCAATATGTTCTGGCGTGGTGCCGCAGCAACCGCCCAAAATATTGACCAATCCGGCTTCGGCAAACTCGCCGACAATGGTCGCCATTTCATCCGCCAATTGGTCATATTCGCCAAACTCATTGGGCAGGCCAGCGTTTGGGTAAATACACACATGAGTGTCGGCAATGCGGGCGATTTCAGCCGCATAGGGGCGCATTTCATCAGCCCCCAAGGCGCAGTTTAAGCCGACAGCAAAAGGTTTCACGTGGCGCAAGGAATTCCAAAACGCTTCGGTCGTCTGGCCCGATAATGTGCGGCCCGAACGGTCGGTAATCGTGCCGGAAATCATCAATGGCAAAGTGATGCCGGTGGCCTCAAACACGTCTTGCACGGCATGCACCGCCGCTTTGGCGTTGAGCGTGTCGAAAATTGTTTCGACCAGAATAATATCAGCGCCGCCTTCGATTAGGCCGCGCGTGGCATCCGCATAAGCGTCGCGCAATTCGTCATAATTGACATTGCGATAGCCCGGGTCATTGACCTCGGGCGACAATGACGCTGTTCGATTGGTTGGGCCCAAGGCGCCCGCCACATAACGCGGGCGACTGGGATCAGCGGCTTCCATGGCATCGCAAGCTTGGCGGGCCAATTTGGCGCCTTCAACATTCAGCTCATAGGCCAAATCTTGCATGTCATAATCAGCCTGCGCAATGGTCGTCGACGAAAATGTGTTGGTCTCAACAATGTCACTGCCAGCCTGTAAATAGGCGGTGTGAATGTCACGAATAATATCTGGCTGGGTGAGCGACAACAGGTCATTATTGCCCTGCACATCGGCATGATAATTATCAAACCGCGCGCCGCGATAGGCGGCTTCATCGAGCTGATGGCGTTGAATCATCGTGCCCATAGCCCCGTCGAGCAATAAAATACGGGCTTCGATTTGCGCCTTCAGCGCTGCCAATCGGGTTTCGCGTGTCCAACTCATCGTCACTGCCTTTACTGTTTACCAAGAGCCAAAATACGGCACACCGCAAAAGTCAAATCGGCTTGATTTAAAGTGTAGAAATGTAAATCTTCAAAGCCTTCTTCGATGAGTTTGCGGCATTGGTCAACCGCCACGGAGGCAGCGATATGTTTGCGCGTATCAGCGTCATTTTCGAGCCCGTGATAATGCGCCGCCAACCAATCAGGAACCGTGGCGCCGCAGGCTTGGGCCATGCGTTGGGCACCGACAAAATTGGTTGTTGGCATAATGCCAGGAATGACCGGAATAGTGATATCGGCCGCCGCTAAGGCGTCGCGAAAGCGCAAATGCGCCTGCGTATCAAAGGCGAATTGGGTGATGGCGCGGGTCGCCCCAGCATCTATTTTGGCTTTCAGCAAATCAATATCAGCGGCCATTGACGCCGACTCAGGGTGTTTTTCCGGATAGGCACTGACGGTGATATCAAACCCGCCGCGCTTGGCCAGCGCCGCCACCAAATCAACAGAGCCGCTATAGCCATCAACATGCGGCTGAAACGCGCCCATATCCGGCATATCGCCGCGCAGCGCCACAATATGTTTCACGCCAAGGGCGGCATATTCTTCTATCACACTGTCAACATCGGCCCGACTGGCCGCAACGCAGGTCAAATGCGCCGCTGGTTGCAGATTGGTTTCTTCAATCAAGCGTTTCACGCAGGCATGGGTTCGGTCACGGGTCGAGCCACCCGCACCATAGGTGACGGAAACAAAATCCGGCTGAATCGGTGCTAGGCGGTCAATCGCCAGCCAAAGTTTTTCCTCCGCCTGATCACTTTTGGGTGGGAAAAATTCAAAGGAGATGCGAGTCATTTTATTTTTCCTATCAAACAGCAGCGGCGAGTTTATCGGCGCGCCATAGGGCGACCGGTAAATCATGATTATGCGAGGTCAGAGTTTCACCAGCAAAATAGTGCAAGCCGGACTGCGCCAGCATGGACTGGATTTCCTCAGAGCTGAACCCCAAACGCCGGTGGGCGTGTTGCTCGCGCAGGTTTTCCATATCATGCGGCCCGAAATCAGCAATTAAAACGCTGCCGCCGGGGGCCAAAATACGCGCCGCCTCGGCAATCGCTTGGGCGGGATCATCGAGAAAATGCAAAACTTGGTGCAAGATAACAATATCAGCAACGCCGTCTTCCAATGGCACATTGGCGCAATCGCCCTGCCGCACTTGACAATGATCAAGCGCCGAACTGTCTAATTTACTGCGCGCAATGGTCAGCATTTCAGGGCTGATATCAAAGCCAATGGCGCGGGCGCATCGCGGCGCGAAAATTTCCAACATCCGGCCCGTGCCAGTGCCAAGGTCAACCAAGAGGTCAATTTGCCGTTCACCAATGGAGGTGGCTATTTTGCCTTCGACTTCGGTTTCCGGAATATGATGGGTACGCAAATCATCCCAAGCCGCAGCATTGGCAGCGAAATAATGCCGCGCGCGGGCGGCGCGTTCTTCGCAAACATGCTCAAAGCGCTCATAATCACGCTGCAGGGTCAAATCATCGGCCGGCAAATGAGTGATGAGCTGCTGCAACAAGCCAGCGATGTCTTGGCTGTCATTGAGGCGATAAAACACCCAACTGCCCTCAGGGTGCCGCTGCACTAATTTAGCGTCGGCCAAGAGTTTCAAATGTCGCGATATGCGTGGCTGGCTTTGCAATAATACCTGGGTTAATTCCGATACGGTCAATTCGCCACGCGCCAAAATAGCCAATATTCTGAGCCGTGTGGGTTCGCCTGCTGCGCGAAGAGCTGAAAGTAACATTTCCATGCGCCGATTTATACATAAAGATATCTTTATGTGTCAAGAAATATAACGAAGCAACTGCGGTATTTGACCCGATAAATCGACAGTTTTGCTTTTTTCTCGGCGAAAATCAGTTAGATTGAAGCATCACTAAATAGGTTGGTCATGTTTTTATCCTGCAAACGCTTTCATATTCTCCCGATTATTTTGAGTTTAACCTTGGCCGCTTGCGGTGGTGCAGCAGTCAATGGGGGCGGCCAATATCAAGACGCCAATGACCCTTATGAAAACTTCAACCGCAAAATGTTCGCCTTTAATATGGCGCTTGATGAATATGCGCTGGAGCCGGTCGCCAAAGGTTATTTATATGTCCCCGAGCCGGTCCGTATGTCGGTGCGCCGGTTTATCGACAATTTGACATCGCCTGTCACTTTGGTGAATGACGTCTTACAAGGCCAATGGTCTCGAGCTGGCACCACAGGTGCGCGCCTCGGTATTAACACGACGCTGGGCCTGTTAGGGTTTTTTGACCCGGCCACAAGCCTTGGCTTTACTGCCCATGATGAAGACTTTGGCCAAACACTTGCAGTTTATGGTGTTGCTGAAGGGCCATATTTATTTTTGCCAATCTTTGGCCCGGCCCCGCCGCGCGACCTTGTCGGCATGAGCGTCGACACAATTTTCAATCCGGTGACCTATATACTCGACGATGGGTTGTCTGGCCCAGTTCTGGTTTTTGCTGTCGCTGGCATTGACTCGCGGGCAACAAATATTGGTATTATTGATGAAATAGAGCGCAGTTCCGTTGATTATTATGCAAGCGTCCGGAGCCTTTACCGGCAAAATCGCCAAAGCGAAATTGATAATGGCAAAACCAATTTAGACGAGCTGCCAGATATTGGCGATCTCGATGATTTTTAGGAGCCGATCATGCGGACTTTAACTTCCCTTTTTTGCGTCAGTTTTTTTGCCCTTAGCTTGATAGCTCTGGCACCGGCTGCCGCTAGTACAGATAATTTGTCCGACGCCGAAGTGATGGCCAAAGCGCAGCTTTTCGTCACTGAAATGGCCGATGAAGCGATTGGTATTTTGACCATTCACAAAACCCGCGAAGGCCGCGAAAAAGGTTTCCGCGAACTGCTCGAGCGGCGCGCCAATATGCGCCGCATTGCGCGTTTCTCGCTTGGTCAATTTGCGCGGCAAATTTCAGATGAAGATTTCGAGACTTATCAGGCGCTTCTCAATGAGATGATTGTTAAAGTTTATGCCAACCGCCTGGGCGAATATTCCGATGAACGCGTGGTCGTGGGCACCGGACAAACCAAAAAGCGCAATTTCATCATCAGCAGCAAAATTGAGTTTGCCAATGGTCGCCAACCAATCCCAATTGACTGGTGGCTGGTGCGCGAAAAAAACGGCAGCTTCACCTTATTTGATGTGCGGGTTCTCGGCGTTTGGATGGCGCAAGAACAACGCGATAGTTTCTCATCTGTGCTGAAAAACAACAAAGGCGACATCGACACGCTGCTGGAGCATATCCGCCAACAAGTTATCACCGAGCCGATAAACGGCTAAATCTAGCGGCTAAACTGCTTGTATTTAATGCGCTTAGGCACTTCCGCATCGGTGCCGAGGCGTCGTTTACGATCTTCTTCATAATCAGCGTAATTGCCTTCAAACCATTCGACGTGGCTATTGCCTTCAAAGGCCAAAATATGCGTCGCAATACGGTCAAGGAACCAGCGATCGTGACTGATGATAACGGCGCAGCCGGCAAAACGCTCAAGCCCTTCTTCCAAAGCGCGCAGGGTTTCAACATCCAAATCATTGGTCGGCTCATCGAGCAGCAAAAGGTTGGAACCCGATTTAAGCATTTTAGCCAAATGCACCCGATTGCGTTCCCCGCCCGATAATAAGCCAACTTTTTTCTGCTGGTCACCGCCACGGAAGTTAAAGGCCCCAACATAGGCGCGTGAGTTCATCTCGCGTTTGCCAAGCTCCAAAATATCCAAACCGCCAGAAATTTCCTCCCAGACGGTTTTGCCATCATCGAGATTATCGCGGCTTTGGTCGACATAGCCCATGACCGCCGTATCACCGACCCGCAGCGCACCCTCATCGGGAGTGTCGGCGCCGGTTAGCATTTTGAACAAAGTGGTTTTACCGGCACCATTGGGGCCAATCACCCCGACAATGCCGCCAGGCGGCAATTGGAAGGACAAATTGTCGATCAGTAATTTGTCGCCGAAGCCTTTCGACAACTTATCAGCCTCCAGCACAATGCCGCCGAGCCGCGGCCCAGATGGAATGGTAATCTGCGCCCGCCCGACATCCTCACGCCCAGCATTAGCCAGCAAATCTTCATAGGCGGTAATCCGCGCCTTGCTTTTGCTTTGCCGGGCTTTTGGCGATTGGCGAATCCACTCAAGCTCATTGGCCAATGTGCGCTGTTTGGAGTCATCCTCACGGGCTTCTTGCTCAAGGCGTTTTTGTTTTTTCTCAAGCCAATTGGAATAATTGCCCTCATAAGGCAGACCTTGGCCACGATCGAGTTCCAATATCCAATTGGTGATTTGGTCGAGGAAATAGCGGTCGTGAGTCACCAGCACAACAGTGCCGGCGAAATCTGCCAAATGATGCTGCAACCAGGCGACCGTCTCAGCGTCCAAATGGTTGGTTGGCTCATCGAGCAATAGCATATCGGGTTCTTCGAGCAATAATTTGCATAGGGCGACACGGCGCTTTTCACCACCGGACAAATTGGTCACGGCCGAATCGGCGGGTGGGCAACGCAGCGCGTCCATGGCTTGTTCGATTTGGCTGTCTAAATCCCATAAATTTTGCGCGTCAATTTGATCCTGCAATTGCGCCATTTCATCGGCTGTTTCATCGGAATAATTCATCGCCAATTCATTATAGCGATCGAGCAAAGCCTGTTTTTCCGCGACACCTTCCATGACATTGCCGCGCACGTCTTTGTCGGGATTGAGTTGCGGCTCCTGTTCGAGATAGCCAACTTTGGCACCCTCAGCGGCCCATGCTTCGCCCTGAAAGTCTTTGTCTTTACCGGACATGATTTTCAGCAAGGTCGACTTACCCGAACCATTGACCCCAACGATACCAATTTTCGCGCCCGGCAAGAATGATAAGCGAATATCTTTCAGCACTTGTTTGCCACCGGCATAGGTTTTCGACAGACGGTCCATCACATAGACATATTGGTAAGCGGCCATAATTTTCTCCAAAACACGCGGTGATTTATTTGAATTGTTTTGGCATGTTTTGCTAGGCCAACGCAATCTTTGCGAAAAAAAAGGCGGCCTCAATATGCGACCGCCTTTCATCTCTCATTGTGACGGTTTTAGAAAATCATCATCGCTTCGCGGATGATGAGCACTAAAAGCGCCGCCCAAGACAGCCAAAACACGCCCAAGCGCAAGGTCACATTAGTTGACAGGGTTTGCACTAAGGAATGCAGCACACGGAAAATCACAAAGGCCCAAGCCGCATTAACCGCCGTTTGGTCACCATGCCCCATAATCGCAATGGTCAGCGCGATGGCGTAAAACAGTGTTGGCTGCTCGAACAAATGGTCATAATTCTCACCGACACGGGCGACATCTGATGGCCAAGTGACAGATTTTGCATGCAGCGCGTCTTGAATATCGAATTTTGTGGCATTGGCCGAGCGAATACGGGCAATGAACATCCAAACCATAATCGCACTGGTCCACAGACCCAGAACGACGACTGGTTGTAAAATAGCTGAAGCTTGCATTATTTCCTCCCAAATAAATTTGCCAACAAA
>JAHEGN010000009.1 GCA_024645085.1 Rhodobiaceae bacterium
AAGCCAGCAAAGGAACAAATATGCGTGCTCTTAAATCTATTCTTTTCCCCATCCACCCAGAAGGCTACCGCTTCATTGCGATTTTCGCCGTTGCAGCCTTTCTGCTGTTTTTTCTGGCAGAATTTCTTGGTTGGGTCGGCGTTGTTTTGACGCTGTGGTGCGCTTGGTTCTTCCGCGACCCAGCCCGCGTCACGCCGCAGCGTGAGGGTCTGGTTATCAGCCCTGCCGATGGTGTGGTCAATATGATTACCGACGCCGTGCCGCCGGAAGAATTGGGGCTCGGCAATGAGGCGCTGCCAAGGGTTTCGGTTTTCATGAATGTGTTTAACTGCCATGTGAACCGCCTGCCGGTCAGCGGCACAATTCGCAAATCTCTTTATCGCACCGGCCAATTCCTCAGCGCTGACTTAGATAAAGCCAGTGACGCCAATGAGCGCCAGTCGCTCTTGGTCGAAATGGCTGATGGCAAGCAGCTGGTCGTGGTGCAAATCGCTGGCCTCGTCGCCCGCCGGATTTTGTCCTTCGTGCATGAAGACCAAGAAATGCAGGCCGGTGAGCGTTTTGGCTTGATACGCTTCGGCAGCCGTTGCGATGTTTATTTGCCAAAGGGCAGTGTGCCTTTAGTGGCAGTCGGTCAATCAGCGATTGCAGGTGAGACCGTGCTGGCGGATTTGGCATCGAAAGAAAAACAACGCGAAACGGTAACTGCTTAAAGGCTTTGCAATGGCGTTAGAACCGAAATTGGACAAACAAAAAAGCCCCAGCGACCGGCGTCGCAGGGAATTTCCGCTGCGTCGCATGGTGCCGAATATCATCACGCTTTTGGCCCTGTGTCTGGGCTTGACGGCTCTGCGTTTGGGGCTGAATGAGCGCTTTGATTTGGCCATGTTGTGCATTATTGGGGCGGCTTTTCTTGACGCTTTTGATGGCCGTTTGGCGCGTCTTTTGCGGGCCAGCAGCCCATTTGGCGCGCAATTGGACTCGCTGTCTGATTTCGTCAATTTCGGCATTGTGCCGGTGTTGCTGGTCTATCTCTACGCTCTGCAAACCACTGGCCGCTTAGGCTGGGCGGTGATTTTGCTGTTTTCCGTTTGCTGTGCGCTGCGTTTGGCGCGTTTCAATGTCGATATTGACGACGCCGACCGACCGGCGTGGAAAATGAAATTCTTCACCGGCGTGCCATCGCCATCGGCAGGCGCATTGGTTATGTTGCCAATGTTTCTGGACGTCGGCGGCATCATCAGCTTCCGCGATCAGCCGACCATTGTCTCGGCCAATGTCATTCTTGTCGCTTTACTGATGGTCAGCAATCTACCGACATATTCGGGCAAGGGCTTGTCACCAACCATACGCCGAGATTTGGTGTTGCCGCTGATGCTTGGCGTTGGTGTGCTGGCGGTGATGTCTTTCACCTTCCCATGGATTACTTTGAGCGTTCTGTGTCTGGTTTATTATGGGCTAATGCCGGTTGGCTGGCGCCATTATCGCCGTTTGGCGCAGGCTACCAGCCAGACCGATTAAGCTTGCGTGGCTCTCGCCGCAAGGCTGGCCCGCCACTTACCAATCAATTGGGCAACGCGCGTATCGCGTAAATAATCCGGCAAGGTCAACATCACCGGCACAAGGATCAGTGTCAGCAGGGTTGAAAAGCCAAGGCCAAAGATAATCGCGGTCGACAATTGCACCCACCAAGCCGAGGTTGGTTCACCAATTTGAATGGTCCGATGCACCACATCAACCGATGTTTGAATCGCCATTGGCAACAGGCCAATCATGGTCGTGATGGTGGTCAATAGAATCGGCCGCAAGCGTTGACCTGAGGTTTTCAAAATCGCCATTGTCCGATTCAAACCGGCACTGCGCAGGCGTTGATAAGTATCAATCAACACAATCGAATTATTCACCACAATACCGGCCAGCGCGACAACGCCAGTGCCGGTCATAATGACGCTAAAGTTCTGTCCGGTCACCATCATGCCCAGCAAAACGCCAACGGTTGATAGAACAACCGTCGATAGGGTCAGTAGGGTGAAATACAGACTGTTGAACTGCAGCAAGAGAATAATGAACATCAGCAGCAAAGAAGCCAGCATAGCCCGCCCCAAAAAGGCGGTGGCGGCTTCCGCTTCTTCATTGGCGCCGCGCAGACGCACGCCAACGCCCGGTGGCAAATCTTGCGTATCGAGCCAGGTCAAAAAGTCCTGTTCGGCCACTGAGGCGAGAATCTCCTCGCCAGTGGCAGGGTCAATGATGGTCGCCGCTTTGACGGTAAACGTCCGCTTGCCATCGACGCGGTTAATGGCGTCGCGGCGTTGGGCGATGGAGCGGGTGACAAAATTGGTAATCGGCACATTGCCAGCCTGCGTGCGCACGCGCAATTGATCCAGCTGGTCAAAGGAGCGCGCATCATACGGATAGCGGGCGCGAATCTCGATTTCATCGTCGCTGTCGTCAGGTCGATAGTGGCCAACCAGAATACCATTGGTCACCAATTGCACCATATTGCCAACCGTCACAATATCGGCTTTGAATCGGCCAGCTGCTTCGCGGTCAACCGTCAGATTCCACTCAATACCGGGCAGCGGAAGCGTGTCTTCAAGCTCGGTATAGAGATCATCGCGACCGCGCAAATAGGCGTTAATATCATTGACCACAGAGGTCAGCTTATCAATGTCCTGACCGGCAATTTCAATCTCAATCCCCTTGCCTGATGGTGGTCCTTGTTCGCGTTCAATCACTTCCACCTCAATGGCGGGGAAGGCATTGGCGCGCTGGTTGATTTCACGCATGATTTGTGTCGCCGGCACGCGGGTGGAAAAATGTGTAAACTCAATGCGGATGAGACCAATCAAATCGCTAGGCTTGTCGCCATCGATGCGGGCGACGCCACCACCAGAGCCTAAAGCGGGGCCAGCTTGCGTGAAGGCCGAGCTAATGCCGGGGATAGATAACACAATATCTTCCACCAAACGGGTCATGCGGTCGGCTTCTTGAATCGATAAATTACCGCGCGCCTTGATGAAAACATTGGCTTGTTGCGGCTCAACCGCCGTCGAAAATTCAATGCCGCCGCCATAGCGACCATTCAGCATAATCACCCCGACCAAAATAAACGCAGCAATGCTAATTGTGGTCAGCGGCCAGCGGATGCAGCGCTCTAAAAAGCGCAAATATTTGCCCGTCAGCCCTGGCGTTGTCGCCACATCAATATCATTTTCGGCCGCCAAGCTGGTCAGCAATTCGTCGCCTTCTTGTTCTGATTTACCAATCAAACCGCCGATAACGGGCAGGAATACCATTGCCGTCAGCAATGAGGCCGATAGCAGAATAATCACGGTAATCGGCAAAAACGACATGAATTTGCCACTGACACCGGGCCAAAAAAGCATTGGCGCAAAGGCCGCCAAAGTGGTGCCTGTCGATGATAAAATCGGCCAGAACATGCGCGATGCGGCCAAGGCATAAGCCTTTTGACGGTCGAGACCTTCGGCCATTTTACGGTCGGCAAACTCGACCACGACAATCGCCCCATCGACCAAAATACCGACAGCCAGCAGGAAGCCAAACATAATCATCATATTCAGCGTCATGCCCAAAAGGTTGACAATCAAAAAGCCAATGAGGAATGACGTCGGAATAGACAGGCCAACCAAAAGCGCTGACCGCAGTCCGAGCGCCGCAATCACCAAAATCATCACCAATAAAATCGCATTGGTAATGGAAATTTCTAAGGAGCCAAGCATTTCAAAGATGAAGCTGGAAATATCAGATGAAAAGTCGATGGAAATATTTTCCGGCCAGTCGGCAACAAAGGCTTGCGATATTTCGCGTACTTCGCGCGTTGTGTCGACGACATTGGCGCCCAGCCTTTTGGTCACCTCAATAGAAATTGTCGGCGTGCCATTATAGCGGGCGAAAATATCTGGGTCTTTGAAACTGCGCCGGATATCGGCAATATCGCTGAGCCGCACGACAGCATCACCTTGGGTCTTGATAGCCAGCGCGTAAATATCGCTTTCGCTTTCAATCAGCCCCGGCACAGAGAGCGAAAACCGGCCGCTGCCATTATCCATATTACCAGCTGGCACCAGCTGATTATTGCGCGACAGCGTGGCATAGAGTTCTTCCGCCGTGATATTGTAATTTTCCATCGCCCGCGGGTCGATAATCACTTCCAATACTTCTTCGCGATGGCCAATTAATTTGGCTTCCAATACGGACGACATGCCAGATAATTCGTCTTTCAGCATATTGGCGTGGCGGAAAAGCTCGCGCTCAGAACCTGGGCTCGTCAAATTCACCATAATTACCGGAAATAGCCCCGCGTTGAACTCACGCACGTCGGGTTCTTCGGCTTCCTCGGGAAACTCAGAGCGCACTTGATCCATTTTTTCGCGCACATCGACCAGCGCTTGGTCTTTGTCGAAACTGACGTCGAATTCGAGAATAACGGCGCCAAAATTCTGCGCCGCAATGGCTTTCATTTCTTTGACGCCGGTCAGTGTCCGCAGTTCCAGCTCCATTGGCTTGACAATCAAGCGCTCAGCGTCAGCCGGTGCAATGCCCGGCAGGACAACGCCAACGTAAATATAAGGAATCGGAATATCTGGGTCGGCTTCGCGCGGCAGTGAAACATAAGACGACACACCGCCGAGCAAAAGCGCGACCAGAATCGTAAGAACAGCGCGGCTACGGCTAATGGCGGCGGTGATGAAATTAAACATGACTATCGCACCTCGACGCTAGGCGTTGCGACATCAGCCAAGGCTGGAGCGGCAAATTCAAAATCCACTTGTCGGCCATCGCGGGTGTATTCGCCACCGGCAATAATGACATTTTCGCGGGCCCGCAGACCGGTCACTAAAACGCCATCGAGATTGTCAGCAACAATGGCGACGTTGCGAAACGCCACGCGACCCTCATCAATCACCCGAACGCCCAGCTTGCCATCGTCGCTCATTGTTAAAATACCCTGCGGAATACGGGTCGCCAGCACATTGCCGGTTTGCAATGTCAGTTCGGCGCTCACACCATCGCGCAGCAGCAGGTCTTTATTGTCGATTTCCAATTCAATGCGAAAAGTGCGTGTCGCCAAATTAGGGGTTTCGGCGATATAGCGGACTTTTCCCTGCACGGTTTCGCCGGTGACAAAGGCGGCTTTACCAATGGCCCCAAGGCGCACTGAATTGACTTGATTTTCAGCAATATGGCCGACCACCAAAAGCGGGTCTTTGTCGATAATCGTCGCGCAAGGCTGGCCAACGCTGATGAAGTCACCGACTTTCACCGGCAGGCGGTCTAAAATACCGTCAAAGGGCGCTCTGATTGTGGCCCGAGACAATTCAACCTGGCGGCCTTTCACGGCAGCCTTGCTGGCATCATAAGCGGCGCGCGAGGCGGCCAATTGGCTTTTTGAGACATGGCCTTGTTCGGTCAGCTTGGTCGCTGCATTGAATTCAATTTGGCGCGCGTCGCGCATGGCTTTGGCTTCATCTAATTGCGCTTGGCGGGCGCCAATATCGATTTTGCAAATCGTTTGATTGGCCTGCACAAACGCCCCCTTATCAACCGGTAGGGCGCTGATGGTGCCATTGGTTTCAGCCGCTATCGTCACCACTTTATCGGCTTCGCTGCGGGCTTGCAGATTAATCTCGTTCAAATAAGGGCGCGCTTCGAGGGCTTGCACAACAACTTTGAAACGATTGGCTTGCTGTATTGTTTCACTCAATGGTTTTGCAATGGCCAGTTCATCAGATGAATGGGACAGCAAGCCGCTAAAAAGCCATGCAATGAGGGCAATAATCACCAGAATTGAAGTGAAAACTGATTTGCCAACGGGCATTTTGTCCCAAAAAGATGGCGCTTTTGTTGCGGCGGCGTTTGTTTGTTCTTGCTGATCCGAACTCATTACTTTTCCAATTGTTTGCAGTTAATCTAACTATCTAACGAAAATAAGGCTGAAATCTGTCTTTTCAATATTATTTATCGGCCTTTTCCATCAGTATTTTCTCACGCTGACATAGCTTGGAAGCTTGCCGATTGCAACCAAAGGAAAGTTTAAATTATTGACACACAGCGGTATTTTTTGACACGATAGGTGCCAATAGATATGCGCACGCCATAGGGAGTTTGAGATGAAAGTTGAAAATGCGGTTTATCCGGATGAGCAGCAGATAGCTGGGTTTTTTGAAGCTGGCCACCAGCGCCCGATTTACATGGTGAATTTGCTGAAATTTAAGCCAAAGGCAGAATATGAAGACGGCCGCGAAACCGCTTTAAGCGGTCGTGAGGCCTACGAAATTTACGCCCAAGCGGTGCAGGAATTATTGCAAAAATTCGGCGGCGCCGTTGAGTTCAACGCTCAGGTTGAACGCTTAATGCTGGGCCATGTTGAGGAGCTATGGGACAGTGTGGCGATTGCCCGTTATCCCAGCCGTGCGGCGATGATGGACATGATGCAATCGCCGGAAATGCAAGACATATCGGTTCACCGGTCGGCGGGTCTGGCCGGTCAGTTAAATATTGAAACCACTTTACCAGCCGAGTAGGCGCGAGGAAAAATGACCGCCATTATTGAACTCATGGGCGCGCCTGGCTCGCCCTATACACGCAAAATGCTTGCCGCTATGCGCTATCGCCATATTCCTTATCGGGTTGAATGGCAAAATTTGCGCGGCAAAGAAAATAGTCAACACGCGGTTAATCGGCCCAAGGCCAAAGTCGGATTACTGCCAACGTTTTATTTGCCCAATGCGGCAGGGGAGGTGGAGGCGGTTACCGATTCGACGCCGCTTATTCGCCGCTTTGAGCAAGAATTTGCCGGTCGCCACATTATTCCGGCCGATCCGGCGCTGGCCTTTGTCAATTCTCTGGTTGAAGATTACGCCGATGAATGGCTGACCAAGGCCATGTTCCATTATCGCTGGCATTATCAAGCCGATATTGCCAAAGCGGCGTCAATTTTGCCGCGCTGGGGCAATATTTCTGCCTCCAATGACGCGGTGCAACCGTTTTCCGATATGGTCGCTAAAAGACAGATTGACCGTCTCTCCTATGTTGGCTCCAATGAAGTGACCAAGCCGGTGATTGAAAAAAGCTTCCAGCGGTTTTTACAAATTTTTGATGCGCATTTGCAAAACACACCTTACCTTTTGGGGCGGCGTCCGGCCTCGGCTGATTTTGCCATTTACGGGCAATTGACATGTCTGGCGCTTTTCGACCCAACCCCGCAGGCCATGATTGTGCAGCAATTCCCGCGCATTTATGCGTGGACTGAAATTATGGAAGATTTGTCTGGCTTGCCGGTCAGCGAAGATGATTGGCTGGCAGTGGCTGATTTGCCCGATAGTCTGCTAGCGCTCATGGATGAAATAGGGCGGCTGTATTTGCCCTATCTTCACGCCAATGCGCGCGCCGTGGCCAATGGCGACGAGCGCCTCGAAACCATGCTTGACGGCCAAACATGGACGCAAAATCCGTTCACCTATCAAGCCAAATGTCTGGCCTGGCTATCACAAGAGGCGACCAGCCTTGATGATCAGGCGCTGGCGCAATTGGACAAATGGCTCGGCAATAGCGGTGTGTTAGATCAGCTTAAATAATCGCCGCCATTTCGCTGGCTTGTTTAATTGCTGCCTTGGCGTCAAGCTCAGCCGCTTCATAAGCCCCGCCGACCAAATCAACCGGCAAGCCCTTGGCCTCGGCCGCATCATATAGCGTGCGTAATGGCTCTTGACCGGCGCAGACAATAATCGTGTCGACCTCCAACAGGTCTGGCTTATTGTCGCGTAAAATATGCAGCCCGCGCGCGTCGATTTTCAAATAATCAATACCATTCATCATTTTCACCCCACGCCGCGACAGGGTCAGTCGGTGTGTCCAGCCGGTGGTTTTGCCCAAGCCCTTGCCAACCGCCGTTTCTTTGCGTTGCATGAGGAAGATTTCGCGATCAGCGCTGGCCACTTGCGGCTCCACGCCGGTGACCCCGCCACGCGGGTGGTTTTTGAAATCAACCCCCCATTCCTTGGCAAACAGGTCAATATCAAGCGCCGCCGATGGCCCGTCATGGGAAATATAATCAGCAACATCAAAGCCAATGCCGCCAGCCCCCATAATCGCCACGCGTTTGCCAATTTTCTTATTGCCTTTCAGCGCGTCGATATAGCCAACAACTTTCTCATCATCAATGCCTTCAATTTGCGGCGTGCGCGGGCTGATGCCGGTGGCAATAATAATTCGATCAAAGCCGCTATCGGCCAACATATCGACATCAACGCGCGTATTGAGACGCAGGTCGATATTCAGTTTTTCAATCATTTTGCCATAATAGCGCAGGGTTTCGTAAAACTCCTCTTTGCCCGGCACAAGTTTCGCCAAATTGAACTGCCCGCCAATTTCGCTGGCCGCATCAAATAATGTCACCTTATGGCCGCGCTCGGCGGCGACTGTGGCATAGGCCAGACCGGCTGGACCGGCGCCAATAACGGCTATTGATTTGCTGTCATTGGTTGGCAAATAGCTCAGCAGGGTTTCATGGCAGGCGCGCGGATTGACCAAACAAGAGGTGGTCTTGCCAGAAAACGTATGGTCAAGACACGCTTGATTGCAGGCAATACAAGTGTTGATTTCATCAGCCGCATCATTGGCCGCCTTATTCATGAATTGGCTGTCGGCCAGCATCGGGCGCGCCATGGATACTAAATCGGCGTCACCGCGGGCCAGCACATCTTCGGCCACTTGCGGCATGTTAATGCGGTTTGAGGTGATCACCGGAATTGACACTTCTTTGCGCAAACGCGCCGTCACTGATGTGAAGGCGGCGCGCGGCACCATTGTGGCAATCGTCGGCACGGCGCTTTCGTGCCATGTAAAATGGGTTGAAATAATCGTCGTCCCCGCCTGCTCAAGCGCTTTGGCCAATTGCGTAATCTCGTCCCAGCTCATGCCGCCTTGCAGCATATCCATGGCGGCAATGCGGAAAACGATAATAAAGTCATCGCCAACGGCGGCGCGGCAACGGCGCACCACTTCCAGCGGAAAGCGCATGCGATTTTCATAGGAGCCGCCATAGTCGTCAGTGCGCAAATTGGTTTTTTCGACCAAAAATGTCGATAATAAATAACCGGCAGAGCCAATAATCTCGACCCCATCATAGCCCGCTTCTTGAGCCAATTTGGCACAATTAGCGTGGTCGTTAATCTGTTTTTCAATGCCTGCCGCGTCCAGTTCATGCGGCACATATTTGCTAATCCGCGATTTGATCGCCGTGGGCGCAACTAGCTCATCATTATGCGCCAGCGGCCCCATATGCAGAATTTGCATGCAAATTTTCACATCTGGGTCGGCCTCATGAACCGCTTGAGTCACCAATTTGTGACCTGCCACTTCGCGCTGGGTCGATAATTTCGAGGCTGAGAAAACCGGATTGCCGTCTTGGTCTTTAACCACAACGCCGCCTTCTTCATTGGGGGCAATGCCGCCGGTAATGATCATGCCAACACCGCCAGCTGCGCGCTCGGCAAAATAAGCCGCCATGCGTTCAAAGCCGTCGGGCATTTCTTCCAGCCCCGTGTGCATGGAGCCCATAATGGCCCGGTTTTTAATCGTCGTAAAACCGAGATCCAAAGGGGTGAAAAGGCGGGCGTATTTTTCCATTCCTGGGCGTTGGGCTTGGGCACTCATTAGACAATCTCCTCTATCGAAATAATGATAGGGCGATGAGGCGCTGTCGACAAGCCACTTGTCGTCTTGCTGATTAAGCATTTGCCCGATACGCTAATGGCGAAGGGGAGTTTACCATGCGTTTTTTCAAACCGCCGCCATCGCCAGCCATTGCCACAGTCGTGTTAAGTCTGCTGATGCTGCTCGCCCCCTATCTCAATTTGCAGTTTATTTATCTGCAGCACCATTGGCGGCTTGCCCCGAAAGGGGTTTATGGCGATACCGCCATGGTGGTCAGCGCTCATGGCTTGGCCTCAGATATTGGCCGCGATGTTTTAGCCGCCGGAGGCAATGCTTTTGATGCGGCCGTGGCGGTCAATTTTGCTTTGGCGGTGGTCTATCAGCAGGCCGGTAATATTGGCGGCGGTGGCTTTATGGTCTATCGGCTGGCAGATGGCCAGACGGGGGCTCTAGATTTTCGCGAAAAAGCGCCTCTGGCGGCCGATAAAAACATGTATTTGGACGCTGAGGGCGAGGTCATTAAAGGCTTGAGCTTGGCCGGTCATTTGGCGGTTGGCGTGCCTGGTTCGGTGGCGGGCATGGTGGCGTTACACGAAAAATTCGGCACTTTGCCTTGGGATGTGCTGGTGCGCCCGTCGATTTATTTGGCCGATGAAGGTTTTGAACTGAGCGAGAAGGCGGCGCGTATGTTCAACCGTTATCAAGCTGATTTTGCCCGCCTGAATCGCCACCAACCAATTGTTGTGCGCGATCAAAAATGGCGCGCCGGTGAGCGGCTGGCGTTTCCAGATTTGGCGCAAACGCTATCGCGTATTGCCAAATTTGGTCACGATGGGTTTTACGCCGGTGAAACGGCGCGTCTTTTGGTCGATGAAATGCGCGCCGGTGGCGGCCTCATAACCCAGGCCGACCTCAACGCCTATCAAGCCGTTTGGCGCCAGCCGGTGCGGTTTGATTATCGCGGGCATAAGATTATTTCCATGCCGCCGCCGTCCAGTGGCGGCCTCGCCTTGGCGCAATTACTGCAAGGGGCCAGCGCCTATGATGTCGCCGCCCTTGGCCATAATAGCGCCGCCCATATTCATTTGATGACCGAATTGCAGCGCCGCACTTATGCCGATCGGGCAACGCATTTGGGCGACACAGATTTTGTCGATGTTGATATGGCGGGGCTGATGGCGGCAGATTATATTGCCGCGCGCAATGCCGACATTGTGCCGGATAGAAAAACCGATAGTAAAACCATCCGCCCGGGTTTGGTAAATGTCATTGAAAGCGTTGAGACGACGCATTTTTCAATCATTGACCCAATGGGCAATGCGGTGGCCATCACCACCACGCTGAACGGCAATTATGGTGCCAAAGTCGTCGTCAAAGGGGCTGGTTTTTTTCTCAATAATGAGATGGATGATTTTTCTATCAAGCCCGGCTATGCCAATCAATTCGGTTTGGTCGGCGATGATAAAAACGCCATTGCGCCAGCTAAGCGCATGCTGTCGTCAATGACCCCGACCATTGTCGAAAAAGACGGTCGCTTAAAACTTGTCGTTGGCACGCCGGGTGGGGCGACGATTATCACCTCTGTGTTTCAAACCATTTCCAATATTATTGATTTTAATATGAGCGCCCAGCAAGCCGTGCACGCGCGCAAAAGCCATAGTCAATGGCAACCAGATTTTGTGATGCTGGAAAAAGGCACGCTGAATATTGGCAATATGATTGGCCTGATGCGCCGTGGTCATCAGCCCTATAGCTGGCCGCATTTTACCTATGCGTTGGGCCGGGTAGAGGCGATTTTAGTGCATCCCGACGGGCGCCTCGAGGGGGCGGCAGATTATTCGCGTGGCTTTGATGACCGCGCCTCTGGCTTTTGATAATTTTGCCTTTTTACAAGCAGTAAAGATTGAAATTTTTCGCTGAATTGGGCATGGTCGCCAGCATGAAACAAAACACCGCCATAGAGGTGCCCAGCGGGCCCGATGAAACGCCGATTGTGGTTGCCGCTTTTTACAAATTTGTGGCCTTGCCGGACTTCCAGCTGGTGCAGCCCAAATTGCAGGCCATGTGCCAAAAAGCTGGTATTCTGGGCACTATTTTGCTGGCCAAAGAAGGCATTAATGGCACGGTTTGCGGCTCGCATAGAGCCGTGCAGGCGCTGATGGATTATTTCGCCAATGAGCCGCGTTTTGCCGATGTGACACCGAAATTCAGCTTTGCCGAAAGCGCTGCTTTCCATCGCATGAAAGTGCGTCTGAAATCAGAAATCGTCAGCATGGGACAGCCGGACATTGATCCGATTGGTGATGTCGGCGCTTATGTGAAGCCAGAGGCTTGGAATCGGCTGATCGAGCAGCCCGACACACTGGTTATTGATACGCGCAATAAATATGAAGTGGCAATCGGCACTTTCGAGGGCGCGGTTGATCCGGCCACCACCTCATTTCGCGAGTTCCCCGATTGGGTTGACAATTATCTTGGACAATTAAAAGACGGCGAAAAGCCGAAAAATATCGCCATGTTTTGCACCGGCGGCATTCGCTGCGAAAAAGCCACCGCCTATCTGGTCGGCAAAGGTTTTGACAATATTTTCCATCTCGAAGGCGGCATTTTGAAATATTTAGAAACCGTGCCGGAAGAGCAAAGTCAATGGCGCGGCGATTGTTTCGTCTTTGACCAGCGGGTATCGGTGAAACATGGTCTGGCCGAGGGCGATTATGATATGTGCCACGCCTGCCGCATGCCGCTGACTGAGGCTGAAAAAAAATCCCCCGCTTATGAAGCTGGTGTGTCATGCAGCCATTGTATCGACACCCATAATGACGCCGACCGCGAGCGGTTTCGCGAACGCCAGAAGCAAATCAAATTAGCCCGTGCGCGCGGCCAAGAACATATTGGCGAAGCGCAAAAGAAAAATGTCTGAACTGCCAATTCTCTATAGTTTTCGGCGCTGCCCCTATGCGATGCGGGCGCGTATGGCGTTGGCGGCCAGCGGCATAGAAGTTGAATTGCGCGAAATTATTTTGCGCGACAAGCCAGCGCATATGTTGGCTTTATCGGCCAAGGGCACGGTGCCGGTTCTATGGGTTGAGCAATCGCAAGTAATTGATGAAAGCCGCGACGTCATGGCGTGGGCCTTGGCGCAAAGCGATCCATTTAATTGGCTGGCGCGGGCCGATGAGGTGCGCATTGATGCTTTTGACGAGCGCTTCAAACATCATTTGGATCGCTATAAATATGCCACGCGCTATGCTGATGAGGTCGATAATGTGCTGCTGCACCGCGCCGCTTGCCACGATATGTTGCGCCAGCTTGAGCCAGATTTGACCGCTGATTGGCTGGGCGGCGGCGAGGCTGGATTGACCGATGTAGCAATTTTGCCCTTTGTCCGGCAATTTCGCATTGCTGACAGCGATTGGTTTGACAATGAACTTGGCCTGCCGCGTGTGCACGCTTGGCTGCAACGGTTTTTGGCATGGCCGGTGTTTATCGCGGTGATGGAAAAATATCCCCTATGGCAGGCTGAAACGTCGGGGATTCGCTTTCAGCCCATCATCGAAGGCCGCTAGACGCTCACGGTTTATTGTGTAAATTAGCTTTAGTGCGTACAGGGGGGAGCGATGGATAATCAAACAGTTTGTATCATTGGAGCTGGATGTTCTGGCTTCACCACCGCCAAGCGGCTGAAAGATTTCGGCATTGCTTATGATCAGTTTGAAGCTTCCGATAATATTGGCGGCAATTGGTATTTCAAAAACCCCAATGGCATGTCGGCCTGTTATCAGTCCTTGCACATTGATACGTCGAAATATCGTCTCGCCTTTGACGATTATCCAGTGCCCGATGATTGGCCGGACTTTCCCCATCACAGCCAGCTTTTCGATTATTTCAACGATTATGTTGACCATTTCGGATTGCGCGACGCCATTCAATTCAACACGCGGGTGGAAGAGGCGCGTCGCGATGATAATGAAATTTGGCATGTGACGCTGTCGACCGGCGAAACCCGCCAATATAGCGCGCTGGTGGTCGCCAATGGCCACCATTGGGACGCCAAAGTTCCGACCGAATATGGCGATCATTTCGACGGCCTGCAAATGCACAGCCATAGTTATAATTCGCCATTTGAGCCACATGATTTGCGCGGCAAAAACATTCTCGTCGTCGGGGTTGGCAATTCAGCCATGGATATTGCCTCGGAAGTGTCGCAACGCCCGATTGCCAATAAATGTTTCGTCTCGGCCCGCCGCGGGGTCTGGGTGCTGCCGAAATATCTTAATGGCGAGCCGGCTGACAAGGCCGTCATGCCGGCTTGGATGCCCGGAAAAATTGGCCGCTGGCTGGGGCAAAAGACCATTGAGCGGGCGATTGGCAAAATGGAAAACTACGGCCTGCCCAAACCTGATCACAAAGTGCTGACGGCGCATCCGTCGGTTTCCGGCGAGTTTCTCACCCGTTTGGGTTGTGGCGATATTACTGTGAAGCCAGGGCTGAAAAAACTCGACGGCGATGGCGTGCTATTTGCCGACGGCACGCGTGAGGAGATTGACACGATTATCTGGGCCACTGGATATCGCATTCGGTTTCCGTTTTTGAAGCAAAACGCACTGGCGGTAGAAAACAACAAATTTCCGCTATATCATCGGATGATTAAGCCGGGCTGGCGCAATTTGTTTTTTGTCGGTTTGGCCCAGCCCTTGCCGACTTTGGTCAATTTGGCCGAACAGCAGTCGAAATTTATCGCAGCGGTTTTGTCAGGGCGTCTCGAGTTGCCAGATGATGCGACAATGGAAGCGCAAATAATTAAAGATGAACAAAAATATCTCGGCCATTATTATGACAGTGAGCGTCACACCATTCAGATTGATTTTAATCAATATGTTCATGATTTGAAAAAACAGCTCGGAAAAAACTGGGTAGAATAGGAATTTAAAATGAAAAAACTCATCACTTTAGCCCTTGGCCTGTCCATGATTGGCACGCTGGCGCAAGCCGCTGAGGGGCAAAATAGCAAGCCCGCCTCGCCAGCCACACAGCAGGCGCATGAGAAAGTTCTGGCCCGTTTGCCGTTTGAAAATATGGATGACTTTGAGCTTGCCCAGCGTGGGCTTTTGGCTAAGCCGGACAGTCTGATTATCAAAAATGCTGAGGGCACGGTGATTTGGGATATGACGCGTTATGACTATCTCAAAGGCCCGCGCCCCGATACGGTTAACCCAAGCCTGTGGCGGCAAGCCCAGCTCAATGCGCTTCACGGCCTGTTCAAAGTCAGCGACCGGATTTACCAAATTCGCGGCTATGATCTGGCCAATATGACGCTGATTGAGGGCGATACTGGCTGGATTATTGTTGACCCGCTCACCGCCACGGAAACCGCCAAAGCGGCGATGGAATTGGTCGACTCGCATTTCGGCAAGCGACCGATTAAAGCGATTTTATCGACCCATAGCCATGCCGATCATTTTGCTGGCATTCGGGCCTTGGCGACCGAGGAAGATTTGACCAGCGGGCGCATTCGCTTTGTTGCGCCAGAGCATTTCGTCAAAGAAACCGCCAGTGAAAACGTTATTGCCGGCAATGCCATGTCGCGTCGCGCTGGCTATATGTTTGGCAATTTATTGCCGCGCACGCCAGATGGCAATATTGATAGCGGGCTTGGCAAAGGCGTGGCCTTTGGCACGCTGACCCTGCTGACACCGACCGATATTATTGACCACACAGGCCAAAAACTGACATTGGATGGGGTTGATATTGAATTTCAGCTAACCCCGGGTGCCGAGGCACCAGCTGAATTTATTTTCTTCCTGCCGCAATTGAAAGCCTTATGCGTGGCTGAGGAAGTCAATGGGGTAATGCATAATCTATATACGCCGCGTGGCGCCAAAACCCGCGACGCCTTGATTTGGGCACGCCATTTGACGCAAACCATTGAGCTGTTTTCCGACCGTATGGATATTGTGTTCGGCAGTCACCATTGGCCGCGTTGGGGCCGAGAGGCGGGCACTGAATATATTGCCAAACAGCGTGATATGTATCGTTTCATCCATGACCAAACCGTGCGTCTGATGAACCAAGGTTACACATCGACTGAAATATCCAACATGTTGGATTTGCCGCCTTCGCTGGCGCAAGAATTTTATAACCGCGATTACTACGGCACGGTGAGCCATAATTCGCGCGCCGTGTATAATTTTTACCTAGGTTATTTTGATGCCATTCCGGCCAATTTGAACCCGCATGACCCGCAAACCCGGGCCCGCAATTATGTGGCTTTGGCTGGCGGCAAAGACGCTTTGTTGGCGAAAGCCCAATCCGCCGTTGATGCTGGTGATTATCGCTGGGCCGCTGAATTGCTCAATCATGCGGTATTTGCTGATGACACAAATCAGGCGGCGCGCAATTTGTTGGCTGATGCCTATGAGCAATTGGGCTATCAAGCCGAGAGTGGGCCATGGCGCAATTTTTATCTCACCGGCGCACAAGAATTGCGCATTGGGGTAAAAAAGCCGGAAATCGTCCGCACGGCGTCACCTGACTTAATCGCCAGCGTGCCAACTTCCATGTTCCTCGACTTTATGGGCGTGCGCTTCAACCCGGAGGGGGCTGATGATTTGGAAGTGAAAATCAATCTCGATTTCACCGACACCGGCGAACAATTCGTTCTCTCACTGGATAATAGTGTGTTGAACAATATTCCCAATAAACAAGATCCAGAGGCGAATGCAACGCTGACGCTAAGCCGCGCTTTGTTTAATCAAGTGGCCTTGAAACAGACCAGCTTTCCGAAAGAGATTTTGAAGGGCAATGTAAAATTGTCTGGCAATCCCTTGGCGCTGATGCGTGTGTTTGGCCGACTGGATGATTTCGATCCATGGTTTAACATTGTCACGCCATAAAATTTCATCATGAAATTTGCGCAAAAAAAGCCCGGCACCTGGGAACAGGGGCCGGGCCTCATTTTTTTGCCGCTCTAGCTTGCGAAAGCTTTTAAGCGCGCATTGATAATGTCATTGGCTTCTTTCATCATTGAATCAACCAATTCCTGACAGCTTGGCACGTCATGAATCAAACCAGCGACCATGCCGCATGACCACGCGCCGGCATCCATTGTGCCTTCTGACATGATTTTCGGATAAACGCCGGCAACTTCGCCCATGATGTCGTTGATTTGGATTTTGTCGCCGAGCTCTTTTTCTTTTTCGATAATCCGCTCAACAGCGGCATTTTTCAAAACCCGCTCTGTGTTGCGCAAGGGGCGCATGATCAGCGTTGTGTCCAATTCGCTGGCGGCGACCAAAGCGTCTTTCACATTTTGGTGAACCGGCGCTTCTTTCGTCGCAATAAAGCGCGTGCCCATATTGACGCCATCGGCTCCAAGGGCCAAAGCGGCAACCAGCTGCTTGCCATTGCCAATGCCGCCAGAGGCAACAAATGGCACGGTCAATTCTTCGGCTGCGCGTGGCAGCAAAATCATGTTTGGAATATCGTCCTCACCTGGGTGTCCGCCGCATTCAAAACCGTCAACGCTGATGGCGTCGCAACCAATGCGCTCGGCTTTCAAAGCGTGGCGCACGGAAGTGCATTTGTGAATCACTTTAATGCCCGCTTGCTTCATGAGGTCCATATATTGCTCAGGGCTGCGGCCCGCGGTTTCAACAATTTTCACGCCGCCGTTGATAATCGCTTCGATATATTCCGGATAGGGCGGATTGGCAAAGCCTGGCAAAAACGTCAGATTGACGCCAAATGGCTTATCGGTCATTTCATGGCAACGGGCAATCTCATTGGCCAAGTCAGCCGGTGTTGGTTGGGTCAGGCCGGTGATGATACCCAGCCCGCCAGCGTTGGAAACAGCGGCTGCCATTTCCGCATAGCCAACATGGTGCATGCCGCCTTGGATGATTGGGTGTTCAATGCCAAAAAGTTCTGTGATCCGCGTTTTCATTTAGTCTCTCCATTATGCTGAGCTCAGCGTGAGCCAATTGCCGATACATTATGGCGAAAGATTGCAGATGGAAAGAGGCTTTCGTAATTTGGTGGGGAATAGAACAAGAATATACTTGTTCGACTGCGGCAGTTTATGTTTAATCTGGCAATCAATTAGCTATAGGGAGATTATCATGGCTGAAGCTTATATTGTTGCCGCAGTGCGCACCGCCGGTGGGCGCCGCGACGGTAAATTAAAAGGGTGGCACCCGGCCGATTTGGCTGGTCAGGTCATTAATGAATTGCTCGATCGTTCGGGCGTTGACCCAGAAGCCGTCGAAGATGTGATCATGGGCTGCGTCGGACAGGCCGGTGAGCAAGCCGCCAATATTGGTCGCAATGCGGTTTTGTCATCGCGGTTGCCAGAAAGCGTGCCAGCGACGTCGGTCGACCGTCAGTGCGGTTCAAGCCAGCAGTCAATTCACTTTGCAGCGCAAGCGGTTATGTCAGGCACTATGGATTGCGTGATTGCCGCCGGTGTTGAAAGCATGACACGCGTGCCAATGGGAACGCCGATTAGCCTGCCTTACAAAAATGACCTCGGCTTTTATGTCAGTGAGGAAATGCAAAAGCGTTATCCAAATGTGCAGTTCAGCCAATTTGCCGGCGCCGAAATGGTCGCCAAAAAATATGGTCTGAGCAAAGATGACTTGGATGGCTTCTCATACCGCAGCCATGAGCGCGCCATTGCAGCAACCCAAGCGGGTGCTTTCGAAGAAGAAATTTTGCCAATCGAAGTTGAGACTGAAAACGGCAAAGAATTGCACAAAGTCGATGAAGGCATTCGCTTTGACGCCAGCAAAGAAGGTATTGCCGGTGTGAAATTGCTCGCCGAGGGCGGCAGTTTGACCGCGGCTTCATCAAGCCAAATTTGCGATGGCGCCTCCGGCGTGTTGATCGTCAATGAAGAAGGTTTGAAAAAACTGAAAGTCAAGCCGCTGGCGAAAATCGTTCATATGTCGGTCATGGGACATGATCCGGTGATTATGTTGGAAGCGCCTATTCCGGCCACCAAGCGGGCTCTTCAGCGCGCCAAAATGTCGGTTGACGATATTGACCTATTTGAAGTCAACGAAGCTTTTGCCTCTATCCCAACTGCTTTCATGAAAGAGCTTGGGGTTGATGAAGAAAAGCTCAATGTGCACGGCGGCGCGATTGCGCTGGGTCACCCATTGGGCGGCTCGGGCACTAAATTGATGACCACTTTGGTCTATGCGTTGAAAAAACGTGGCGGCAAATATGGTCTGCAAACCATGTGCGAAGGTGGCGGCATGGCCAATGTTACGATTATTGAAAACTTACAATAATCATTTCCTATCGCTAGATTAAGAAAAGCCCCGCTCATTGAGCGGGGCTTTTTGCCTTAGACGATTTTGAAAATATCATAGACCAAATGACCTTGTTTTTGGGGATTAGCCATGGTCGTGGTTTGCATGGCGCCGACAAATAGGGCGTCATTCATCCACTGTAAATCCGGCGCATTGGTTTCAACCGATGGGGTGGTGGTGAAATACATTTCCGACCCGTCAATGGCCTCGCCCGTGCCCATTTTGCCAGCCATATTCTCATTCACCACAACCCGACCCGGATAGGTGATGTAGAGATAGCTGCCGTCAGGCAATAGCGCGCTGAGGCGCACATCTAGGGCGATTACAGTATCGCTAATGGTGCGCGACCAATCGCCGGATGGCGCAACAATTTTCGCTTCAAAACCGTCGCCCTTAATGCTGCCGCTTGGCACATTGTAAATGCCCAAACCCTTGCCAACATCTTGCGGCGCGTCGATGACGGCTTCAATGCTCATTACTTTTTCTAATGTGGGTGTGCGTGGCATGACGTCTCCTTAAACTGTGAACTAAAAATATATGTTGCGATAGCGGCGTGCTATGCGCAAGATTAAACACCTGTTAGGGAGGATATTATGAGTGAAGCTGTGGTGGCGCAAAAAGCGCCTTACAAAGTCGATGTTGAAGAAGGAAAAAATTACTTTTGGTGTTCATGTGGCAAATCAGCCAAGCAGCCATTTTGCGATGGCGCGCACCAAGACACGTCCTTCCAACCGCTGCGCTACACTGCCGAGAAGACCGGCACGGTGTATTTTTGTGGCTGCAAAGCGAGTGACAAATCGCCCTTATGCGATGGTGCGCACAATAAATTATAGTCGGCAAATGATAGTCGGCAAATGATAATCAGCGGGTGAGGGCGTAAAGCGTCACGGCGGCGGCGGTGGCAACATTTAATGTCGCAAAGCTTGAGCCATCAGCCTCTGAGGCGACCGGTAGGCGCGCCAGCACATCGCAGGTTTCACGGGTCAGCCGCCGCAAGCCTTTGCCTTCGGCGCCCATGACGCAAGCAATCGGGCGATCGCGCGATACGCTATCAATTAAATCTGAGCCCATTTCGTCAAGCCCCACCGTCAAATAGCCGGATTGTTGGATTTCGCGCAGCGCCCGCGCCAAATTTGTGACTTCGACGAGCGGCACAAATTCCAGCGCTCCGGAAGCGGTTTTGGCTAAACTGCCCATGGCCGGTGGGCTGTTGTGGCGGGTCATCACAATGCCGCCGGCGCCAAATACGGCGGCCGCCCGCAAAATCGCCCCGACATTGCGCGGGTCACTGACTTGGTCGAGGATGACAATCAATTTGCCGCGGGCAATCAGCGCCTCAAGCGTCAGCGGGGTCAGCGGTTCGGTTTCCAGCACCAGTCCCTGATGCACGGCATCGGCTGGCACCATGGCGGTTAATTTATCGTTTTCCAACAGGGTCATGGGGAGGGTTAAATCGCCGAAATCTTCCTGCAAATCGCGGGCCGCATTCTTTGAGGCGAATAAGCGAAGGTTCTGGCGCTTTGGATTGGCCAGCGCCGCGCGCACCGCATGTTGCCCGTAAAGCACCATTTGGTTTCCGGCGGAAGGTTTTTTTCGTCTATTTTGCTGATAGTTAGGCTTGCGCTTGTTCATACAACATCTTATAAGGACTTCGACATTGATGTGCAATTATTCCGTCACAGCGGTTGATTTTAATTAATTAGCTTGTGTGAGCGGAATTTTGTGCTTGTGTTTTTTATTGTAAATCAAGGGTTTACCTTGATTTCAAACCTTGGGCGGAGGGATGTCCGAGTGGCTAAAGGAGACGGGCTGTAAACCCGTTGGCTATGCCTACGTTGGTTCGAATCCAACTCCCTCCACCATCCAAGCTGTGGTTTGGGTGGCCAAAAAGTTAAGGGACGACCCCTTTGGTCGGTTAAAGGCGGGTGTAGCTCAATGGTAGAGCAACAGCCTTCCAAGCTGAAGATGAGGGTTCGATTCCCTTCACCCGCTCCATGTTTCACGCAAGTGAGCTGGGGTTTAATAAGCGAAGCGGGCCGTGGCCCAAGCGAAACGAGGAACGAGAGATGTCGAAAGAAAAGTTTGAGCGCAATAAGCCGCATTGTAACATCGGAACGATTGGTCACGTTGACCATGGTAAGACGACCTTGACAGCGGCGATTACAAAAGTTTTGTCAGAGACCGGCGGTGCGTCGTTTTCTGATTATGCTGACATTGATAAGGCGCCGGAAGAAAAAGCGCGCGGTATCACCATTTCGACGGCTCACGTTGAGTATGAGACGGAAGCACGTCACTATGCTCACGTTGATTGCCCTGGTCACGCTGACTATGTGAAGAACATGATTACCGGTGCGGCGCAAATGGATGGCGGCATTTTGGTTGTTAACGCGGCTGATGGGCCGATGCCACAGACGCGCGAGCATATTCTTCTTGCCCGTCAGGTTGGTGTTCCGGCTCTGGTTGTTTATTTGAACAAAGTTGATCAGGTTGATGATGACGAGCTTTTGGAGCTTGTTGAGATGGAAGTGCGTGAGTTGCTTTCTTCTTATGAATTCCCTGGCGATGATATTCCGATTGTTAAAGGTTCGGCCTTGGCGGCGCTTGAAGGTCGCGATGATGCGATTGGTAAAGAGTCGATTTTGGCCTTGATGGCTGAAGTTGACCGTTATATTCCACAGCCTGAGCGTCCGAAGGATCAGCCTTTCTTGCTGCCGATTGAGGATGTTTTCTCAATTTCAGGTCGCGGTACGGTTGTTACTGGTCGTGTTGAGCGTGGTGTGATTAATGTTGGCGACGATATTGAGATTGTTGGCATTAAAGACACAACGAAAACCACTTGCACAGGCGTTGAAATGTTCCGCAAGCTGCTTGATAGCGGTGAAGCTGGTGACAATGTTGGTGTTTTGTTGCGCGGTACGAAGCGCGAAGATGTTGAGCGTGGTCAGGTTCTTTGTGCGCCTGGTTCGATTACGCCGCATACGAAATTTAAAGCCGAGGCCTATATTTTGACCAAGGAAGAGGGTGGTCGTCATACGCCATTCTTTACCAATTACCGTCCGCAGTTCTACTTCCGTACAACTGATGTGACGGGCATTGTTCACCTTGCTGGTGGCACGGAAATGGTTATGCCTGGTGACAATATTGAAGTGGAAGTCGAGCTGATTGTGCCGGTTGCCATGGAAGAAAAGCTGCGCTTTGCGATCCGTGAAGGCGGTCGTACAGTCGGCGCCGGTGTTGTTGCGGCTATTGTTGAATAGTCCAACCGGAGGAGTGTAGCTCAACTGGTAGAGCGCCGGTCTCCAAAACCGGAGGTTGGGGGTTCGATCCCCTCCACTCCTGCCAGCCTTAATAATGAGGCGAGCAGGTTTTGAAGAAACGCTGATGCAAAATGCATCAAGTAAGGAATGTGGCAATAAATGGCAAATCCACTGAAATTTGCACAAGAAGTTCGCGCTGAGGCGTCCAAGGTCACTTGGCCGTCGCGCAATGAAGTCCTCGTCACAACGGCGATGGTCTTTATTCTGGTGTTTATCGCTTCTGTGTTCTTCTTTATTGCCGACCAGCTGTTGAGCTGGGTGGTTTCATTGCTACTGGGATTGGCAAATTAAATGGCGAAACGTTGGTATATCGTAAACGCATATTCAAATTTCGAGCACAAAGTTGCCGATAGCATTCGTGAGCAAGCAGCGCAGGCTGGTCTTGAGGATGCTTTTGAGGAAATTCTCGTGCCGACTGAAGAAGTCGTTGAAATGCGCCGTGGCCGTCGGGTCAATAGTGAGCGCAAATTCTTCCCCGGCTATGTGCTGGTGAAAATGGAGATGAGCGACGAAGCTTATCACTTAGTGAATGATACGCCGAAAGTGACCGGTTTTCTCGGGTCACAAAACCGGCCATCACCGATTTCACAGCGTGAAGTCGACCAAATTGTCAATCAAGTGCAAGACGGCGTGGAACGCCCGAAACCTTCGATTGTTTTCGAAATTGGTGAACAGGTTCGCGTCAGCGAAGGCCCGTTTGCTTCCTTCAGCGGTTTTGTAGAAGAAATTGATGAAGAAAAAGCGCGTTTGAAAGTGGCGGTATCGATTTTCGGTCGCGCCACGCCAGTCGAGCTTGAATATGGTCAGGTCGAAAAGAGCTGATTTAACGTTCGTGGGAGGCAGAGCAAACTGCCCGACCACGACCCATAATCGTAACGCAGGCCTCACGGTCGGCAAGAAAGGAACGAGAGATGGCAAAAAAGATTAAGGGCTACCTGAAAATGCAGGTGCCTGCAGGGGGCGCAAGCCCGTCACCGCCAATTGGCCCAGCCTTGGGTCAACGCGGTTTGAACATTATGGAATTTTGTAAGGCTTTCAATGCGAAGACGCAGGAAATGGAAGCCAATATGCCGATTCCAACCATTGTGACGATTTTTGAAGATAAGTCCTTTACCTTTGAAATTAAGACGCCACCTGCGTCTTTCTATTTGCGTAAAGCGGCGAAATTGGCAAAAGGCGGCAGTGCACCAGGGCGCGAAGTTGCGGGCTCTGTAACCATGAAACAGTGCCGCGAGATTGCTGAGCAAAAATTGAAAGATTTGAACACAGATGATCTCGACGAAGCACAAAAAATGATCGCTGGCTCTGCCCGATCTATGGGCTTGGAGGTGCGTGACTAATGGCTGGTAAACGTATTAAAGCGGCGCATGAAAGCGTCGAAAAAAACAAACTCTATGCGCTCGATGAGGCGATTAAATTGGTCAAGGCCAATGCCACCGCTAAATTTGATGAGACCGTAGAAATTGCAATTAACTTGGGTGTTGACCCGCGTCACGCTGACCAAATGGTGCGTGGTGTGGTTGAGCTGCCAAATGGCACAGGCCGCACGCAGCGGGTAGCTGTATTTGCCCGTGATGACAAAGCCGAAGAAGCCAAAAAGGCTGGCGCCGACGTCGTTGGGGCGGAAGATTTGATGGAAGCGGTGCAGGGCGGAACAATTGACTTCGACCGCTGCATTGCCACCCCTGACATGATGCCATTGGTTGGTCGTTTGGGCAAAGTTTTGGGCCCACGCAATCTGATGCCAAACCCAAAAGTCGGCACTGTGACCACAGATGTCGCGGAAGCTGTTCGTGCAGCCAAGGGCGGCGCGGTGGAGTTTCGCGTTGAAAAAGAAGGCATTTTGCACGCCGGTGTTGGCAAAGCCAGCTTCTCTGATGAGCAGCTGATTGGCAATATCAAAGCCTTGATTGCTGCGGTGCAAAAAGCCCGCCCAACGGGCGCAAAAGGAACTTTTGTTCAACGTCTCGCCGTCAGCTCGACTATGGGCCCTGGCATTAAACTAGACGTTGCAGGTGCTGGAGACAGCGCCTAATCGAATACGACGGCCCCATTTAGGGGGCGTGGTTGTCCGGAGGTTTCGACCTCTGGGCCTGTCCGAGATTACTGGTGTGCCGCGAGGTGCTTAATGGCCAGTATGAGACGGGAGTACAGTTTTTACGCACTTCGGTGCTTGATCGGCTGGACCCGGGACAGGAATGAGCGTCGCATTTAATTCGTTAGATGCGGCAATTCCGAACCGGTGGTGTCTTTGGATACCACCAACTAGCGTATTAAGTTTATACGCGAAGGAGAGTGAACAGTGGACAGAGCTGGTAAAGAAGAGCTCGTATCGCACTATAATGGCATTTTCAAAAATGCTGGTGTGATCGTTGTTACCCACTATTCCGGGCTTTCAGTGCCGGAGATCGATGATCTTCGTTACCAAATGGCTGATGTCGGTGGAACGGTCAAAGTGACCAAAAACCGTCTGGTCAAGCTCGCTCTCGCAGGCACACCTGCTGAAAATATTAGCGACCTATTTACCGGCCCAACGGCTATCGCCTATTCAGACGATCCCGTTGCCGCCCCTAAAATTGCCGCTAAATTTGCCAAGCAAAACGATAGTTTCGTGATTGTTGGTGGCATTATGAACGAGACCGTTCTTGATGCAGCAGGCGTGCAAAATCTGGCGTCGCTTCCGTCTCTCGACGAATTGCGCGGTCAACTTGTCGGTCTTATCAATTCACCAGCAACCAAAATTGCTGGCGTTTTGCAGGCACCGGCAGCTCAGTTGGCTCGTGTAATGGGCGCCAAAGCTGCACAGGGTGATGCCGCTTAAGCGGTGCAATCCCGGATTAACCGATTGGAGAAAAGAAAATGGCTGATATTGAAAAAATTGCCGAAGACCTCTCAAGCCTGACCGTTATGGAAGCGGCAGACTTGGCTAAACTTCTGGAAGAAAAATGGGGCGTTTCTGCCGCAGCACCTGTTGCTGTTGCCGCTGCGCCTGCTGCTGGCGGCGACGCCGGTGCTGCTGAAGCAAAAGACAGCTTTACTGTTGTTCTTGCTTCTGCAGGCGACCAGAAAATTAACGTCATTAAAGAAGTACGTGCCATCACAGGCCTTGGCTTGAAAGAAGCCAAAGACCTCGTTGAAGGTGCGCCAAGCGACGTCAAAACAGACGCGCCAACTGCTGAAGCTAACGAGATCAAAGAAAAGCTCGAAGCTGTTGGTGCAACCGTAGAACTCAAGTAGTTTTACGCGCGCAAATTGGGGTGGCAGGGTTTTTCTCGGCCACCCCGTATTGCCTTTTGCAGGGCAGTCAGTGCTTCCGTTTTGTGGGTGGGAAGCATGGTTTTAAGGGGAAACCCGAGCCCGCAGGTTATTAGTGAGGAATTCACATGTCGCAAGCATATGCAGGTCGTAAACGTATCCGTCGCTCTTTTGGCCGTATCCCACAAGTTGTGGAAATGCCAAACCTTATCGAAGTTCAAAAATATTCCTATGACCAGTTTTTGCAGGTTGTGCACCCAGACGGTGGGCGACTTGAAGAAGGCCTTCAATCGGTCTTCAAATCTGTTTTCCCAATTTCAGATTTCAGTGGCGCCGCCATGTTGGAATTTGTGTCTTATGATTTCGAAAAACCAAAATATGACGTTGAAGAGTGCCAACAGCGCGGTATGACCTATGCGGCCCCGCTGAAAGTGACGCTCCGTCTTGTGGTTTTTGATATTGATGAAGAAACCGGCGCCAAATCAATCGCCAATGTGAAAGAGCAAGAAGTCTATATGGGCGACCTGCCTTTCATGACTGAAAATGGCACATTTGTGGTCAATGGTACGGAGCGGGTTATCGTCTCGCAAATGCACCGTAGCCCGGGCGTGTTCTTTGATCACGACAAAGGCAAAACCCATGTATCGGGTAAATTGTTGTTTGCCGCTCGGGTTATTCCTTATCGCGGTTCGTGGCTTGATTTTGAATTTGACGCCAAAGATATTTTGCATGTGCGCATTGACCGTCGTCGTAAATTGCCAGCCACAGCTTTGCTGCATGCGCTGGGCTATGCGTCAGACGAAATCCTCGACATGTTCTATGACAAAGTGGCTTACACGCGCGGCAAAGAAGGCTGGATTACCGACTTCGTGCCAGAAATCCGTCGCGGTACGAAACCTGTCGATGATCTGATTGACGATAAGACCGGTAAAGTCGCGGTTGAAGCAGGGCAGAAAATTTCGCCGCGCTTGGCCCGTAAATTGGCCGAAGATGGTCTTGAAAAACTGCGCGTCACCGATGATGAATTGTTCGGGCGTTTCTTGGCCGATGAAATGGTCAATATGGAAACCGGTGAAATTTTTGCCGAAGCAGGTGATGAGATCACCGAGGAGCTGTTGGCTGATTTGATTGAGCTTGGCTTCACCGACATTAAAACATTGAACATTGATCCGGTTAACCGTGGTCCTTTCATTCGCAATACTTTGGTTGTCGACAAGTCGAGTGACAAATTGTCGGCCTTGGAAGAAATTTACCGCGTGATGCGCCCAGGCGAGCCGCCAACCCCAGAAACCGCGCAAGCGCTGTTTGATGGCCTGTTCTTTGACTCAGAACGTTATGACTTGTCGGCTGTTGGTCGGGTGAAAATGAATATTCGCCTGAATCAAGAATGCCCTGACGATATTCGCGTTCTGCGCAAAGAAGATATTGTTGGCGTTGTCAAAACCTTGGTCAATCTGCGTGATGGCAAGGGCGATGTTGACGATATTGATAATCTCGGCAACCGTCGCGTGCGGTCGGTTGGTGAGTTGATGGAAAATCAATATCGCATTGGTCTGCTGCGCATGGAACGCGCCATTAAAGAGCGCATGAGTTCGATTGGCGAGATTGACACGGTGATGCCGCAAGATCTGATTAACGCCAAGCCGGTCTCCGCCTCTGTGCGTGAATTTTTTGGTTCCTCGCAATTGTCACAATTTATGGACCAAACAAATCCATTGTCAGAAATCACCCACAAACGCCGTCTTTCGGCGCTTGGCCCAGGTGGTCTGACGCGCGAACGCGCTGGCTTTGAAGTGCGCGACGTGCACCCAACCCATTATGGCCGTATTTGCCCAATTGAAACCCCAGAGGGGCCAAATATTGGTCTGATTAACTCGCTCGCGACATTCGCGCGGGTCAATAAATATGGCTTTATTGAAAGCCCATATCGGAAAGTCAAAGACGGCAAAGTCACCAAAGAAGTGGTCTATTTGTCGGCCATGGAAGAAGCCCGTTTCCGCGTTGCCCAGGCGACCATCACCATTGCGGCTGATGGCACAATTGACGAAGAATTGATCAATTGCCGCGTCAATGGCGATTTTGAAATGGTGCCGCCAAATATGGTTGATTTGCTCGACGTGTCGCCGAAACAGATTGTTTCTGTGGCGGCTGCGCTGATTCCATTCCTTGAAAACGATGACGCCAACCGCGCGCTCATGGGCTCAAACATGCAACGTCAGGCCGTGCCTTTGTTGCAAGCTGATGCGCCTCTGGTCGGTACCGGTATGGAAGAAGTGGTGGCCCGCGACAGTGGCGCTGCGATTTCAGCTCGTCGGGCCGGTGTTGTTGATCAAGTCGATGCAACACGTATCGTTATTCGGGCGACCGAAGAAACTGATGCGTCAAAATCTGGCGTTGATATTTACAATCTGCGCAAGTTCCAGCGTTCGAACCAGTCAACTTGTATCAATCAGCGCCCATTGGTGCGGGTTGGTGACCGTGTTGAAGTAGGTGATGTGGTGGCTGATGGGCCGTCAACAGAACTTGGTGAATTGGCCCTTGGTCGTAACGTGCTGGTCGCGTTTATGCCATGGAATGGCTACAACTTCGAAGATTCGATTCTGATTTCAGAGCGCATTGTGCGAGATGATGTATTTACATCTATCCACATTGAAGAGTTTGAAATTATGGCCCGCGACACCAAATTGGGCCCGGAAGAAATCACCCGTGACATTCCAAATGTCGGTGAGGAAGCGCTGAGCAACCTCGACGAGGCGGGCATTGTCTATATTGGTTCTGAGGTTAATCCTGGCGATATTCTGGTTGGTAAAATCACCCCTAAAGGTGAAAGCCCAATGACACCGGAAGAAAAATTGCTGCGCGCCATTTTTGGTGAAAAAGCCTCTGACGTGCGTGACACATCATTGAAATTGCCGCCCGGAACAACCGGTACAGTGGTCGAAGTGCGTGTGTTTAACCGTCACGGCATTGACAAAGATGAGCGTGCTTTAGCGATTGAGCGTGAAGAAATTGAGTCATTGGCGAAAGACCGCGATGACGAAATGTCAATTCTGCAACGCAATATCGCCAACCGTCTGCAAGATGTGTTGGTTGGCAAGCAAGCAGCGTCTGGCCCTAAGGGTATTGATGCTGATGCCAAAATCACGCCCGCCATGTTGGATGATCTGCCGGTCAGCCAGTGGTGGCAAATTGCGCTGAAAAACGACCAAGCCATGGCTGAAGTCGAAGCGATGAAAAAGCAATTTGACGAAGCCAAGGCGGAGTTGGAAGCGCGGTTTGAAGACAAAGTCGATAAGCTTCAGCGCGGTGATGAATTGCCACCAGGCGTCATGAAAATGATCAAAGTCTATGTGGCCATTAAGCGTAAGCTGCAGCCGGGTGATAAAATGGCCGGCCGTCATGGTAACAAAGGTGTGATCAGCCGCATCGTGCCAGTCGAAGACATGCCTTATCTGGAAGACGGCAGCCAAGTCGATGTGGTGTTGAACCCACTCGGCGTGCCAAGCCGGATGAATGTTGGGCAGATTTTGGAAACCCATTTGGGTTGGGCTTGTGCCGGTCTGGGACGTCAAATCAGCGACGCCTTGGATAGCTATGAGCGTGACGGTAATGTGCAACAGGTCAAAGAAACATTGAGCAATGTGTATTCTGGCGATAGTGCGGTAGCCGCTTTGTCTGATGGTGAAGCCATTGAGATGAGCCAGACTTTGCGTCGCGGTGTGCCAATGGCAACGCCAGTGTTTGACGGTGCGATTGACGATGACATTGTTGAAATGCTCGGCAAGGCTGGCATGGATAGCTCAGGTCAGGTGCAATTGCGCGATGGCCGCACCGGTGAGCCTTTCGATCGGAAGGTAACCGTTGGCTATATCTACATGCTGAAACTGCATCACTTGGTTGATGACAAGATTCACGCCCGTTCAATTGGTCCATATTCACTGGTCACCCAGCAACCACTCGGCGGTAAAGCGCAGTTCGGTGGTCAACGCTTTGGTGAAATGGAAGTGTGGGCATTGGAAGCTTATGGTGCTGCCTATACGCTGCAAGAAATGCTGACTGTGAAGTCAGATGACGTGGCTGGCCGTACCAAAGTCTATGAAGCCATTGTTAAGGGCGATGACACGTTTGAGGCCGGTATTCCGGAGAGCTTTAACGTGCTTGTCAAAGAAATCCGTTCGCTTGGTCTCAACGTCGAATTGACTGAGAGCCGGAAGCAAAATTAGGGTTAATGCGGTGCGCCGCAAATTAGGAGACGACCGATGAATCATGAGGTCATGAACATTTTCAATCCGCAGGCCAACCAGCAGGCGTTTGATCAAATCCGCATTTCAATTGCCAGCCCAGAGAAAATTCTCTCTTGGTCATTTGGTGAGATTAAAAAGCCAGAAACCATCAACTACCGGACATTTAAGCCGGAACGTGATGGTCTTTTCTGCGCTCGTATTTTTGGCCCAATCAAGGATTATGAATGCTTGTGCGGTAAATATAAGCGGATGAAATTCAAAGGCGTCATTTGCGAAAAATGCGGCGTTGAAGTTACCTTGACGAAAGTCCGTCGCGAGCGCATGGGTCATATCGAATTGGCCGCGCCTGTGGCTCATATTTGGTTCTTGAAATCACTGCCAAGCCGTATTGGTCTGTTGCTCGATATGACGCTGAAAGACCTTGAGCGGGTTCTATATTTCGAACATTTCATTGTTCTCGATCCAATGCTGTCATCTTTGAAAAAAGGCCAGTTGCTGACCGAAGAAGAATATATGGACGCCCAAGATGAGTTTGGCGAAGACACATTTGCCGCCGGCATTGGTGCGGAAGCGGTTCGGGTCATGCTGGAAGATCTCGATCTTGAGAAATTGCGCGATCAATTGCGCGTTGAGATTGCCGAAGCAACAACTGAATTGAAACCAAAGAAATTGGCCAAACGTCTGAAAGTCGTTGAAGCCTTTATCCGCTCCGGCGGTCGTCCAGAATGGATGATTTTGAATGTTGTGCCGGTTATTCCACCAGAACTTCGCCCCTTGGTGCCACTCGATGGCGGTCGTTTTGCGACCTCAGATCTGAACGATTTATATCGTCGCGTGATCAACCGTAACAATCGATTGAAGCGACTGATTGAATTGCGCGCGCCAGATATTATCGTGCGCAATGAAAAACGCATGTTGCAAGAATCCGTTGATGCCTTGTTCGACAATGGTCGTCGTGGCCGCGTCATCACAGGCGGCAATAAACGTCCGCTGAAATCATTGTCTGACATGCTGAAAGGCAAGCAGGGCCGTTTCCGTCAGAACTTGCTCGGCAAGCGCGTCGACTATTCCGGCCGTTCGGTGATTGTGGTTGGCCCAGAGCTGAAATTGCAGCAATGTGGTTTGCCAAAGAAAATGGCCTTGGAATTGTTCAAGCCCTTTATCTATTCGCGACTGGAAGCCAAGGGCTTGTCGGCGACGGTGAAACAATCGAAAAAAATGGTCGAGAAAGAGCGCCCAGAAGTGTGGGATATTCTTGACGAAGTTATTCGCGAACATCCGGTGATGTTGAACCGGGCGCCGACTTTGCACCGTTTGGGCATTCAGGCGTTTGAGCCAGTATTGATTGAGGGCAAAGCCATTCAATTGCATCCGCTGGTTTGCGCCGCCTTTAACGCTGACTTTGACGGTGACCAAATGGCGGTTCACGTGCCGCTTTCACTGGAAGCCCAGTTGGAAGCTCGCGTCTTGATGATGTCGACCAATAATATTCTGCACCCTGCCAATGGCGCGCCAATTATCGTGCCATCACAGGATATCGTCTTGGGTCTGTATTACATGACCCTGCAACGCGATGGTCTGCCAGGCGAGGGCATGTTGGTTGCCGATGTGGCCGAGTTGGAACAAGCCTTGGATACAGGCGCGGTGACCTTGCATACGAAAATCAAAGCCCGGGTGCCGAGCTTTGACGCTGAAGGCAATCAAACGACACGTATCGTCGACACAACTGTCGGGCGTTTCTTGCTGTCGCAAGAACTGCCGCTCCACCCAAGTCTGCCATATGAGACCATTGATAAATTGATGACCAAGAAAGAAATTTCGAAAGTTATTGATGCTGTCTATCGTCACTGCGGCCAGAAAGAAACCGTTCTGTTCTGCGACCATATTATGAAAATCGGTTTCCGCGAAGCGTGTAACGCCGGTATTTCATTCGGTAAAGACGACATGGTGATTCCAGAAGATAAAATTGGACTTATCGAGGAAACCAAAACCTTGGCGACCGAATATGAACAGCAATATATTGACGGTCTGATCACTCAGGGCGAAAAATACAATAAAGTTGTTGATGCGTGGGCCCGTTGTACCGACCGTGTGGCCGACGCCATGATGGGCAAAATTTCGACGGTTGATGCCGATGGCACAGAAGACGCCAATTTCATCAACTCGATTTACATGATGTCTCACTCAGGGGCGCGTGGTTCACCCGCACAAATGAAACAATTGGCCGGCATGCGCGGTCTGATGGCGAAACCATCAGGCGAGATTATCGAAACGCCAATTATTTCGAACTTTAAAGAAGGTCTGTCGGTTCTTGAGTACTTCAACTCAACCCACGGGGCGCGTAAAGGTCTTGCCGATACCGCCTTGAAAACAGCCAACTCAGGTTATCTGACGCGTCGTTTGGTCGATGTGGCGCAAGACAGTATCGTCAATGAATATGACTGTGGCACACAAGACGGCATCACCGTCGCCGCGGTTATTGACGCTGGCGAAGTCATTGCCTCCTTGTCAGATCGAGTTCTTGGCCGCACACCATGTGATGATGTCGTCAATCCAGCCACCGATGCGGTGATTGTGAAACGTGGTCAATTGATTTCTGAAGAGCATCTTGATGCCATTGAGGAAGCCAATTTGGTGAACATTAAAATCCGTTCAGCCCTGACCTGCGAAACCAAAAGCGGCATTTGTGGCGCCTGTTATGGTCGTGACCTTGCACGCGGTACACCCGTGAATATTGGTGAAGCGGTTGGTGTTATTGCGGCTCAGTCAATTGGTGAGCCGGGTACACAGTTGACCATGCGGACGTTCCACATTGGTGGTACGGCGCAAGTGGTTGACCAATCATTCATTGAATCCAATGCCGATGGTAAAGTTGTTATTGAAAACGCCAATATCGTGAAAGACAGCTCAGGACGCTCCGTCGTCATGGGTCGTAACGTGACGATTAAAGTGGTCGACAATAACGGTCTTGAGCGGGCCAGCCATAAACTATCCTATGGTGCGCGCTTGCGGATTAATGAGGGCGATGAAATCAAACGTGGTGAGCGGATTGCCGAATGGGAGCCTTATGCCATTCCAATTTTGACAGAGCTTGATGGCATTGTTGAATTTGAAGATTTGGTCGAAGGTGTTTCTATTCTTGAAATCACCGATGAAGCGACCGGCATTAGCCAGCGCGTCGTCGCTGATGCGTCAAGCCAAACACGCGGTGCCGATTTGAAACCGGCGATGGTTGTGAAAGACGAGAAGGGTAAAATTAAAACCCTGTCGAATGGTAATGAGGCCCGCTTTATTCTGGCGCCAAATGCTATTTTGTCTGTCGAAGGCGGTGCCACTGTGCATGCCGGTGACATTTTGGCTCGTATTCCGTCAGAGGGCGCAACATCAAGCGATATTACCGGTGGTTTGCCACGGGTTGCTGAATTGTTTGAAGCACGCCGTCCGAAAGACCATGCGATTATTGCTGAAATCACCGGCCGTGTAGAATTTGGTCGCGATTACAAAAACAAGCGTCGGATTATCATTCACCCAGAAAATGCCGATCTCGAGCCAGTCGAATATTTGGTGCCGAAAGCCAAACATTTGTCTGTTCAAGAAGGCGATGTGATTGAGAAAGGTGAATATCTGATCGACGGTCACCCGGCACCACATGATATCCTCGCGATTTCTGGGGTTGAGGAATTGGCCGCCTATTTGGTCAATGAAATTCAAGACGTCTATCGTCTGCAAGGCGTGACCATCAATGATAAGCACATTGAAGTGATTGTCCGTCAAATGCTGCAAAAAGTTGAAATCACCAGCATTGGTGAGAGCGATTATTTGAAAGATGAGCAAGTCGACCGCATTGAATTTGAAGAGGCCTGCGCGAAATTGGAAGCTGAGGGCAAGCAATTGCCAACCAGCGTGCCGATTCTCCTGGGCATCACCAAAGCCTCACTGCAAACCCGCTCGTTCATCTCAGCGGCCTCGTTCCAAGAAACCACACGGGTGCTGACAGAAGCTGCGATTAACGGCAAATATGACGAATTGATTGGTCTCAAAGAGAACGTCATCGTCGGCCGCTTAATCCCAGCCGGTACCGGTGGTCTGATGCAGCGTCTGAAAGGCGAAGCAGCAGCCCGCGATGCCGAATTGGAGGCGCAGAACCCAGCACCGATTCTCGAAGAAGAAGTGGCTGAGGACATTCAACTCTAGCGCAAATGCGAATAAATGGCTGATTTAGCAGTCAAATTTGAAGACGCCGGCTTTGTTTACGCAAAGTCGGCGTTTTTATTGCCAAAATGGCAAAAAACCTGCAATCAAAGCTTGACCGGTGCAGTGCAATCCCCTAATTAGAGGCTACTTTGGTAGCAGGGCCGTAAGTTCAATTGGTCACGGGGACTTCCCGAGAATGAGAACTTAAACGCTGTTGTAGTATCTGAAGTGAAAATATTGGACGCATGATCCCTCGGGATCCTCTGCTTAACGCACCAAATGCCTCATGTGAGGCGGCTGGTGAATGGGTCATGAGCTCTTTCTCTGCTGATAATTCAGGGGCTCGCAATGGCTCATTTGTGTTTGAAGATTGGGAGTTGGCACTATGCCTACAATTAACCAACTTATCCGCAAGCCGCGGAACAAGGTTTTGAAACGGAACAAAGTTCCGGCGATGGAAGCGTGCCCACAGCGTCGTGGCGTATGTACTCGCGTTTATACAACTACACCGAAGAAGCCAAACTCGGCGCTTCGTAAGGTCTGCCGCGTGCGTTTGACCAGCGGTTATGAAGTTACCTGCTATATTCCAGGTGAAGGTCATAACTTGCAGGAACACTCCGTGGTGATGATCCGCGGCGGTCGCGTGAAAGACCTTCCAGGTGTTCGTTATCACGTTATTCGTGGCGTCCTCGATACACAGGGCGTTAAAGATCGTAAGCAGCGCCGTTCGAAATACGGCGCGAAGCGTCCGAAATAAGGAACTGAGTTATGTCACGTCGTCACCGCGCTGAAAAACGTAAAGTCATCCCCGACGCCAAATATGGCGATGAGGTTTTGACCAAATTCATGAATAGCTTGATGCTGCATGGTAAAAAATCAACTGCCGAGAGCATTATTTATGGTGCGCTTGAAAAAGTCGAAGGCAAGTTGAGCCGTGAGCCATTGGGCGTTTTCCACGAAGCTCTCGAAAACATTATGCCTGCTGTTGAAGTGCGCTCTCGCCGTGTTGGTGGTGCGACCTATCAGGTGCCTGTTGAAGTGCGTCCAGAGCGTCGTCAAGCCCTTGCTATTCGCTGGTTGATTACAGCGGCTCGTGCGCGCGGTGAAAACACAATGGTTGATCGCTTGTCAGGTGAGCTGATGGATGCGGTTAACAATCGTGGTTCAGCCGTTAAAAAACGCGAAGATACACACCGGATGGCCGACGCCAACCGGGCTTTCTCTCACTATCGCTGGTAATAAACCTCCCAAGGAACTGTCCCCATGGCACGTAAGACCAAACTCGAAGATTATCGCAATATTGGCATCATGGCCCACATTGATGCGGGTAAGACGACCACGACTGAGCGTATTTTGTATTACACAGGTGTAAGCTACAAAATCGGCGAAGTGCACGATGGTGCTGCAACAATGGACTGGATGGAACAAGAGCAAGAGCGCGGTATCACCATTACCTCCGCCGCCACGACTTGTTTCTGGCGCGATAAGCGTATCAATATTATTGACACACCCGGACACGTTGACTTCACCATTGAAGTTGAGCGCTCATTGCGCGTGTTGGATGGTGCAGTAGCGGTATTTGACTCGGTTGCTGGTGTCGAGCCGCAATCAGAGACAGTGTGGCGCCAGGCTGATAAATATGCCGTGCCACGCATGTGTTTCGTCAACAAAATGGACCGTATGGGCGCCGATTTTTATCGCTGCGTCGATATGATTAAAGATCGTTTGGGTGCCAATGCTTTGGTTCTGCAGCTGCCAATTGGTGCTGAATCTGAATATGAAGGCCTGATTGACTTGGTGCGCATGAAAGAGGTTCTTTGGAAAAACGAAGACCTTGGTGCGGAATATGATTATTTCGACATTCGTGACGAGCTCAAAGCACAAGCCGAAGAATATCGCGCTGCCCTGGTTGAAGCGGCGGTGGAGATGGATGACGATGTCATGGAAGCCTATCTCGAAGGCAATGAGCCAGATGAAGCGACCTTGCTGCGTTGCATTCGTATTGGCACCATTAATCAGTCTTTCGTGCCTGTTTTGAACGGCACAGCGTTTAAAAACAAAGGCGTTCAGCCTTTGTTGGATGCGGTCATTGATTTCATGCCGTCACCACTGGAAGTGAAAGCTATTCAGGGTGTTGACGCCAAGACCGAAGCGCCAATCGTTCGTAAGTCATCTGATGATGAGCCTTTGTCTATGTTGGCCTTCAAAATCGCCAATGACCCGTTTGTTGGTTCTTTGACCTTCGCACGGATTTACTCTGGTAAATTGGAAAGCGGTTCGTCAGTTATCAATACGGTTAAAGACAAGCGCGAGCGCATTGGTCGGATGCTGCAAATGCACGCCAATTCACGCGAAGAAATCAAAGAGGCTTTTGCTGGTGATATTGTCGCCCTGGTGGGGATGAAAGATACCACAACGGGTGACACGCTTTGCGCCACTGACAGCCCTGTTATCCTCGAGCGCATGGAATTCCCTGAGCCTGTTATTGAAGTTGCCGTTGAGCCGAAAACCAAGGGCGACCAAGAAAAAATGGGTCTGGCGTTGAGCCGTTTGGCACAAGAAGATCCGTCTTTCCGCGTCAAATCTGACGAAGAGAGCGGCCAGACAGTTATCGCCGGTATGGGCGAGTTGCATTTGGATATTATTGTTGACCGTATGCGTCGCGAATTTAGCGTTGAAGCCAATGTTGGCGCTCCGCAAGTGGCGTATCGCGAAACCTTCACCAAAGAAACCGAAGTTGACTACACCCATAAGAAACAATCGGGTGGTTCGGGTCAGTTTGCTCGGGTGAAAATGACCATTTCACCATTGGAGCCAGGTGGCGGCTTTGAGTTTGAAAATAAAATCGTTGGTGGTTCTATTCCGCGCGAATATATCCCTGGCGTTGAAAAAGGTATTGAGAGCGTGCGTGAAAATGGCGTGCTCGCAGGCTTCCCAATGATCGACTTCCGTGTGACGCTGTTTGATGGCGCTTATCACGATGTTGACTCAAGTGTGATGGCCTTTGAAATTGCGGCGCGTGCCGCTTTCCGTGAAGCGTCACGGGCAGCTGGTGCGAAATTGCTTGAGCCTATTATGAATGTTGAGGTGGTGACACCGGACGACCATATGGGTGACGTGATTGGTGACTTGAGCAGCCGTCGCGGTCAGGTGCGTGGCACGGAAACACGAGGCAATGCCTCAGTGATTTCAGCCATGGTGCCGCTTGCCAATATGTTTGGATATGTAAACACACTGCGGTCAATGACCCAGGGTCGGGCGCAATATTCAATGACCTTTGACCATTATGAACAAGTGCCACAGGCGGTGTCTGACGAAGTCATCGCGAAAATGGCGTAATCGACCCTAACGGGCTAATCGACGGAGAGATAAAATGTCGAAAGAAAAGTTTGAGCGCAATAAGCCGCATTGTAACATCGGAACGATTGGTCACGTTGACCATGGTAAGACGACCTTGACAGCGGCGATTACAAAAGTTTTGTCAGAGACCGGCGGTGCGTCGTTTTCTGATTATGCTGACATTGATAAGGCGCCGGAAGAAAAAGCGCGCGGTATCACCATTTCGACGGCTCACGTTGAGTATGAGACGGAAGCACGTCACTATGCTCACGTTGATTGCCCTGGTCACGCTGACTATGTGAAGAACATGATTACCGGTGCGGCGCAAATGGATGGCGGCATTTTGGTTGTTAACGCGGCTGATGGGCCGATGCCACAGACGCGCGAGCATATTCTTCTTGCCCGTCAGGTTGGTGTTCCGGCTCTGGTTGTTTATTTGAACAAAGTTGATCAGGTTGATGATGACGAGCTTTTGGAGCTTGTTGAGATGGAAGTGCGTGAGTTGCTTTCTTCTTATGAATTCCCTGGCGATGATATTCCGATTGTTAAAGGTTCGGCCTTGGCGGCGCTTGAAGGTCGCGATGATGCGATTGGTAAAGAGTCGATTTTGGCCTTGATGGCTGAAGTTGACCGTTATATTCCACAGCCTGAGCGTCCGAAGGATCAGCCTTTCTTGCTGCCGATTGAGGATGTTTTCTCAATTTCAGGTCGCGGTACGGTTGTTACTGGTCGTGTTGAGCGTGGTGTGATTAATGTTGGCGACGATATTGAGATTGTTGGCATTAAAGACACAACGAAAACCACTTGCACAGGCGTTGAAATGTTCCGCAAGCTGCTTGATAGCGGTGAAGCTGGTGACAATGTTGGTGTTTTGTTGCGCGGTACGAAGCGCGAAGATGTTGAGCGTGGTCAGGTTCTTTGTGCGCCTGGTTCGATTACGCCGCATACGAAATTTAAAGCCGAGGCCTATATTTTGACCAAGGAAGAGGGTGGTCGTCATACGCCATTCTTTACCAATTACCGTCCGCAGTTCTACTTCCGTACAACTGATGTGACGGGCATTGTTCACCTTGCTGGTGGCACGGAAATGGTTATGCCTGGTGACAATATTGAAGTGGAAGTCGAGCTGATTGTGCCGGTTGCCATGGAAGAAAAGCTGCGCTTTGCGATCCGTGAAGGCGGTCGTACAGTCGGCGCCGGTGTTGTTGCGGCTATTGTTGAGTAATAAAAACACGGCGCGCCTTCGGGCGCGCCACTTTATTTGGAACGGAAATACAAATGGTACAGTCACAAAATATTCGTATCCGCTTGAAAGCGTTTGACCACCGTGTGTTGGATAATTCTGCACGCGAGATTTTGAACACAGCTAAGCGGACTGGCGCGGATGTGCGTGGGCCAATCCCGCTTCCGACTCATATTGAGAAATTCACTGTTTTGCGTGGGCCACATATTGACAAAAAGAGCCGCGACCAGTTCGAAATGCGGACTCATAAGCGCATGCTCGACATTGTCGACCCAACCCCGCAAACCGTTGATGCTTTGATGAAACTCGACTTGCCAGCCGGCGTCGACGTTCAGATTAAGCTTTAAAGACCAGGATTAGGAGACGTACTGATGCGTTCCGGATTGATAGTTCAAAAAGTTGGGATGACCCGCTTGTTCACTGAAGCAGGGGCGCATGTGCCTGTGACAGTTCTCAAACTTGACAAATGTCAGGTGGTGGCTCAACGCACTGAAGAAAAAGACGGCTATACAGCTGTTCAGCTTGGCTCAGGTTTTGCCAAAGTAAAGCGGACCAGCAAAGCCATGCGCGGCCACTTCGCCAAAGCAAATGTTGAACCAAAGCGTCGTGTCGCTGAGTTTCGCGTCAGCGCTGATAATATGATTGATGTTGGCGCCGAATTGGCGGCCAGCCACTTCATCGAAGGTCAGCATGTTGATGCCACTGGCGTCAGCATTGGTAAAGGTTTTGCCGGTGCCATGAAACGTCACAACTTTGGCGGTCTGCGGGCCTCTCACGGCGTGTCGATTTCGCACCGTAGTCACGGTTCAACCGGTCAGTGCCAAGATCCAGGTCGGGTTTTCAAAGGTAAGAAAATGGCTGGTCACATGGGTGATGTGCGGGTAACCACACAAAATCTGACAGTCGCCAAAATCGACCTTGAGCGTGGCCTTGTCATGGTAAAGGGCGCTGTGCCTGGTGCCAAAGGCGGTTGGGTTTTGCTGCGTGATGCGGTGAAACGCCCAATGCCAGCTGATGTGCCATTGCCTGCCGGTTTGGTTGCTGATATGGCGCCAGTTGAAGAAGAAGCGCCGGTTGAAGAAGTTGCGGCTGAAGAGGTTGTTGAGACAGGTGCCGAAGAGGCCGTTGTTGAGGCGCCAGCCGAAGAAGCGACAAGCGAAGAGAAGGATGCTGAATAATGAAAGCTGATGTGACAACGCTTGGCGCAAAAGCCAGTGGTTCCGTCGATCTCGACGAAGCTGTATTTGGCATTGAAGCGCGCGCCGATATTCTGCAACGCATGGTGACTTATCAATTGGCCAAACGCCAAGCTGGTACGCATAAAACCAAACAGCGTAGTGAAATTGCCGGTACCACGAAGAAATTCGGTCGCCAAAAAGGCGGCGGTGGGGCGCGGCACGGTAACCGCAAATCAAACATCTTTATTGGTGGTGGTAAATCGCACGGCCCCGTCGTGCGCTCGCATGCCATTGATTTGCCGAAGAAAATTCGTGCTTTGGCCCTGAAAATGGCGCTATCTAGCAAAACCGCCAATGAGCAATTGATTGTTCTGGAAGATGCTAAGTCGAAAGACGGCAAAACCGGCGGTCTGCGTAAGCAGCTGGAAAAACTCGGCATTAACAATGCTTTGATCATCGACGGCAGCGAGTTGGATGATAACTTCGCCCGCGCCGCCCGCAATATTGCCCAGATCGACGTGCTACCAGCACAGGGCATTAATGTTTATGACATTTTGCGCCGTGAGAAGTTGGTTTTAACCAAAGCCGCTTTGAGCAGCCTTGAGGAGCGCTTCAAATGAGCAAGGAAAAATATTTCGACGTAATCCGTCAGCCGGTCATTACTGAAAAAGCTACCCTTGCTTCTGAAAGCAATCAGGTTGTTTTCAAAGTCGCAATGGATGCCAGCAAGCCACTGATCAAAGAAGCCGTTGAAGCTTTGTTTGATGTCAAAGTGAAAGCTGTCAACACGCTGGTTCGTAAGGGCAAAGTGAAGCGCTTCCGTGGTATTCGCGGTAAGCAGAATGATGTGAAACAGGCGATTGTAACGCTTGAAGACGGTCACGCAATCGACGTGTCGACCGGTCTATAAGCGGGGTAGGAAAGCATGGCACTTAAGAAGTATAAACCAACGACGCCGGGTCAACGCGGCCTCATTCAGGTCGATCGGTCTGCGCTTTACAGCGGCAAGCCGGTCAAACAACTGACCGAGGGCTTGACCAAAAATGGCGGTCGTAACAACACAGGTCGTATTACCGCGCGCCGTCGTGGTGGTGGTCATAAGCGTAGCTATCGCCTGATCGATTTCAAACGTACGAAATTTGATATGGTGGCGACGGTTGAACGTCTGGAATATGATCCAAACCGTTCAGCTTTTATCGCTCTGATTAAATATGAAGACGGTGAATTGGCCTATATCTTGGCGCCACAGCGCTTGGGTGAAGGCGACAAAGTGGTTTCTGGCAAATCGGTTGACGTGAAACCGGGCAATGCCATGCCTTTGGCCTCTATTCCCATCGGTACGATTATTCACAATATTGAGCTCAAACCAGGTAAGGGCGGTCAAATTGCCCGTTCAGCCGGTACTTTTGCTCAGCTTGTTGGCCGCGATGCCGCTTATGCGATTATCCGCCTGACATCTGGCGAGCAGCGTTTGGTGCTCGGGACTTGCATGGCAACAATCGGCGCCGTGTCGAACCCTGATCAGTCAAACATCAAGCTGGCGAAAGCCGGTCGTAGCCGCTGGTTGGGCAAACGCCCATCCGTTCGTGGTGTGGCCATGAACCCAGTTGATCACCCACATGGTGGTGGTGAAGGTAAAACCTCAGGTGGCCGTCATCCGGTTACCCCGTGGGGCAAACCGACCAAAGGTCGGCGTACGCGGTCTAATAAGGCCACTGATAAATATATTCTGCGCAGTCGCCATCTGCGTAAGAAACGTTAGGAGTGTTTAGATGACACGTTCAGTCTGGAAAGGCCCATTTGTTGACGGTTATCTGCTGAAAAAGGCAGAAGCTGTGCGCGAAAGCGGGCGCATCAATGAAGTCATTAAAATCTGGAGCCGTCGTTCGACGATTCTGCCGCAATTCGTCGGTCTGACCTTTGGTGTTCACAACGGACATAAGCATATCCCTGTCTCTGTGACGGAAGATATGGTTGGCCATAAATTCGGTGAGTTTTCGCCGACCCGTACATATTACGGCCATACAGCCGATAAAAAGGCAAAGAGAGGTTAACCCATGGGCAAGTCATCCCTAGAACGTCAATTGCCAGACAATTCAGCGAAAGCTGTTGGACGCAATATTCGTACAAGCCCGCAAAAGCTGAACCTAGTGGCTCAGTTGATCCGTGGCAAAAAAGCCGAACGCGCTTTGTCTGATCTTACCTTTTCGCAGCGTCGCATTGCCGCTGATGTGAAAAAAGTACTGCAAAGCGCCATTGCCAACGCTGAAAACAACCACAATCTGGATGTTGATAGCTTGGTTGTCGCTGAAGCCTATGTTGGTAAAAACTTGGTCATGAAACGCTTTCGGGCCCGTGCCAAGGGTCGTGCTTCGCGTATTCTGAAGCCATTTAGCCAGTTGACGATTGTCGTGCGTGAAGTAGAAGCCGAGGAGAAGGCATAATGGGAAATAAAGTTAATCCAATTGTTATGCGTCTTGGCGTGAACCGCACATGGGAATCACGTTGGTATGCTGAAAAAGGCGAATATGCGACTTTGTTGCATGAAGATCTGAAAATCCGCACCATGTTGATGAAAGAATTGCGTCAGGCCGGTATTGCGCGCGTTGTTATTGAGCGTCCGCACAAAAAATGCCGCGTCACCATTCATTCAGCACGTCCTGGTGTGATCATCGGTAAAAAAGGCGCTGATATTGATAAGTTGAAATCACGTATTGGCCAAATGACCGATAGTGAAGTCCATTTGAACATCGTCGAAGTGCGTAAGCCTGAGATTGATGCGCAGCTGGTGGCCGAAGGTGTGGCCCAGCAGCTTGAGCGTCGTGTTGGCTTCCGTCGGGCGATGAAACGGGCCGTTCAATCGGCCATGCGTCTAGGTGCCCTTGGTATTCGTATCAATTGCGGCGGTCGTTTGGGGGGTGCAGAGATTGCCCGTACCGAATGGTATCGTGAAGGCCGTGTGCCCTTGCATACATTGCGCGCCGACATTGACTATGGTGTCGCCGAAGCCATGACCGCATATGGTATTTGCGGCGTGAAAATCTTTATCTTTAAAGGCGAGATTATGGAGCATGATCCAATGGCTCGTGATCGCCGTCTAGAGCAGGGTGAAGCTGGTCGCCAGCAACAACAACGCCCAGCAGCAGGAGAATAGATCATGTTGCAGCCTAAGCGTACGAAATTCCGCAAGGCCCACAAAGGCCGGATTCATGGTAATGCCAAAGGTGGCACAAGCCTGACTTTCGGTTCATATGGCCTGAAAGCGACCTCGCCGGATCGGGTGACAGCGCGTCAAATCGAAGCCGCGCGTCGTGTGATTACCCGTCACATGAAACGTGCCGGTCGTGTGTGGATCCGCATTTTCCCAGATGTGCCGGTTTCTAAAAAGCCAACCGAAGTTCGGATGGGTAAAGGTAAAGGTTCTCCAGAATACTGGGCCTGCCGTGTGAAGCCAGGTCGCATTATGTTTGAAGTTGATGGTGTGCCAAGTGATGTAGCTCATGAAGCTCTGAAACTGGCAGCAGCTAAATTGCCGGTAGCGACACGGGTTGTGTCACGTCCAGGCGAACAATAGGGCGGTGTCATTATGAAATATTCTGAGATCAAAGATTTGACAGCCGACCAATTGGCTGACGAGCTTCTGAAGCTGAAAAAAGAGCAGTTGAACCTGCGCTTTCAGCAAGCTTCAGGCCAGCTTGAAAATTCATCGCGGATTAAACAAGTCCGTCAAACCATTGCGCGCATTAAAACAATGCTGCGTACAACCGCTCAGCAAGCCGGTTAGGGGTAGATAGTTATGCCAAAACGTATTTTGCAAGGCACGGTAGTTAGCGACAAGGGCGACAAAACAGTTGTTGTCAATGTAGAGCGTCGCTTCTCTGACCCTGTCATGAAAAAAACCGTTCGTAAGTCAAAGCGTTATCACGCTCATGATGCGAATAATGAACTCAAAATCGGTGATCAGGTGACGATTCAAGAATGCCGTCCGATTTCAAAATTAAAAAGCTGGGAAGTCGTTCCTAGCAATGGCGAGTAAGAGGTCCCGTTATGATTCAGATGCAAACCAATCTGGATGTTGCCGATAATTCAGGCGCACGCCGGGTGCAGTGCATCAAGGTTCTTGGTGGGTCCAAGCGGAAAACAGCTTCTGTTGGCGACACAATTGTTGTCAGTGTGAAAGAAGCTATCCCGCGTGGACGTGTTAAGAAAGGCGATGTGATGAAGGCTGTGATTGTACGCACAGCGAAGGAAATCCGTCGTCCCGACGGCAGCGTTATCCGCTTCGACCGCAATGCGGCCGTTTTGGTCAACCAAGCCGGCGAGCCGATTGGCACACGTATTTTTGGTCCAGTAACGCGTGAATTGCGCAGTTCCAACCATATGAAAATCGTGTCTTTGGCACCGGAGGTGTTGTAATGGCGATTAAACTGAAAATCAAAAAAGGCGATAAAGTTATCGTCTTGGCTGGTCGCGATAAGGGAAAATCAGGCGAAGTTCTCGCAGTTTTCCCAACTGAAAACCGCGCTCTCGTGCAAGGTGTGAATATGGTGCAACGCCATACCCGCCAATCGGCACAAACTGAGGGTGGTATTTTGAGCCGCGAAGCCAAAATCCATATCTCAAACCTGGCCTTGATCGATCCAAAAGACGGCAAGGCAACACGGGCTGGTTACAAAATCAATGATGATGGCAGCAAGTCACGCATTGCGAAACGTTCGGGGGAAGTTATCGATGGCTGATGCACAAAGCTACACACCGCGTATGAAGTCGCATTATCTGGAAACAGTTCGCGGCGCATTGCAGGAAAAGTTTCAATATACAAACGTTATGCAGGTTCCAGCGCTTGAAAAAATCGTGCTGAACATGGGCGTCGGTGAAACAACCCAAGACACGAAAAAAATCAACTCTGCTTTTGAGGCAATGCAAGCGATTGCAGGTCAGCGGCCGGTGATTACCCGTGCCCGGACATCTATCGCCGGCTTTAAGGTGCGTGAAGAAATGCCATTGGGTGTCAAAGTTACACTGCGTGGCGCGCGTATGTATGAGTTTATTGACCGTCTGATTACTGTGGCTCTGCCGCGGGTTCGTGACTTTCGTGGTCTCAACGCAAAAAGCTTCGACGGCAATGGCAATTTCGCCATGGGCCTGAAAGAACATATTGTGTTCCCAGAAATCAATTATGACAAAGTCGACACAATTTGGGGTATGGACATTATCGTCTGCACCTCAGCGACTGAAGATGATCAAGCCCGTGAATTGCTGCGCGGCTTTAACTTTCCGTTTAACGATTAGAGCGGAGGAGTAGACAATGGCTAAAAAGAGTTCCGTCGAACGCAATGATAAGCGCAAACGCTTGGCAGAGAAATTTGCCAGCAAACGTGCGGCTTTATTGGCAATCGCCAATGATAAATCATTAACCAATGAAGAGCGCTTCAAAGCGCGCTTGAAACTGTCTGAATTGCCACGCAATTCATCGCCGCATCGTGTGCGTAACCGTTGTGGCGTGAGTGGTCGTCCACGCGGTTATTACCGTAAACTGAATATGTCTCGCATTGCCTTGCGTGAACTGGCCTCAAAAGGCCTGATCCCTGGCATGGTTAAGTCGAGCTGGTAGGAGTTAGATATGAACGATCCTCTTGGCGATATGCTTACCCGTATTCGTAATGCTCAAATGCGCGGCAAGTCTAAAGTGATCAGCCCTGCATCTAAGCTACGCGTTTGGGTGCTCGATGTGCTGAAAGAAGAAGGCTACATTCGTGGCTATTCTGAATCTAAGCTGGACAATGGTGCCGGTGAGCTTGAAATCGAACTGAAATACTACGAAGGCCAGCCGGTCATCCAAGAAATTCAGCGCGTTTCTAAGCCTGGCCGTCGGGTTTATTCATCCGTGAAAACCATGCCGACTATTCGTAACGGCTTGGGAATTGCGATTATATCGACACCCAAAGGTGTGATGTCAGATAATGCCGCCCGCGACAATAATGTGGGTGGGGAAATTCTGTGCCGCGTCTTTTAGGGGCGGACTGAAAAGGATAGAAAAATGTCTCGTATTGGCAAAAAACCAGTGGCTGTTCCCAACGGCGTCGAAGTTAGCCTAAACGGCCAACATGTGGCTGTGAAAGGCCCGAAAGGCGCATTGGACGCAACCCTGTCGCAGCACGTATCTGTGGTTCAAGACGATGCCGGCTTGCTGGTGTCACCCGTTGATAAGTCTCAAACAGCACGTAGCTTTTGGGGGTTAAGCCGGTCTTTGGTTGAAAACCTGGTTGTTGGCGTGTCAGAAGGCTTTAATCGCAAGCTGATTTTGCAAGGCGTTGGTTATCGTGCGCAAGTGCAAGGCCAAAACCTGAAATTGGCGCTTGGCTTCAGCCATGATGTGGACTTCCCAGTGCCAGAAGGCATTAGCGTTGAATGCCCATCGCAGACTGAAATTATTGTGTCCGGCATTGATAAGCAAAAAGTTGGTCAGGTCGCATCAGAAATTCGCTCCTACCGTCCACCAGAGCCCTATAAAGGCAAAGGCGTGCGTTATGAAGGCGAGTATGTGTTCCGTAAAGAAGGCAAGAAGAAGTAGGATTGGTCATGGGTAATAAAATATCAACAGATGAACGTCGTAAGCAGCGGGTTCGCCGCCAGCTTCGCAAAGTGGCTAATGGTCGTCCGCGGCTATCAGTTTTCCGCTCTTCAAAGCACATTTATGCGCAAGTTATTGACGATACGGCCGGCCGCACATTGGCAGCAGCATCGACAAAAGATAAAGACTTCAGCGGTGCGACGGGCGCAAATATTGATGCGGCAAGCGTCATTGGAGCAGAAATTGCAAAACGCGCCAAAAAAGCTGGCGTTGAGAGTGTCGTGTTCGACCGCGGCGGTTATATTTATCATGGGCGTGTTAAGGCTTTGGCCGATGCAGCGCGCGAAGCTGGTCTCAGCTTCTAAGCTGGTTTAAAGGAGAAACACCGTGGCAAGAAACGAAAACCGGGATAATCGCGAAGAGCGCGATAGCGAATTTATCGACCGTCTGGTCCATATCAACCGTGTTGCAAAAGTTGTGAAAGGTGGCCGCCGTTTTGGTTTTGCCGCTTTGGTTGTGATTGGTGATCAGCGCGGTCGCGTTGGCTTTGGTCATGGTAAGGCGCGCGAAGTGCCAGAAGCCATCCGCAAAGCAACCGAAAGCGCCAAGCGCAAAATGATTCAAGTGCCATTGCGCGAAGGTCGCACATTGCACCACGATATTGCTGGCCGTCATGGCGCCGGTCGCGTTCAATTGCGCGCCGCCCCGGCTGGTACCGGTATCATTGCTGGTGGCCCAATGCGTGCTGTGTTTGAGGTTTTGGGTGTGCAAGATGTGGTTGCCAAGTCAATCGGTTCGTCAAACCCTTACAACATGATCCACGCCACTTTCGACGCTTTGTTGAAACAAGGCAGCCCGCGTTTGGTCGCGGCACGCCGTGGCAAAAAAGTCAGCGATTTAGTGTCGCGTCGTCGTGATGACGCGCAGTCAGACGCTGAAGTCGAAACGGCGAATTAGGAGAGGCGAGCATGGCAAAAGCGAAAAAACTTATTGTTGAGCAAACTGGCAGCCCGATTGGCCGTCCAGCTGATCAGCGGGCAACCCTGATTGGTCTTGGCTTGAATAAAAATGGTCGTCGTAACGAGTTGGAAGATACACCAGCAGTACGCGGCATGATTAACAAAGTGGCGCATTTGGTGCGTGTGGTCGACGCTTAATCAGCGGCGACACTTTTTGGAGAAACCGATTATGAAACTGAATGAGCTTCGTGATAATGAGGGTGCCCGCAAAGGCCGTATGCGCGTTGGACGTGGTACCTCATCTGGCAAAGGTAAAACAGCAGGCCGCGGTGTAAAGGGTCAAACCTCACGCTCAGGTGTGGCCATTAAAGGCTTTGAAGGCGGTCAAATGCCAATTCATATGCGCTTGCCAAAGCGCGGCTTTAATGTGCCAAATCCGGTCAAATTAAATGCCGTCAATCTGGGTCGTTTACAAACAGCTGTGGAAGCTGGCAAAATTGCCAAAGGCGCCACAGTAACAGCTGCTTCTTTGGTGGAAGCCGGTGTTTTGCGCCGCGCCAAAGACGGCGTACGGATTTTAGCCAGTGGCGAGCTGAAAGAGAAACTCAACTTTGAAGTTGCTGGTGCCTCTAAAGCTGCCCAAGAAGCTATTGAGAAATTGGGTGGGACGGTTTCAATCTTGAAACAGGCCACACCTGCTGCTGAAGCCGCCGCACCAGAAGCTGGTGACGACGCCTAATCATTCCAAGAAGGGATAGTCGATGGCTTCTGCCGCCGAACAGCTCGCTGCGAATATGAGCTTATCAGCCTTTAAGACGGCTGATGAGTTGAAGAAGCGCATTTGGTTCACTTTGGCCGCGCTGCTCGTCTATCGTTTGGGTACCTATATTCCGCTGCCGGGCATTGATCCGGAAGCCTTGAAATCGGTTTTTAGTCAGCAGCAATCTGGCATTGTTGGCATGTTCAACATGTTTGCTGGTGGCGCCGTTGGCCGGATGGCGATTTTCGCGCTTAACATCATGCCCTATATTACCGCATCGATTGTTATTCAGCTTTTGACCTCGGTCGTGCCACGGCTTGAGCAGCTGAAAAAAGACGGCGAAGCAGGCCGCAAAACCATCAACCAATACACCCGCTATGGCACAGTTCTACTGGCCACGGTTCAGGGCTATGGCATTGCTGTCGGCCTTGAAGGGGCTGAGGGCGTGGTCGTTGACCCGGGTACTTTCTTCCGCATTAGCGCGGTGATTACGCTGGTGGGCGGCACGGTTTTCTTAATGTGGTTGGGCGAACAAATTACCGCCCGCGGTGTTGGTAACGGTATTTCATTAATTATTTTCGCCGGTATTGTCGCTGAATTGCCAAGCGCATTGGCTGGCACGCTGGAGCTCGGCCGTCAGGGCGCGCTTTCAACTTTCATTATTCTGGCGCTGATGATTATGGTCGTGGCCGTGATTGCTTTCATCGTTTTCATGGAGCGCGCGCAACGTCGCCTATTGGTGCAATATCCAAAACGCCAAATCGGCAATAAAATGACCTCTGGCGACAGCTCGCATTTGCCGCTGAAACTCAACACAGCTGGTGTTATTCCGCCAATTTTCGCTTCATCTTTGCTGCTAATGCCAGTGACTTTGGCTAATTTCTCATCCGGTGAAGGCAATGACATTATGGCGACGATTGCCGCCACTTTGGGTCGTGGCCAGCCCGCCTATATGGCAATGTATGCCGCCGGCATTATCTTTTTCTGCTTCTTCTACACATCAATCGTATTCAACCCAAATGACACGGCTGATAATTTGAAACGGCAGGGTGGTTTCATTCCGGGCATCCGTCCAGGCCAGCGCACGGCTGAACATATCGATCGCGTGTTGACGCGTTTGACGGTTGTCGGCGCGCTATATCTGACCTTGGTTTGTTTGCTGCCAGAGTTTCTCATCAACGCCTATAGCGTGCCTTTCTATTTTGGTGGCACCTCGCTGTTGATTGTTGTCAGTGTGACCATGGATACGGTTGGGCAAGTGCAAGGACACTTGTTTGCCCATCAATATGAAGGTTTGATCAAGAAATCTAAATTGGGTGGTAAACGCCGATGAAATTGATTTTTTTGGGCCCTCCCGGTGCCGGCAAAGGCACTCAGGCACAGCGTATTGAAGAAGCCTTTTCGCTACGTCAGCTGTCAACCGGCGACATGTTACGCGCCGCCGTTGCCGCTGAGACCGAAGTCGGGCTTCTTGCGAAAGACATTATGGCGCGCGGCGATTTAGTGCCCGATGAAGTGGTTGTTGGTATTATTGCCGACCGTATTGACCAGCCAGATTGCGCCAATGGCTTTATTCTCGATGGTTTCCCGCGCAATCTTGCACAGGCGCAAGCCTTGGACGCGATGCTTCTTGAAAAAAACATTGCCCTTGATGCGGTTATTGAATTGGCCGTCGACTCGGAAGTATTGATCGGCCGTATTTTGAAACGCGCCGCTGAGAGTGTTTCGGGCCCGCGCGCAGATGACACGGAAGAGGCCTTGCAGCATCGCTTGCAAGTCTATGAACAACAAACAGCACCGGTAGCTGATTTTTATGCCGGAAAAGGTATTTTGCGGACCTTAGATGGGATGCAAGAAATGGACGAAGTAACGTCGCAGATTAAGGCGGCGTTGAGGTAGATTTAACAGAGAGGTTTGCGGTGTTAACAGTTGACTAGCGGGGCGAATTAAATATAATCCGCGCTTCTGACGGTCAATCTGGAAAATGCTAGAAAACCGCTAAAATTCAAGGTTTTGGGGCTGATTTCCCGAACCGAGGCATCACCGCAAAGCGGTGCAAAGGAGAAGCAAGTGGCTCGTATAGCTGGTGTAAATATTCCAACAGGCAAGCGTGTAGTTATCGCCTTGACCTATATTCACGGTATTGGTGATACAAAAGCGCATGAAATTTGCGCCAAAGTTGGCATTCCTTTGGAACGCCGCGTCAATGAATTAAGTGACGCTGAAGTCATTCAAATTCGTGAGAGCATTGACGCTGATTACCTTGTTGAAGGTGATTTGCGCCGCGAAAACTCCATGAACATCAAACGCCTATTGGATATGGGCATTTACCGTGGCCTGCGCCACCGTCGCAATCTGCCAGTACGTGGTCAGCGCACGCATACCAATGCGCGTACCCGTAAGGGCCCAGCTAAAGCAATTGCTGGTAAAAAGAAATAGCGGCTAGGATAGGATAGAAAATGGCTACTGAAAAAACCCGCATTCGTCGTCGCGAGCGTAAAAACATCTCTTCAGGTGTGGCCCACGTCAATTCGACTTTTAACAATACATTGATCACAATCTCGGATGCCCAAGGCAATGCGATTAGCTGGTCATCAGCTGGCACAATGGGCTTTAAGGGCTCACGTAAATCAACGCCTTATGCAGCGCAGGTTGCAGCAGAGGATGCTGGCAAAAAAGCTATGGAACATGGTGTGAAAACACTTGAAGTTCATGTGCGCGGGCCTGGTTCAGGCCGTGAGAGTGCTCTTCGGGCATTGCAAGCGGCTGGTTTTACCATCACCTCAATTCGTGATGTAACGCCAATTCCACATAATGGCTGCCGTCCACCTAAACGTCGCCGCGTTTAAGGTCTCCTTCCAACTCCGGCGTTTTCAAAGAGGTATCACTGTGATCCAAAAAAATTGGCAAGAATTAATTAAACCGACAAAACTGGATATTATTCCAGGCCACGATGCAACGCGCCATGCACGCATTGTTGCTGAGCCGCTTGAGCGTGGCTTTGGTCTGACTTTGGGCAATGCATTGCGCCGGGTTTTATTGTCATCAATTCAAGGTGCCGCTGTCACCGCCGTTCAAATTGACGGCGTGTTGCACGAGTTTTCATCTATCCCCGGCGTGCGTGAAGACGTAACCGATGTGGTATTGAACATTAAGCAAATGTCATTGTCTTTGGCAGCTGAGGGCGCAAAACGCCTGACACTGAGCAAAAAAGGCCCAGGCGTTGTCACCGCTGGTGATGTTGAGCTGACGGCGGATGTCGAAATCCACAACCCAGACTTAGTCTTGTGCACGCTCGACGAGGGCGCTGAGGTGCGTTTTGAATTTACCATTAACACCGGTAACGGCTATGTGCCGGCTGAGAAAAACCGTCCGGAAGATGCGCCCATCGGCCTGATTCCCGTCGACAGCCTATACAGCCCAGTGCGTCGGGTTTCTTACAATGTTGAGAACACGCGCGAAGGCCAAGTTTTAGATTATGACAAGTTGACCATGGAAATCGAAACCAATGGTACGGTCACACCAGAAGATGCGCTGGCTTTGTCAGCACGTATTCTGCAAGACCAATTGCAAAGCTTCATCAATTTCGAAGAGCCAGAAGCGCGCGTCGAAGAAGTGTCGGCCATTGAAGAAACTGGTTTCTCGGCTGCTTTGCTGAAAAAAGTCGACGAATTGGAATTGTCCGTGCGTTCAGCCAATTGCCTGAAAAACGACAACATCGTTTACATCGGCGATTTGATTCAAAAATCAGAAGGCGAAATGCTGCGGACACCAAATTTTGGCCGCAAGTCGCTGAATGAAATCAAAGAAGTTCTGGCTGAAATGGGTCTGCATCTGGGTATGGATGTGCCAAATTGGCCACCTGAAAACATCGAAGACCTTGCTAAAAGGTTCGAAGATAATTATTAAGCCACGCATTGAGCGTGAATAGAGGAGTGTCGTTATGCGCCACGCAAAAGCAGGTCGTAAACTGAATCGCACAAGCAGCCACCGTAAGGCGATGCTGTCAAACATGGCTGGTTCACTGATCAAACACGAACAAATTATTACGACATTGCCGAAAGCCAAAGAGCTTCGCCCATTTGTAGAAAAATTGGTGACCCTCGGCAAAAAAGGCGATTTGAGCGCCCGCCGTAAGGCTTCTGCGCAGCTTCTCGAAGATAAATTTGCTGTCAAATTATTCGAAGTTCTCGGCCCACGTTATGCCGAGCGCGAAGGCGGCTACACGCGTATTATGAAAGCCGGTTTCCGTTATGGTGACAATGCACCAATGGCGGTGATTGAATTCGTCGATCGCGATCCAGAAGCACGCGGCCAAGATTCAGGCCCAGTTATGGTTGATGACGAGGCTGAAGTCAGCGCGTAATTTGACTATGACGGCAAAAACAAGACACGGAAGTTCGCTTTCGTGTCTTTTTTTATGGTAATTTGCGGCCAGACGAAGCGCAATTAGGGGCGGGAATGATGTCATTTATCTATGTCGGAATAGGCGGTGCGCTTGGCGCAATGGCGCGTTTCGGCGTGTCTGTTTGGCTCAAAACCGCTGCCATAGGCGGTTTTCCGTGGGCGACCTTGAGTGTCAATATTTTCGGCTCCTTGCTGATGGGCCTGTTAATGGGCTGGCTGGCGCGGTCCGGCAATGAGGGGGTGCGGCTTTTTCTGGCGGTTGGCGTGCTTGGCGGTTTCACCACATTTTCGGCCTTTTCTATGGAGCTGGTTAGCCTATTAGAACGCCGTGAAGCGGTTTTGGCTGTGCTTTATGCGTCGGGCTCGCTGATCGGCGGTGTCGCCGCCTTTATGGCTGGCTATGTGCTATTACGGAGTGTTGCGGCATGAGTGGTGTGCATCATCGGAAAGTGAAAAGCCAAGACGACGGCTTGCGGCTTGACCGTTGGTTTCGGCAATATTTCCCCGGGCTGACGCAGGGGCGTTTAGAAAAACTATTGCGACGCGGCTTGGTGCGAGTCGATGGTAAGCGTGCCAAAGCCAATGAGCGCGTGGTGATTGGACAATCGATTCGTATCCCGCCTGAAGTGCCGACTGATCATAAATCACCAATCGCCAAACAAGTCGATGTGCCGCCGTCGCTGATTGAGCAATTGGAAGCGGCAATTATCCACCGCGATAAGCATATTCTGGTGCTCAACAAACCCTCCGGCTTGGCCGTGCAGGGCGGCAGCAAAACCACAGTTCATGTCGATGCGGCTTTACCGGCTTTGCAATTTGAAGCTGAGGAAGCGCCGCGTTTGGTGCACCGGCTCGACCGCGATACCTCTGGCGTTTTACTCTTGGCGCGTAATCGCAAAGCGGCGCAATTTTTGACCCGTCATTTTGCCACCCGCGAAGTTGAGAAAATCTATTGGGCTTTGGCTCACGGCGTGCCGCGTCCACCGCGTGGGCGCATTAGCGTGCCCTTGGCCAAACGGGCCGCGGCAGATGGCGGCGAGCGCGTGCGCCCAGTTGATAAGTCAGACCCTGATGCGATGAATGCGCAAACTGATTTTGCCGAAATCGCCCGTGTCGGGCAGAGGTTTAGCTGGCTGGCGTTTCGCCCGCGCACCGGTCGCACCCACCAAATTCGTGCCCATGCGGCGGCCATTGGTCATCCTTTGGTGGGTGACCCAAAATACCGTGATGTCGAGCAAGAGGAAGAAACTGGCGGCATTTTGCCGAAAAAACTTCACTTGCACGCCCGATCGATTATATTGCCTCATCCGGCAGGCGGGCGGTTTTCATGCGAAGCGCCGTTGACTGGCCATATGGCGGAAACATGGGATATGCTAAGTTTAGACATAGCCGATGGGCATGATCCATTCGACGAGGAAAATTAATGCGCTTGGTAGTATTCGATTGTGACGGCACTTTGGTTGATAGCCAACAAGCGATTGTTGCATCAACCGAAACAGCGCTGAGTGCGTTCGGCCTGCCAACGCCAGAACGGCAAGCCATTTTACATGCTGTTGGTCTGCCAGTAGATGTCGCCATGGCCACCCACGCGCCAGATGCCGATGAAGCGACCTTGGCCCAAGCCATCAGCCTGTTTCGCGAAACCTATCAAAAATTATCGCAACAAGATGACCGTGGGCAAATCATGTTCGATGGCATGCATGACCTAATTTGCGAGCTTGGCCAATTGCCGCAAACGCAAATGGCGATTGTCACCATGAAGTCGCGCCGCGGCCTGCATCGAGTTGTCGATGCTTATAACATTCGCGATTATTTTCAGGCTTTGAAAAGCGCTGACGATGGGCCCGGCAAACCGGCGCCTGATCTATTGCTCGACGCCATGCGCGAATGCGGCGTCAGCCCTGAGCACACGGTGATGGTTGGCGATACCAGCTTTGACATGCTGATGGCTAAGGCGGCTGGCGCCTATGCGATTGGCGTTGCCTGGGGCTATCAAGACATTGATGAATTGCTGGAAACCGGCGCCGATGATATTGCCGAAACACCAGAAAAGCTGAGACAAATTCTCGCCGCTTTCCCCGCTGGGGCTTAAGCCATGGCCAAGCGTTTTTATGATATGGCGCGCTGCGTCGCCAGCGATGATGGCTACGGCGTCCAGCTCGATACATTTGACCTCAAAACCCCGGCAAAAACTCTGATGCGCGTGCCAACGCCGGCCTTGGCTGAATTAGTCGCCAGCGAATGGAATGAGCAGGGCGATAAAATTGAGCCGGCCACCATGCCGGTAACGCGGCTGGTGTCGACCGCCATAGACCGTGTTTCGCTAGACCCTGCGGCGACGGCTGAGGCTTTTGCCGCTTTTGGCATGTCGGATTTGCTGTTCTATCGGGCCAGCCACCCTGATCGCTTGGTGGCGCGGCAGAGCGAAAGCTGGGACCCGCTGCTCGCTTGGGCTAGCCAACGGTTTGACATGACCTTTTTGACCACTGAGAGCATTTTGCCAATACAGCAAGCGGCTGGTAATTTGCAAAAATTCGTCGCCCTCGCCAGTGGTCATGTGTTGCGCCTCACCGGTCTGGCCCACGCCGCCGCCTTAATGGGCTCAGCGATTATTGCCTTGGCTTTAGATGAGGCGCATGTGTCGGCTGCGCAAGCCTATGAGCTGGCGTTTCTTGACGACCAGTTTCAAATCGAGGAATGGGGCGAGGATGAGGAAGCGCGCGACCGGCTGGACAAGATAAAACTGGAAATAAAAATGCTTGCGGTCTATTTATCAGCACTGAAATCTGCTTAAATTTCAATCAATTCACGATTCTCTGGGGAGCACGTTGTGAGAGATATTATTAAAGAGTTGGAAGAACGCCGTCGCGTCGCCCGATTGGGTGGGGGCGAAAAATACATTGAGGCGCAACATGCGCGCGGCAAGCTGACGGCGCGCGAGCGTATCGACCTACTGCTTGATCCTGGTAGTTTTGAAGAAATTGACATGTTCGTTGAACATGACGGGCAAGAGTTTGGCATGCAGGATAAGAAAATTCCTGGCGATGGAGTGGTCACGGGCTGGGGCACGGTCAATGGCCGCCCGATTTATCTCTATGCCAAAGACTTCACTGTTTTCGGCGGCTCGCTATCAAAGGCGCATTCCAAGAAAATCAACAAAGTGCAAGATATGGCCTTACGCAATGGCGTGCCGATTATTGGCATTTTGGACTCGGGCGGGGCGCGCATTCAAGAAGGCGTTGATGCGCTGGGCGGCTATGCCGAAGTGTTCCAACGCAATACGCTAGCCTCCGGGGTAATCCCGCAAATCACCATGATTATGGGCCCATGCGCTGGCGGTGATGTTTACTCACCAGCCATTACTGATTTCATTTTCATGGTGCGCAATACATCTTACATGTTCGTCACCGGCCCCGGAGTTGTCAAAACCGTCACCAATGAAGAAGTCACGGCTGAAGAATTGGGCGGGGCTAAAGTTCACACCACCAAATCATCAGTGGCCGATGGTGCCTATGACAATGACGTCGAGGCGCTGGCTGAATTGCGCCGCTTGATTGATTTTCTGCCGCTTTCCAACACATCAGGCGTGCCAGAGCAGCCAAGTTTCGACATTCGCGATCGGGCCGAGGACGCGCTCGACACTCTCGTGCCCGACAATCCCAACATGCCTTATGACATGATGGAATTGGTCAAAAAAGTGGTCGATGAGGGTGACCTCTTTGAGATTCAAAAAGATTTTGCCAAAAATATTATCGTCGGCTTTGGTCGCATTGAAGGCCGTTCGGTTGGCTTTGTCGCCAATCAGCCAATGACTTTGGCCGGTGTGCTTGACAGTGACGCCAGCCGCAAAGCCGCCCGTTTTGTCAGATTTTGCGATTGTTTTGACATTCCAATCGTTACTTTCGTCGATGTGCCCGGGTTTTTGCCCGGCACGTCGCAAGAATATGGCGGGCTGATTAAACATGGTGCTAAATTGCTTTTCGCCTATGCCGAAGCCACCGTGCCAAAAATCACCGTCATCACGCGCAAAGCCTATGGCGGTGCCTATGATGTGATGGCCTCGAAACATTTGCGCGGCGATATGAATTACGCTTGGCCGACAGCCGAAATTGCGGTGATGGGGGCCAAAGGGGCGGTGGAAATTATTTTCCGCAGCTCGATTGGCAATGATGAAGAAATCGCCGAACACACACGCGAATATGAAGAGAAGTTTCTCAACCCATTTGTCGCCGCCGAGCGCGGTTATATTGATGAGGTTATTCAGCCGCATAATACGCGCCGTCGCGTGGCACGTTCATTGGCCTTATTGCGAAATAAGGAACTCGAAAACCCGTGGAAAAAACACGATAATATTCCGCTATAAGGCTTTAAAATGTTCAAAAAAATTCTCATTGCAAACCGTGGCGAAATTGCTTGCCGTGTTATCCGTTCGGCCCGCGCTATGGGCATTAAAACTGTCGCCGTTTATTCCGATGCCGACGCCTTAGCCCTGCATGTGCGTGAGGCTGATGAAGCCGTTCATATCGGCGGCGCGCCGGCCTCTGAAAGCTATTTGGTGATTGATAAAATTCTCGATGCCATCAAACAGACGGGCGCCGAAGCCGTGCATCCAGGCTATGGTTTTTTGAGTGAAAACCGCGCCTTTGCCGAAGCATTAGACAAAGCCGGTGTCGCCTTTATCGGCCCGCCAGCTGGCGCTATTGAAGCGATGGGCGATAAAATCACCTCGAAAAAACTAGCTGCCGAAGCTGGCGTCACCACTGTGCCCGGCTATATGGGGCTGATTGAAGATGCCGATGAAGCGGTAAAAATTGCCGGTCAGATTGGCTATCCAGTGATGATTAAAGCCTCGGCGGGCGGCGGCGGTAAAGGCATGCGGGTTGCCTATAATGATCAAGAAGCACGCGAAGGCTTTCAATCGTCGAAAAATGAGGCCGCCTCAAGCTTTGGCGATGATCGCATTTTCATTGAGAAATTTGTCACTCAGCCGCGCCATATTGAAATTCAAATATTGGGCGATAAGCACGGCAATTTGATTTATTTGGGTGAGCGCGAATGTTCGATTCAGCGCCGCAACCAAAAGGTTATTGAAGAAGCACCAAGCCCGTTTCTTGATGCCAAAACCCGCAAAGCCATGGGCGAGCAGGCGGTGGCCTTGGCCAAAGCCGTTGACTATTGCTCGGCCGGTACGGTGGAATTCATTGTTGATGGCGAGCGCAATTTTTACTTCCTTGAAATGAACACACGTTTGCAAGTTGAACATCCGGTGACCGAATTGATTACCGGCGTTGATTTGGTCGAGCAAATGATCAAAGTCGCGGCTGGTGAAAAACTCACTTTGCAGCAAAAAGACGTGAAACTCGAAGGCTGGGCGATGGAAAGCCGTGTCTATGCCGAAGATCCCTATCGTGGCTTTCTGCCGTCGACCGGTCGTTTGAGCTATTATCGGCCGCCCGAAGAACAAGTCGCCAATGGCATTACCGTGCGCAATGATACTGGGGTTTATGAGGGCGGCGAGATTTCGCTTTTCTATGATCCAATGATTGCCAAATTAATCACCCATGCGCCGGACCGGACGCAAGCCATTGACGCCATGTCGCAAGCGCTTGATGGCTTCCGTATTGATGGCATTCGCCACAATATTGATTTCCTCGGCGCCATTATGGGTCATCAGCGTTTCCGCGATGGCAATCTGACAACCGCCTTTATCGACGAAGAATATCCGGAAGGTTTTGCCGGGGCGCCGGTTTCGGCAAGCCGCGAAAAAGCTTTGGCGGCGCTGGGCTATGTGATGATGCGGCGGCGCCTGCTGCGGGCCACTCAAACCTCGCATATTCTGTCCAATCATGAATATCAGCCAAACCCACAAATGGCGGTGCAAATCGGCGAAACCGTGTTTAGCGCTGATGAAACCGATGACGGTGTGGCGCTTGACGGCACGGCCTTGAGTGTGGCCACAGATTGGCTGCCCGGTGATTTATTCGCCGAGGCTGAAATCGACGGGCAGTTCATGAAAGTCAGTGTTGACGCCATGGCCGAGGGCTATTGCTTAACCGGCGGCGGGGCGATGATTGAGGTGCAGGTGCGATCGATGGCGGCACAGGCCCTGATGGTGCATATGCCAGAAAAAACCGATGGCGTTAGCGACAAAGAATTGATTTGCCCAATGCCAGGTGTGGTGGTGTCAGTTGCCGTTGCTGAAGGTGATGCGGTCAAGGCGGGTCAGCCATTGGCGGTGGTTGAGGCGATGAAAATGGAAAATATTCTGCGCGCCGAAAAAGACGTCACCATTGCCAAAGTGCTTTGCGCGCAGGGCGATAAGCTGGCCGTCGACGATGTTATGATTGAGTTTGAATAGCGTTTTCTTGCGGGAAATAAGCGGCAAAATTGTCAATCAGCGCTTTATCAAGCTCTGGCATGGCAATTGGATAGCCCAGGTCAATCATGCTGGTGACGCCCTGATCGCTGATACCGCAGGGCACAATGGCATCAAAATCGTTCAATTCCGGCTCCACATTAATGGCAATGCCATGAAAGCTCACCCAACGGCGGATGCGTAAGCCAATAGCGGCAATTTTATCCTCCCGCTCTGGCCCTTTATCAGGCCGTGGCACCCAAACGCCGACGCGGTCGCGGGTGATATGCGCGGCAATATTAAAATCGGCCAATGTGCCAATCACCCAGTTTTCGGTTTGCTCAACAAACTTGCGCACATCGCGCCCACGCCTGCGCAAGTCCAGCATCATATAGACAACCCGCTGGCCGGGCCCATGATAAGTATAGGCACCGCCGCGTTTGCTCGGATAAATCGGGTGCCGGTCGGGGCGCAATAAATCCTCTGGCTTGGCCGACGTGCCCGCCGTATAAAGCGGTGGGTGTTCGAGAAACCACAAACATTCGGCCGCCTGACCATTGATAATGCCCTCAACCCGCTGTTCCATAAAACCGACAGCTTCATCATAGTCGACCAATTGGTCGCTGAATTTGAGCTCCGGCAGGGTGGTATTATTTGACATAAGCCTGTGTAGCATTTCTCGCCAATGAATAAAAACAAAATATAATGTAGAATAAAAATATCTACAAAAAAACATTGATAAAAGCGGCCGAATACCACATATATGAAGCATAGGAGTGTTTTATGCTGCCGATTATTCTTGATGTCACCAATTTGACGCTGGCCATTATTGGCAGTGGGCCTCAGGCGCGCCGCCGTTTGCAAATGGTAGATGCTGCTGGCGCTGCCTTTGTGCGGATTTATGCCGAACAGGCTGAAGCAGAAATGGTTGAGCTGGCTGGCGACCGGTTGATTGAAACATGGCCGAGTGAGGCTGAGATTGCTGCTTGTCATGTGGTCTATGTCGCCAATGTCGAAGACGCGCTGGCCGAGGCCATTACCGCTATTGGGCGGGCTCATAAGACCTTGGTCAATGTTGAGGACGTTAAGCCATTGTGTGATTTTCATGTGCCGGCGATTGTGCGGCGGGGCGATATGTTGCTGACCGCCTCAACTGGCGGGCAGTCGCCGGGCTTGGCGCGCCGCTTAAAAACCAGTCTTGAAGAACACTATCCCGCGCAATGGTCTGAGCGGCTTGAGATTCTCGCGCGCAAGCGCGAGCAATGGCGCAAAGAGGGGGCCGCCTTTGGCGAGTTAATTTCGCGCACCAATCAGGTGATTGATGATGAGGGGTGGTTGTCATGAGTTTAGCTTTGCCTACAGCCCAGCCAACCGTCGATGTCGCGGCGCTCAACGCGCTTTATGAATCCATGACGCCGCAAGAGGTGTTGCGCCATGCGATTACCGAGGCTTTTGTTGAGCGCATTTGCATTGTGTCGTCATTTGGCGCCGAGTCGGTGATCCTATTGCATATGATTGCGCAAATTGACCCGTCTGTGCCGGTGATTTGCCTGAATACCGGCAAATTATTTGGCGAGACATTGCGTTATCGCGATCGTCTACAGGCAGCATTGGGGTTGACTGACATTCGCGCCGTGGCGCCGCATCCTGATGATTTGCGGGCCAGTGACCCGAAGGGCAGCCTATGGCAGCGCGACACTGACGGTTGCTGTCATATTCGCAAAGTTTTACCGCAAGCCCGTGCGGTGTCGGGATTTGATGCCCTCATCACGGGTCGCAAAAAGTTTCAAACTGATACGCGTCAAACCATGGATGTTATCGAATCGAGCACTGATGGTCGCTATAAGATAAATCCGCTGGCCAATTGGCAGCTTGATGCGTTGAAAAGCTATATTGAAACCCATAATTTGCCGCGCCATCCGTTGGTGAAAGACGGTTATTTGTCGATTGGCTGCATGCCATGCACCTCAAAAGTTGAGGCTGGCGGCGATTATCGTTCGGGTCGTTGGGCTGGCAGTGACAAGGATGAATGCGGTATTCACTTGAATATTGATGGCGACGGCATTTAAGTTTAGGGCCCTGAAATAGCTACCAAAGTTGCTTGTTAAAAGGTTTAAATCTTGCTACACCCCAAGCCTGTCTGGCGTGCGGTCGTGGCGGAATTGGTAGACGCGCAGCGTTGAGGTCGCTGTGGGGTAACACCCGTGGAAGTTCGAGTCTTCTCGACCGCACCAAGGCCTCTCTCCCCATATTATTTACCAACTGCCTTGTAAACGCCTCGCGCTTTATATTACCTTTTTTAACCGTCCGTGATGGGTCATGGGGGTAATGAAACAGAGAGGCACTTTGATGAGCTTTTATTTATTTCTAATTGCAGCGGCGATATGTTTTCTCAGCGCAGGCGTGCATGGCATATGGGGCAGAGGCGTATATTTGGGGTTTATTAGCAAGACCAATTTACCGATCCGCGAAAAGACCATCAGTGCCGTCACTTGGGACATTTTCACGATTATGTTGCTGGTAAGCGGCGGCTGTTTGGGCTTCGTCGCCTTCAACGCCCAAGCCATTTGGATGGCCTATCCGATCATGTTGATAAATCTCCTGGGGGCAGGCGTGTTTTTTGCGATGATAGCCACGGGCCGAAAAGAACTTATTGCTTTGCCAGGCGCTTACTTAATGAGCGCTATTGGGGTTCTGACGCTATTGGCTGTTTAAAATTCACGTCCCTTGCTTGCGCCGATACGAGGCTGTTGTGTTAGCGGCGCCCTTATCTGACGATTTTTATAGAACTCCCGATGGTTTTTCGGTTACGCTCCCTTAACGCAATCAGAATGGTCGCTCCAGCGCATGGGACAATGAAAATAAATAAACAGCTTCTCATATTGCTTTTCGTAAGCTTTATCAGCGCCCAGCTGATGGCGGCCCTGCATATCGCCCAATATGGCGTTGGCGATCATCTGCATGATGGGCAATTTTGCCAAATTCATTTGCAGCGCGAACAAGGCCATGCCGCCGCACCTGATGGCTTCGTCCTCACCATTCGCGCCGCCAGTTTTATTTGGCTGACGCCTACCCAACACCAGCAAATTGTTCTACCAAAACCCCACACCATTGCCGCGCCCCGCGCGCCGCCGCAGCTCTCCTAGACCCAAAATCACATTAACGCGCCGCCGAGTGGCTGGCGCCTCTGTCTAGGAGACAATTATGCTAAATTTCAAAACAGCGGCCTCTGCCGCACTTATCGCTGTCCTATCGGCGTCACCGACGCTAGCCGCCGATGATGACCTCACGGCTTTGCGCACTGAAGTTGAAAAAATGCGTCAAGCCTATGAGCAGCGCATTAATCAGCTTGAAGCCAAGCTCAATCAGCTAGAGGGCAATCAGGCGCAAGTCGGGGCTACCGCCAATACCCCGCCAGCAACCTCGCGTCGTCGTATTGCCGACAATCGTTTCAACCCCTCCATTGGCATGATTTTGAACGGCCAATTTAGCCAATATTCGCAAGGCGAAAGTGAAATTGCCGGGTTTGCCGTCAGCCATGAGGGCGAACGCGGCGAAGAGGGGTTCGGAATCGGCCACTCAGAAATCAGCCTGTCGGCCAATGTTGATGACAAATTTTTTGCCAGCAGCACAGTCGCCATTGTCGAGCATGAGGGCACCACTGAGACTGAGTTGGAAGAGGCCTATATTCAAACCCTGCCTGGCGCTGGCCTGCCAATTGGCATGAGCGTCAAAGCCGGGCGTGCCTTTTGGACTTTGGGTTATTTGAACGAACACCACAGCCATGCCGATGATTTTGCCGACCGCCCGCTGCCCTATCGGGTATTTATGAACCACGCCTATAATGATGACGGTTTGCAAGTGTCTTATCTCTTGCCGACCGATATCTACGCCGAGATTGGCGGTGGCGTCTATCGCGGGGACGACTTCCCCTATGGCGGCAATAATGGCTCAGGAACCGGCGCTTGGTCGGCCTATGCCCGCATTGGTGGTGATGTTGGCGACAATCAAAGCTGGCGTGCCGGTGCTTATGTGCTCTCAGGCGAGGCTGAGACGTCGCGTTTGAGCAATGAGGATAGCGTCGGATTCACTGGCGACAGCGATTTGCAAATCATTGACCTGCGCTATATTTGGGCGCCGACTGGCAATGCCCGTGACCGCGAAGTGATTGTGCAAGCCGAATATTTTCAGCGTGAAGAAGATGGCGTCTATACGGTATTTGACGAACTCAGCGGCGACGTTTTAGCGACCAGCACGGTCAATGGCAAATCCGACGATGGTTGGTATCTCCAAAGCGTTTATAAATTCGCCCCACAATGGCGTGTCGGTGCCCGCTATAGCCAATTGATGAGCGACGCCACACCAGCGCCGCTGGTTGGCACGGGGCTGGATGCTCAGGGCCATGATCCAGAAGTTTTGTCATTAATGGTCGATTGGACAAATAGCGAGTTCAGCCGCTTGCGCTTGCAATTTAACCGCGAGGATTTAAGCGGTGGCGAAACCGATGATCAGGCTGTGCTGCAATATGTCATGAGTATTGGTGCGCATGGGGCCCATAAATATTAGGGAATATGATGCGTAAAATTTTCACCACAATCGTGGCGGGGCTGCTTTTTGCAGTCCCGTTCACCGCTATGGCGCAGGTTAATATTTTGGCCTGTGAGCCCGAATGGGCGGCTTTGGCAGAAGAAATTGGCGGGCCCAAAATCAGCGCTTTTTCGGCCACACATGCGCGCCAAGATCCGCACCATATTCGTGCTCGCCCAAGCCTGATTGCCAAGGCGCGGCGGGCTGATTTAATTATTTGTTCTGGCGCGGGACTGGAGGTTGGTTGGCTGCCCATATTGCTGCAAAAATCCGGCCCGCAAGTTCAGCCCAATGCGCTCGGCCATGTGACCGCCTCGCATTATGTGCCGCTGCTCGATACCGGCGCCGGTGTGGATCGCAGCATGGGTGATGTGCATCCGGAAGGAAACCCGCATATTCACCTCAACCCGCATCACATTTTGCCAATTGCGGCGCAAATAACCGACAGGCTAGCGCAACTCGATTCCGCCAATGCGGATTATTACCAAAACCGTTACCAAGATTTCGCCCAGCGCTGGCAGCAAGCCTTGGCCCAATGGGAAGCCAAAGCCGCCCCCCTCAAGGGCACGCAAGTGGTGGTGCATCACAAATCCTTCAGCTATTTGATTGATTGGCTGCAGTTGCGCGCCATTGCCTCACTGGAGCCGAAACCAGGCATTCCGCCGACCAGCTCGCATTTGGAAAGCCTGCTTCAGCAACTCAAGGCAACGCCGGCCAAGCTTATTCTGCGAACCCCCTATGAGCCGGAAGCGGCCAGCCTCTGGCTATCGTCAAAAACCAATATACCGGCCCTTGTTTTGCCCTATACAATCGGCGGCGTAGCTGAAGCTGGCGATTTATTCGCCCTATATGATGCGACCTTGGCGCTGTTATTGGAGAATGCCAATGTTGAGTAGTGAAATGATGGCGATTATTGGGCCGGCTTTAGCGGCCGGATTGATTATTGCCATCAGCCATGCACCGCTCGGTATTGAAGTCTTGCGGCGCGGGATTATTTTTATTGATCTCGCCGTGGCACAAATCGCCGGGCTTGGGCTGATTGCCAGCAGTCGGTTTTTGCACGAGCCATCAGCCGGTGAGGCGCAATTATTAGCTTTGCTGGCCGCCATTTTGGCGGGTCTGTTTTTTCGCCAAGTGGAAAAATATTTGCCCGACCAACAAGAGGCGATTATTGGCGTGAGTTTTGTCTTGGCCGCCTCGCTGGCGATTTTGCTGCTCGCCGATCACCCGCAGGCCGGTGAGGAGATTCAGCATTTATTATCGGGGCAAATGTTGTTTGTGAGCTGGCAAGACGTCGCCGCCCAGTCACCGATTTACGGGCTGATTCTGCTGCTGTGGTTTTTGCGTCCAGCATGGCGCCAGGGCATGGGGTTTTATGTCTTATTCGCGCTGGCGATTACCGCCTCTGTGCAATTGGTTGGCGTGTATGTGGTGTTTGCCAGCCTAATTTTACCGGCCCTTGCGGCAAGCAAAGCGGCGCGGCCCAATATCATGGCTTGGTTATGCGGCGTCACGGCTGTGCTCTCTGGCGTGTTTCTCGCCGTCGTTTCAGACGCACCGGCGGGGCCAATTATTGTCGTATGCTATGCGTTTACGGCGCTGGCCATTCGCTTACTGCGGGCCAGCCGTTCGGCTTAAACCTATTCAGCTGCTATATTGCGCCGCGGTGTCGCCTCATATTCGTTTTCATGCGGATCGTGCATATCGCGTAAATATTGTTGCGGCGGAAACGGATAGAGATTAGGCAATCCGCTCTCATCAATATACCAACTATCGCAGCCGCCGGTCACCCAGACCGTATCCTTCACCCGCTCGCGCATGGCATTATTATAATCGTCATAGGCTTGTCGGGTTGGGACGAGGCTGGTTAGGCCTTTTTGACCCATTAGGTCGAGCATGGAAATAATATAGTCAATTTGGTGTTCTGAAATCATAATCAGCGACAAATTGCCAATCGGGCTGGTCGGCCCCTCCAGCATCCAGAAATTAGGGAAATTCGGCAGCGCAACCCCGCGGTGAGCGCGCGGCGCACGGCCCCAAAACTCCGCCAAATCGCTACCATTTTCGCCGGTCACTTTGGTCGGCAGAATAAACGCCGAGGAGTCAAAGCCAGTGGCCAAAATCAGAATATCTAATTCATGCAATTTGCCATCGGCGGTACGAATGCCCTTGGCCTCGATTTGCGAAATCCGCTCAGTGATCAAATTCGTGTGCTCTTGCGTCATCGCCGGATAGAAATCAGAGGCGAAAATCAGCCTTTTGCAAGCTGCCTGATAATTTGGTGTCAGCTTGGCGCGCAATTCGGGGTCTTTGACGTTTTCTTCCAAATGCGTATGGCAGATTTGTGAAATTTTTTCCTGCGCCCGCTTATTGCCCGTGGTGGCGGGGCCAAACACTAATTTGAACATGCCATAATTGAGCCAATAAAGCAGGCGAGGAATGAACGGCAGCAGCCGCATCATGGTCTTTTCAAATTTAGAATAGGCCCGTTGCGGCAGTGGTGCCACCCATTGCGGTGTGCGCTGAAAAACATTCATTTCCGCGACCCGAGGGGTGATGTCGCCAATAATTTGCGAGGCGGTGGAACCGGTGCCGATAATACCGACGCGCTTGCCGGTCAAATCAGCCTCCATATCCCATTCAGCGCTATGGAAAGATTTTCCTTCGAAACTGTCGAGTCCGGCAATATCGGGCTTGCTAGGGTGGTGCAAAATACCGGTGGCGGAGATCACAATATCGAAAATTTCTTCATCGCCATGCTGCGTGACCAAGCGCCATTGCTCGTCAATATAGTCCAGCGCTTCCACTGATGTGTTGAAGCGGCAAACCGAGAGCACATCGAAGTCGGCGGCAGTCTTTTCCATATAGGCCTGAATTTCTGGGCCATAAGAATATTTGTGTGACCAATCAGGGTTGGGGGCGAAAGTGAAACTATACCAATGCGACGGCACATCACATGATAGGCCGGGATAGCGGTTGGCGCGCCATGTGCCGCCGACTTTCTCGCTTTTCTCAAAAACTGTGATGTTGTTATAACCGGCTTTACGCAATTTAATAACGGCGGCAATGCCAGACATGCCAGCGCCAATAATGGCGATACGCGGGTTTCCTGATGGCTGATGACTCATTTTGCTCTCCCAAGCGATATAGACTTTGTTTCAGCGACTTTGTTTTTCCGCCAAATGACTTAGATTACAGCCTAGTAAACTTTTATGTTAATACGCAAGACGGTTATGAAAATGGTTCACAGCGATGATGAGAAGAAGCAACCCCGGGGCAATGACAATATTGTGCCGTTCAAGCGCCCGCCGAAAAAGCCACCACCACCCAACCTCGACGTAGAATGGTTCTACGACGAGGCCGAGTTTTTTAGTGAGTGGATGGATGAATTCGACTGGTGATTACAGTAAGTTCAAGGCCATGGCGATCAAACAGGCGACTGATAACAGCCAAATAATCGTCCGCACATTGTTGATATGCGCCCAATAGAAAATCACGTAAACAATGCGTAAACCGACCCAATAAGTGGCAAGTTCCGCATTTGCAGCACCACTCATAATCGACAAAACAGCCAGTGTCATAAACGCTGGCAAGCTCTCGCCCATATTACCCGCGGCACGTTTCAAGCGTTGGATGCTAGGCGATGTTTCTGGCGTGGTATCGCGTGGGCCAAGCAAATAGGCTGTGTCGACGCGGCCGGTCGCCAGACCAATAACCGCTGGCAGCATGAGTTGCGCCAAATAAACAATCAGCGCGGCTAAAATAATTTCAATCATCGTTTCCTCCTAGGTTTCGTCGAATCACGAACAAGGCTATCTTAAGAGCGTCTCAAGGCGGTCGGCCAGTGTTTTTGCCGCGCCTGTGGATGAAATAAGGAGTGAATGTGTCGTCGAACCAGATTGAGCCAGCCCAAGAAGGCAATTCAGCACTTGAAGCGCTGACCTCGGAAGAGCTCGATAATATTCGCGATTTAGTCAGCCAAGGCGATGGCGCAGCGGTCTTGGCCGCCATCGACGACATGCACGAATCCGATATTGCCGAAATCATCAGCCTATTAACTTATGACCAACGTTTGGCCTTTATGGCACTGGTCGGGGTTGATATTCCGTCAGCGGTTTTCCCCGAGCTTGATGAGAGCATTCGCGATGAGGTGATTGAATTTGTCGACCTTGAAAAAATGGTCGCCACTGTGCAAGAGCTGGACAGTGATGACGCGGTCTTCGTTCTTGAAGATATGGACGAGGAGGAGCGGCAACAAATCTTGCGGAAAATTCCGCGGTCGAGCCGTCTGGTTCTGGAGCGCGCGCTGGAGTTTCCCGAAGACAGTGCTGGCCGTCTCATGCAGTCGGAATTTATCGCCGTGCCGCCCTATTGGACGGTCGGGCAAACCATTGACTATTTGCGCGCGACCGATGATCTGCCGACTGATTTTCTTGAAATTTACGTCACCGACCCCACCTATAAGCCAATTGGCGCGGTGCATTTATCGCAAATCTTGCGAGCTCAGCGAGCTGAAAAAATTGAATCGCTGACCCATGACCATTTTATGTTGTTGCAGGCCGACCTCGACCGCGAGGAAGTGGCGCGGATTTTTGAACGTTACCATTTGGTATCGGCTGCCGTGGTTGGCGAAGACCAGCGCTTGCTTGGCGTGGTAACGCCCGATGATGTGTTTGAAGTGATTGTTGAAGAAGCCGGTGAGGACATTCTCTTGCTCGGTGGTGTCGGCGACGAAGCCGTGACCGATAGCGTCTATGACACCGCACGCGGACGGGTCTCATGGCTATTTTTAAACCTATTGACCGCCATTGCCGCCTCCATTGTGATTGGCTGGTTTGACGCCTCGATTGAAAAAATGGTGGCGCTGGCCATCCTCATGCCGATTGTTGCCTCCATGGGCGGCAATGCTGGCACGCAAACACTGACCATTGCCGTGCGCGGTTTGGCGACGCAAGAATTGCAAGCCGTCAATATGGTGCGGGTGGTTTATCGTGAGCTAGGCGTCGGCATTTTAAATGGTCTGGTGTTCGCGCTGGTAACCGGCATTGTCGCGGCATTGTGGTTTGACAGTGCGGCGCTGGGAGCGGTTTTGGCGGCGGCTATGGTGGTCAATCTATTCGTTGCCGCCATGGCGGGCATACTTATTCCCATTGGCCTGTATCGCGCCGGCGTTGACCCGGCTTTAGCCTCTACAGTTTTTGTCACAACAGTGACTGATGTTATCGGATTTTTCGCGTTTCTTAGTTTTGCCACAGTTTTTCTGATATAGAGAACATATGAACCGTTTCACACGCATCGCCTTATTGCAGGCTGTCATGATTTTTTCTCTGTCGCCAGCGTTGGCCGAATGGCGTCCAGCAACCGCTTTGCCAACCTCAGTGCCGAAAGCGGTGGCGGCTGAAATGGAAAATCGCCTGTATGTCATGAGCGGCACGGTCGGAGCCGGACTGCGGCAGTTTTTTGAGCTTTATGATATTGCCAATGACGGCTGGCGCCCGTTGACGCCGCTGCCCGCCAGCCTGTCGCATTTTTCTTTGGCGGCCGGTGCTGGCCGCGTGTTCGTCTCTGGTGGGCGCGACGCCGAAACCGCGGCTTTGAGCGACAAATTATGGATGTATGCGCCGGAAAATGCGCTGTGGCTTGAACTGGCAACCATGCCGTTTAAGCGTTCTGGGCACACAAGCTTTGTGTCGCAAAACCAAGTGTTCATCATTGGCGGCGAGGGCGAGCAAGTGGGGCGCGTTGACAGCTATGATTTGGATACGGGCAAATGGGAACAATGGCCGAGCGACATGCCGATTGCGGTGGCCAATAGCGCAGTGGCCAAATTCGGCGAAGAATATATTTTCGCTGGCGGCACCAATGCCCAAGGTCAAGACGTCGCTGCTGTGCAGGCATTTAATCCGCAGGAAGGCACGTGGCGGCGTCTTAAAGATCTGCCGCGCGCTTCAAGTGGTGGGGCTTTGGGTGAGGTGAGTGGCCATTTGCACTATGCCGGCGGCTATAGCCAAATCGGCCGACAGGTTCTCAATATGCATGTGATGCTGGAAGCGACTGGCTGGAAAAAGCTCAGCAATTTGCCGGAAGCGCGACACCAAATGGCCTATTATGGCACTGGCAATGAGCTGATTATTATTGGTGGGGCCATGGGCGGTGGGTTTTACTCACTATTTACCGCTTCTGACCGTGTGACTATTTTCCGGCCATAATTTTTGGCAAATAATCCCCCAGCTTTTGCCGCCACCTTCTGGCTTTCTCGCTTGCGTGCCCTATTATCTCAGTCATGACGATTCATCTTGTAAAATTATGTGTGGGTGCCGATGACATTTCCGATTTGGTCAATTGGCAAAAACATTTGCAAAGCCGCTATAAGCGCGTTTTTCATACCACGCGCATGGTGCCCAAACGTGTGCCTGATTTGCTCGAAGGTGGGTCGATTTACTGGGTCATTAAGCGGCAAATCCGTGTCCGCCAAACCATCCTTGATGTTGAAGAATTTGTCGATGACCAGGGTATTCGCCGCTGTCATTTAATGTTGGATCCGACGCTGGTCGAAACCCGGCTGATGGCGCGCCGCCCGTTCCAAGGCTGGCGCTACTTGCAACCATCAGATGCCCCCGATGATATGCCGCAGGGCATTGAGGTCGACGAGGACATGCCGGAAGACTTGCGCAGCGAATTGATGCAAATGGGCCTGCTCTAGGCCGGCATATTGTCAATCAAGCGAATATTATCAAGCCGCGCCGCAATCAGCGCCCGCCGGTTCTGGCTGTCGGCGCCAAGCGTTTGCAAGCTGTCACCATCGCGCAGGGCGGCATAGTCAACTTGCGTAAATCCCGCCGCCAACAATTGTTCACACGCCGCTTTTTCAGCCTGTTCAACTGGCAAATCCGAAGCTGCCAAATTGGCTAAAATACCATTGAGCTTGCCAGCAATCTGTCTTTGTTCAGCATTGAGATAAGCATTGCGCGACGACATGGCCAAGCCGTCAGCCTCGCGAATAATTGGCGCGCCGAGAATTTCAATCGGTAAATCAAGGTCGCGCGCCATTCGCCGAATGACCAATAATTGCTGATAATCTTTTTCGCCAAAAATCGCCACATCGGCTTGGCTTTGGGTAAATAATTTGGCAACCACAAGAGCGACGCCGCCAAAGAAATGCGGCCGGTCGTCGGTCTCAAGCCCCAAGGCCGGCCCCTGCATGTGAATGGCGGTGGCAAATCCCTCAGGATAGATTTCACTGGCGGGCGGCGCGTAGACGCAATCGGCAGCACGGCCGGCCAGCGCTTGCAGGTCATCAGCCTCTTGGCGCGGATAAGTGTCGAGGTCTTCATGGGCGGCAAATTGCGTTGGGTTGACAAATATTGAGACAATAATCCGATCAGCCTTTTGGCTGATTTGGTCGACCAGCGATAAATGGCCGCCGTGCAGTGCCCCCATGGTTGGCACCAGCCCGACGCGCAGTCCGTGGGCTTTCCAGGCCGCCACTTGCGCGCGTAGGTCACTGACACTGCGAAGTATTTTTATCTCACTCATTTACTGCTCGTGCTTTAGGTGAAAACTCATCGGTCGGGTTAATTGTTCATAGCCAATTTGCGATAGGCTGGCGCCGCGCCCGGTGTCGCCAATGCCAGTCCAAGCCAGCCCGGGGTCGAGATAATCGCAGCGATTCATAAAAAACGTGCCGGTCTGGATCTGCTGGCCAATCGCTTCACCGGCGGCCAGATCTTGCGTCCACACAGAGGCCGTCAAACCGAAGGGGCTATCATTCATCAGCGCAATCGCTTCGGCATCAGAATGCACTGGCATAATGCCGACCACTGGCCCGAAGCTTTCCTCGCGCATCACCGACATATGATGATTAACATTGACCAAAATCTGCGGCGCCATATAGGCAGTTGTCGGGTCGTCGGCAGGAAAATCGCCAATATTTATCAAGCTGCTGGCACCGGCCATTTCGGCCTCGCTGATTTGCTGGCGGACAAACCGCGCTGCACTCGGGCGCACCATTGGCCCCAATGTGGTTTCGGCGTCCAGCGGATTGCCGAGAATATATTGTCCCGTTACTTGCCGCATGGCGTCGATCAAATCATCATAAACCGCCGCATCAGCATAAATCCGTTCAATTCCGCAGCACGACTGGCCGCTATTGAAAAAGCTGCCATCGACCAGCGCTTCGGCCGTGCGCGGCACATCGGCGTCGGCGCGGACATAGGCTGGGTCTTTTCCGCCCAATTCCAACCCAAGGCTGATAAACCGGTCACGCGCTGCTTGTTGCACGGCCCGCCCGCCAGCCACTGAGCCGGTGAAATTCACATGCGCAATGCGTCGGTCTTGAATGACCGATGCGGTTTGCTGATGGTCGAGGTGCAAAACGCTGAGCAAGCCGTCGGCAATACCGGCTTGCTGAAAAGCCGCCGCAATGCGCTCAGCGCAGAGCATGGTCTGGGCCGAATGTTTCAAAATCACCGCATTGCCAGCCATGAGCGCGGGCACAATTGAATTCACAGCAATCAAATAAGGGTAATTCCACGCTGCAATAACAAACACAACGCCTAATGGGCGGCGCGCAATATAGCGGGTGAATCCTGGCTTTTCGCTCGGCACCACAGCTTGCAAGGCGCTTTCGGCAATCACTGCCATATGGCTGGCGCGTTCCATAAAGCCGTTGATTTCATTGCCGCCATAACGCACGGGGCGGCCCATTTGCCAGGCCAATTCCTCGCCAATGACGTCACGTTGTTGGTCAATAATCGCCAGCATAGCGGTAATTAATTGTTGTCGCGTGGCCATATCCGTGCTCGCCCATTTGGCTTGCGCCGCTTCGGCTTTGGCCAAGGCGGATTCAATCTCTTGGCCGTCAGCCAAGGCGCGTTGCGCATAAACCCGCCCATCAACCGGACTAATAATGTCGACCATTGAACCTATCTCCGCATTAGGGGGTTTTGGTGCCATTGCGGTCATCTACCACATAGGAGGCAGCAATGCCGCCATCGGCGCGATACACGCCGCCGGTTTGCCAACCGGCCTCATCGCTCAATAGAAAGCAGGCGAGGGCGGCAATTTCCTCCGGTCGACCAAGACGGCCCATGGGAATATGTTGGCGCCGACCTTGCCATTTTTCTGGCGTGTCAAAATAATGCGCCGTGCGCTCGGTTAAAATCGGCCCCGGCGCTATGCAATTGGCGCGAATATTATCGCGCGCATAAGTCATGGCAATTTCGCGAGTCATCGCTTCCAATGCCCCTTTGCTGGTGGTGTAGGCAATTTGCGGCACTGCCGAGGCGCTATGGGCGACCACGGATGACATGGTCACCAAACTACCGTGTCCCTGCGCCAACATCTGCGGCAGGGCATATTTGTACACCAGAAAAGCGCCGGTCAAATTGACGTCCAAAGTCGCCTGCCAACTGGCCAAAGGCGTATCAATGGCATTGCTGTCATCGGCTGCCAACATGGCCGCATTATTGACCACCCCGTCCAGCCGTCCAAAACCGGCGGCAATCTCCTGCATCATCTGCTCAATCGCTGGCTCATCGCGCAAATCAGCAGCAAAGGCTTCGGCTTGGGCTTGTCGTTCTGGCGGTAGGGCAGCGACAGCAGCGGCGGCTTTTTCGCTATCCAGCTCAGCCAAAGCCAAGCGGGCGCCGCGGTCAGCCGCCATTTTGGCAATGGCCCGCCCAAGCCCACCATTGGCCCCCGTAATCAGAATAATTTTATCGTTCAAAGACATGGCGGCATCCTACAGATTTTACAGCGAAATTGCAGTCAAAATTCGGAATCGGGTTTATACTCTTTTTGTCGCATCATAAGGACGCACTGTGGAGCAAGAAATCGCAACCCAAAACCGCATAGACGTTCAGCCAAAAGCTGGGCGGGCGCATGTTATTGTGATTGGCAATGAAAAGGGCGGGTCGGGCAAAACCACCACCGCCATGCACATCACCACAGCCCTGCTGATGGCGGGCCATTCGGTTGGGTCGCTCGATCTTGATGTCCGCCAGCGTTCGTTCACCCGCTATATTGAAAATCGCAAAAGCTGGGTTGGGCGGCGCAATATTACCATGCCCGAACATATTGTCTTACAGCCTCTGGCCATTAATGATACCGCCGAGCGCGTGGCGTTTGAAAAAGACAGTTTCTTGCACGCCATGGCGCATTTGTCGGCCACTCATGATTTTGTCGTCGTTGACTGCCCCGGGTCAGACAGCCATTTGTCGCGCTTGGGCCATGCGGCGGCGGACACATTGATTTCACCGATTAATGAGAGCTTTGTCGATTTTGACCTTCTGGCGCACGTCGACCCGGATAGTCTGGCGATTAAAGCGCCGAGCATCTATGCCGAAATGGTGTGGTCGTGTCGTAAAGCGCGGGCCGCTTCTGACGGCGCCAGCATTGATTGGGTGGTAATCCGCAATCGGACCAGCCATATTCACGCCAAGAACCGCAATCGGATTGAAAAAGCGCTAGATGAATTATCGCGGCGGCTTGGTTTTCGACAGGTATCTGGCCTCTCTGAGCGTGTGGTATTTCGCGAAATGTTTCCGGCCGGTATTACCCTGCTTGACCTCACTGATGAGGAAGCAAACGCCAGTCTCACCATGTCGCATGTAGCAGCGCGTGCCGAAGTCAGAGCCTTGCTCGCAGCATTGCAATTACCCGATAGGGCGCGCTAATGGGTATGTTGTTGCTCGGTGCCGTCACCTTAGTGGTCGGCCTGCTATTAGCCTCTTTGGTCACCCGTTTATCAGTGTCGACACTGCGCACCACAGTCGTGGCGACGATTGTCATATTCGGCGTACTTGCCATGGTTATTCTACTGATGAGCGGTCGGTTAGGGCTGGCGATAGCCATTGGCGCCTACGTCTTCTGGCTTTTGCGCCTAGCCCGTTCGGGCCAGGGGCAGCCGCAAGAACCGGCAACACCGCCACGCCAGTCTGGGCAAATGAGCCGCGCCCAAGCGCTTGATGTCTTGGGGCTAGAGGTTGGCGCGCAGCCAGATGACATTGAGGCGGCGTATAAGGCACTCATCGTGAAAAACCACCCTGATCAAGGCGGCACTGACTGGTTGGCGGCGCAATTGAACGAAGCGCGCGACGTTTTAATGCGCGATTTCACCTGACGATTGCGAAAAACAGACCCTTACACCCTTGTGCGGGCCTCGATTCACCCTATCTAATAAGAATGAAATTGCACCAAACACGCGAGTTTTTCTTGAAGCGAACCATGGAATAAGGCCAAAGTAAGATTATGCGAACGAAACGCGTTGAAATGGATACACAAAGCACGGCTTTAGCGCAGCAAATACCGTTGCGGCTTGCTGGCCCCAACCAGGATGACGACGGCAATTCCGGCGGCACTGGCACGGGCACGGTTACGCTGACCCGCACGAAAACCAAAAAGCCGTCCATGTATAAAGTCTTATTGTTGAATGATGACTACACGCCGATGGAATTCGTCATTTATGTCTTACAGCGGTTTTTTTCCAAGAGTGCTGAAGATGCAACCAAAGTCATGCTGCATGTGCACCAAAATGGTGTCGGTATCTGCGGCGTGTTTACCTATGAAGTTGCCGAGACCAAAGTCACGCAAGTGATGGATTTAGCGCAGCAGCACGACCATCCGCTGCAGTGCACCATGGAAAAAGATTGATGAGCAAGCGAAGGAGCACACTGTGCCAGCATTTTCAAAACAACTAGAAGAGGGTCTGCATCGGGCGCTGGTTCTTGCCAATGACCGAAACCACGAATATTCGACCCTAGAACATTTGCTCTTAGCGCTCATCGAGGACCAAGAGGCATTATCGGTGATGCAGGCTTGCGGCGTTAATATCGATGTGCTGCGCGACAATCTCGTCAATTATATTGACAATGAGCTGACCGGCTTGATTGTTGACGATGGCGAAGACTGCAAGCCAACAGCTGGGTTCCAGCGGGTGATTCAGCGCGCTGTCATTCATGTGCAATCATCGGGCCGCGACGAAGTCACCGGCGCCAATGTGCTGGTTGCGATGTTTGCCGAGCGCGAGAGCCATGCCGCGTATTTTCTGCAAGAACAGGAAATGACCCGCTATGACGCGGTGAACTTCATCTCGCATGGTGTTGCCAAAACCCCGGGGCGCAGCGAAGAGCGCCACGTCGAAGGGGCGGATAATTTTGACGATGATGAGGTGCATGTCGCCGATGGCGAGGCACTGGCTGCCTATTGTATTAATCTGAACGACAAAGCCCGCGAAGGCAAAGTTGATCCCCTTATTGGCCGCAGCAAAGAAGTCTCGCGGGCCATTCAAATTTTGTGCCGTCGCAATAAAAATAACCCATTATTGGTCGGCGACCCGGGGGTTGGTAAAACCGCCATTGCCGAAGGTTTGGCGCGCAAAATCATTGAAGGCGACGTGCCTGACGTGCTGCAAGACAATGTAATTTATTCCCTCGATATGGGCGTATTATTGGCCGGAACGCGCTACCGAGGTGACTTTGAAGAACGCCTCAAGCAGATCATGTCAGAACTTGAGGATATGCCAGAAGCCATTCTTTTCATTGATGAAATCCATACAATCATTGGCGCTGGCGCGACCTCAGGTGGGGCCATGGATGCGTCTAACCTGTTGAAACCCGCCCTGCAAAGTGGCGGTTTGCGCTGCATGGGGTCGACGACCTATAAAGAGTTCCGTCAGCATTTTGAAAAAGACCGTGCCTTGGCCCGTCGGTTCCAAAAAATTGACGTTAATGAGCCCAGCGTGCCCGACACGATTAAAATTTTGCAGGGTCTGAAAAGCTATTTCGAGGACTTCCACAATATTCGTTACACCAATGATGCGCTGAAGGCGGCGGTTGAATTATCGGCCCGCTATATGGCCGACCGCAAATTGCCCGATAAAGCCATTGATGTGATTGATGAAGTCGGGGCGGCGCAAATGCTGTTGCCGCCGTCGAAACGCAAAAAGACTGTGAGCGTCAAAGACATTGAAAATGTTGTCGCCACTATGGCCCGCATTCCGCCAAAAAATGTCTCAAAAGACGACACAGAAAAACTGCGCGGCCTCGACATGTCGCTGAAGCGGGTTGTCTTTGGTCAGGATAAAGCAATTGATGCGCTGGCCGCCTCAATCAAATTATCACGCGCCGGTTTGCGCGAGCCCGATAAGCCGATTGGCAGCTATTTATTCTCCGGCCCAACCGGCGTTGGTAAAACCGAAGTGGCGCGCCAATTGGCCTCCATGTTGGGGGTTGAATTACTGCGTTTTGATATGTCGGAATATATGGAACGCCATACAGTGTCGCGCTTGCTCGGGGCGCCTCCCGGCTATGTGGGCTATGACCAAGGCGGTCTGCTAACCGACGGTATCGATCAAAACCCGCATTGCGTTTTATTGCTCGATGAAATTGAAAAAGCCCATCCTGATTTGTTCAATGTGCTGCTGCAAGTCATGGATCACGGCACATTGACCGATGCCAATGGCCGCAAGGTTGATTTCCGCAATGTGATTTTAATCATGACGACCAATGCTGGCGCCTCCGATATGGCCAAAGAACCGATTGGCTTTGGTCGAGAGCGCCGCGTCGGCGAAGATACAGAAGCCATCAACCGCATGTTCACGCCTGAGTTCCGCAATCGTCTTGACGCCGTCGTGCCATTTGACAGCCTGCCAACAGAGGTTGTGGTGCGGGTGGTTGAGAAGTTCATTCTTGAGCTTGAAATGCAATTGGCTGATCGCAATGTGATTATTGAAATTTCCGAACCAGCCATGAAATGGCTGGTCGAGCAGGGCTATGACCCACAAATGGGGGCCCGTCCTCTGGCGCGGATTATTCAAGAAAACATCAAAAAGCCATTGGCCGAGGAATTGCTATTTGGCAAATTGACCGGCGGCGGTGTGGTCAATGTTGGGCGCGATAAAGCCGGCAAATTGACCTTCAAATTCAGCGATGGTCAAGCCGGAAAAAGCGCCGATAAAGCCAGCGAAAAAGTAAATTAGTCAGCCAAATCGGCGGCAATTTGCGCGGCGATTTTTTCGCCAATCGCTTTCAGCTCATCCATATCGGCGACATCACGGGCATGGAAGCCAATATCAATGCCACCCGTGCGTGGCACAATATGCATATGCAAATGCGGCACAGTTTGTCCGGCTTCTGAGCCATTTAATTGCGCCAACATAAAGCCCGGCGCCTGCATGGCCTTTTGAATCGAGGGGGCGATTTTATGGGTGGTGTCCATCACCGCACGCGCCGCTTCGGCCGATATCGTCAGTAAATTGGTCGCCGGTGTTTTGGTGATCACCAGCACATGACCCGGACTTTGCGGCATAATATCCATAAACGCCAGCGTATGCGCATCTTCATAAACTTTGAATGACGGCAGGTCGCCGCGCAGAATTTTGGCGAAAATATTATTGTCGTCATAGGCTTCATCTAATTTCATCGCCGTTTTCCTTATCTTTGCTCATTGGCTTTGAATGGCGTGTGTTGCGCCAATTGCTCAATATCATTGTCCACATAACGCCGTTCGCTTTCAAGATAGTTTCGCACCGCATCGC
>JAHEGN010000011.1 GCA_024645085.1 Rhodobiaceae bacterium
TCAATGGTCGGAGCGGCGGGATTTGAACCCACGACCCCTTGTCCCCCAGACAAGTGCGCTACCGGGCTGCGCTACGCTCCGACATGGTTTTGTCTTAGAAAGTTTTGCCGCGATTAGCAAGCACTGGCTTTACGCTCGACCCAAAATATCCAAAGCATCAGCTAAATTTTTGCGCGCCATGGCAAGATGGCTCTTGACCTCAGCCGGTGCTTGGCCCACACCGCTCGGCTCAGCCGCCGCCGCCCCCTGCCCTAAAGCGCGCATATGCGGCACGCCCTTTTCCTGCAATAGTTTTTGCACACCCTTAATGGTCAGACCCTGCTCGTAAAGCGCGTGGCGGATGCCGCCAATCAGCGCGACGTCATCAGGACGATAAAACCGCCGACCCGCCGCCCGCTTAACCGGCTGAATTTGACTGAATTTACTCTCCCAGAAACGCAACACATGCGGTTGCACGTCGAAAAGAGCGGCAACTTCGCTAATGGTACGAAAAGCACTGGCTGATTTGGATTGCGTCATCGATACTGGCCTGTCCACAAGCCCTATTTACCAAGACCCGCCAGCTTATTTATTTTTTCTTTGAGAACGTGGCTGGCACGGAAGGTCAAAACCCGACGCGGGTCAATGGGCACTTCTTCGCCGGTTTTTGGATTGCGACCAATGCGGCCATTTTTCTGCCGCACGATGAAAGAACCAAAGGACGATAATTTGACATCTTCGCCACCGACAAGAGCGGCCGAAATTTCGTCCAAAACGGTTTCAACTAATTGCGCTGACTCGCTGCGCGACAGGCCGATCTCATTGTGAACGGCCTCGCTTAAATCTGCTCGTGTAACTGTTTTGCCTGTCATTACGCATTCCCTGATGAGCTTGAATATAAGCACATAGTAAAATGCGCGTGCAAGCGATAAAACGGTAAACAGCCGAACAACTTATTACCAGCGAATCAGGTTTGAGCCCCAGCTTAAGCCGCCGCCCATGGCTTCTAACATTACTAAATCGCCAGATTTTATGCGCCCATCACGAACCGCCAAGTCAAGCGCCAGCGGAATTGAGGCGGAGGATGTGTTGGCGTGTTTATCAACGGTGATGACGGTTTTCTCCGGCGGCAAGCCAATTTTTTTGGCCACACCCTCAATAATACGACGATTGGCTTGGTGCGGCACAAACCAGTCAATGTCCGCCACTTGATAGCCAGAGCTGGCCAATAGGCTTTCAATGGCGTCGGATATATTGCCAACCGCATGGCGATAAACCTCGCGGCCTTCCATGATCAAATGGCCGGTGGTGCCCGTGGTCGACGGGCCGCCATCAACATAGAGAATGTCCGACAAGGCACCATCGGAGCGTAAATAACTGCCCAAGACATGCGATTGATCGCGCCCAGTGACCTCGCATTGCGACATCACAATGGCCCCTGCCCCGTCGCCAAATAACACCGCCGTTGTGCGGTCTTGCCAATTGAGCAGGCGGGTCATGGTTTCGGCGCCAATCAGCAAAGCATTTTTGGCCTGTCCGGACTCAATCATGGCGCTGGTAACGCTGAGCCCATAGACAAAGCCACTGCACACGGCTTGCACGTCAAAAGCAGCGCCATGGGTCATGCCTAGTTTTTTCTGAATCAGCGCCGCCGTCGCCGGAAAGGTCAGGTCTGGGGTGGTCGTCGCCACCACAATCAGGTCAATTTGCTCAATCGTCAGACCGGCGTGTTGCAGCGCTTTTTGCGCCGCCTGTACGCCAAGGTCAGAGGTAAATTCACCTTCGGCCGCTTGGTGGCGCATGCGAATACCCGAGCGCTGAACAATCCATTCATCGCTGGTATCCATGGTCTTGCTGAGCTCGTCATTGCTGATGATGCGCTGTGGAAGGTAAGAGCCAATTCCAGTAATTTTTGCTTTTGTTACCATTTCGACCCCTGACTTATTGCTTCTATCTTAGGCTAAAGCTTCGGCCCATGCATCATCTAAGAGTGATTGCATTTTGTCGATATCAGCGGCAATGGTCTCAACCATGCCGGCTTCGGCGACATCAATGGCCACGCCAATGGCGGTTGCATAGCCATCAATATCGGCGCTGCCATGGCTTTTGACGACAATGCCGTTAAGCCCCAAAAACATGCCCCCATTGGCGGCATTGGGATCCATGCGGGCGCGCAAGGCGGCAAAAGCGCCACGGGCAAATAAATAGCCAATTTTAGACATTAACGAGCTGGACATGGCTTGGCGCAAATATTCGCCCATTTGCCGCGCCGTGCCCTCAGCGGTTTTTAACGCGATATTGCCAGTGAATCCGTCAGTGACCACCACATCAGCATAGCCCTTGCCAATGCCGTCGCCTTCAATAAAGCCGGTGAAATTGAGTTCTGAATGGCTCAATAATTCGGCCGCTTCTTTGACACTATCAGTGCCTTTAACGTCTTCGACGCCAATATTGAGCAAGGCGATAGTTGGGTTTTGCAGACCAAAAACCGTTTTTGCATAGGCCACGCCCATGACCGCAAATTGCGCATATTGCGCCGCCGTGCCGCCAATAGTGGCGCCAACATCCAGCACCACGCTTTCACCCTTGAGGGTTGGCCAGACACCGGCAATGGCTGGCCGTTCAATGCCCGGCAAGGTGCGCAGAATAATTTTTGCCATGGCCATGAGAGCGCCGGTATTACCGGCTGATACGCAGGCCTTGGCCTCGCCCGCCTTGACCGCATCAATCGCCCGCCACATGCCGCTAATTTTGCGCCCCTGACGCAAAGCAATACTTGGCTTGGCATCCATGGCTATCGACATTTCACAATCAATGACGGTGGAAACTTTTTTCAGAGCTTTGAATTTTGAGAGCTGGTTATTAATCGCCGCTTCGTCGCCATAAACCAAAAATGACACATTGGGATAGGCGTCCAAGGCTTGCGCCATGGCGGGAATGGTGACGTTAGGCCCATGGTCACCGCCCATGGCGTCAATTGATATCACGGTGGTGGTCAAACGCACGCTCCCAATATTAATGCACTTTTATAAACTTGCTGCGAAGGCTGCAAGATGAGCTAATTTGTTGTAGATATCAAGCACCATCGTCGGTCATTTTGAGCGCTTGCAGGGCAGCAAATGGCGACGGTTTTTCTTCTTCTACGTCATTTGCGTCGATAACATCATTAAATTCTGCATCCGGTGCACGCGGATATACCGGCACTTCCATAGCAAAAATCTGCGTCGCAACTTCACCCAAATCGACCGCGCCATCTTCGATAATTTCCGGCACTTCGGCTTCAAAATCATCTTCTGGCACGACATATTGCATGACAATATCACGCGGCTGAAACTCGGTTGTGAAATCAATCTCAAGGTCTGTCCACACTGGCTGCAAGGTCACGCCACATTGTTGTAACACACGCCCCGATACTTTTCCGATAGCCATCATGCCGCGTTTGCCAAAGGGCGTCATATGCGCCTCGACCGCTAAATCAGCGACTTCATCGACATTCAGCCGCACCGCTAATTTTTCACAATGGCTCGCATCAGCGGCGAATTTAAGATGCGCCCCCTTAGGCGGCACGTCTTCAGCCCGCACTAAATAGCTGAATTCACAGGCGCCAAAGGCCGGTGTATCGAGATATTTTTCGTCCATTGGTTTGCCGTCCGAGCTTAAGGTTTTGGAAACACATTACCGGCGAGAATATCACTCAATGATTTTTCTGCCAATGCGCTTTCAGCCTGCAATAGATAGCTTGCGATAGCCCTAATGCCGGGGCTGAGCTCAGGCGCCTCAGGATAAAGATTGCGAGCCAGAACCTGGCCCAGAGCTTTTTGCGTCTGCTCGTTAATAGCGGCTGGCGATTGTTTGCCGATGGCCTCGTCATAAGCGGCGGCGCGGCCGTAAAAGGCTTGCGCCATTTTGCGAATTTTCTTGCCGACCCCCAAATCGCCAACCCCTGCCTCACGCATTGATTGATCCATATCGGCGAAAAATGTGTCAAACACCGCTTGCCCAATATCATCGCGCGCCACCCCCTCTTGGCGTAGGCGCCGCAAAAGCAAGTGAACATGCACGCTCATCATGTCAAAGCGGCCATCAAAACTATCCGGCGCGCGATCGTCGCCATATAGGTCGGGGGACCGCGCGGCACGCACAACCGACAAATAAGCGTCGGAAACATCTACCGTTTTGCGTTTGCGCAAAAGAAAATCAAACAGTCCCATAAATCACCTATATTCGTGTTAATGCATAATTTGGTTGCAAGCCAATTCAGGATTGGCTAGGCACGTAGTTCATATAACTAGGGTTATAAATCATGGCGATGAATGAACAAGCAAAACCGGCGCGGCAAAGCAGCACTGTTAGAAACCTTCTCATGGCGGGTCTTATCGGCGGGTCTTTATTGGCCTGCGCGCCGATTATTGACCAACGCGGTTATGTTTTTGACGACCGACTGATTGAGCGGCTGGAAATTGGCAAGACCAATCTTGACCAAACCATTGCTATTCTTGGCTCGCCAAGCACCACATCAGAAATTAATGGCAAGGCGTTTTATTATATTCACAGCCGTTTTGTGCGCGAGAGCTATCGCGCCACCAAAGAGGTTGAGCGTAAGGTAATGGCGATTTATTTCGACCGCCAGTCAAACATTCGCGACATGGCGGTTTATGGCCTTGATGATGGGATTATTATTGAGATTGTACAGCGCACCACGGAGTCGCAAGGGGCTGAGCTGTCAATCATTGGCCAATTGTTCTCCAATGCTGGTCGCTTTGGCGATGGCGGTGTGGACGGCGGCCTATAAAAATCAAAATTTGAGCAAAAAAAACCCCGGATTGGATAACCAACCCGGGGTTTCATTTTGTCTATTGTTTGCTTAGTGAGCCAGAATAGCCAGCATCAACAGGGCAACAATATTGGTGATTTTAATCATTGGGTTGACCGCAGGACCCGCCGTATCTTTATACGGATCGCCGACGGTGTCGCCAGTTACTGCGGCTTTATGGGCCTCAGAACCTTTACCACCATGATGACCATCTTCGATGTATTTCTTGGCATTATCCCAAGCACCACCGCCCGCTGTCATTGACAAAGCAACGAACAGGCCGGTGACGATAACACCCATGAGCATGGCGCCAAGCGACGCGAATGCGTCTGACTTGCCAGCAATTTGCTCAATGATGAAATACAAAGCAATTGGTGACAGAACCGGCAACAGTGACGGCACAATCATTTCTTTAATGGCTGAACGGGTCAGCAAGTCAACCGCGGCTGTATAGTCAGGCTTTTCAGTGCCTTTCATAATGCCAGGCTTGGCTTTGAACTGACGACGCACTTCTTCGACAATCGCACCACCGGCGCGACCAACGGCCATCATGCCCATGGCACCGAACAGATATGGCAACAAGCCACCCATGAACAGGCCAACCACGACATATGGGTTAGACAGTGAGAAGTCAGGTGTTACACCGGCAAAATACGGATAATCAGCCGCATTATTGGTGAAGTATTTCAGATCTTGCGTATAGGCTGCAAACAACACCAAAGCACCCAAACCGGCGGAACCAATGGCATAGCCTTTGGTGACGGCTTTTGTGGTGTTACCGACAGCGTCCAAGGCGTCTGTTGTGTCACGCACTTCTTGCGGCAAATCAGCCATTTCAGCAATGCCACCGGCATTATCTGTAACGGGGCCGAAGGCATCGAGAGCGACAACCATGCCAGCCAAAGCCAACATTGTTGAAACCGCAATGGCGATGCCGTAAAGGCCAGCCAAACCGTAGGTGACGATAATACCAATAACGATAACCAGAGCTGGCAAGGCGGTTGCTTCCATAGAAACAGCCAGACCTTGAATAACATTGGTGCCGTGACCGGTTTCAGAGGCCGCAGCAACTGATTTCACCGGACGATAGCTGACGCCTGTGTAATATTCAGTGATCCAAATAATCAGACCCGTGATTGCGAGGCCAACAATGCCGCAATAGAACAGGCTTTGACCGTAGAACACTTTACCTTCGATGATCAGCTGTTTGTCGAGGCCGACGACATAGTCGGTGACGAAATACAGAGCGACTAAAGACAGAACGGCTGAGGCGATAAAGCCTTTATACAGCGCGCCCATGATTGAGTTGCTGGCGCCGAGGCGGACAAAGAAAGTACCAATGATTGAGGTCACAATGCAGGTGGCGCCAATGGCCAATGGATAAATCATCATGGTCATGGCATCTGTTGTGAAGAAAATGGCGCTCAAAACCATGGTCGCGACAATGGTCACGGCATAGGTTTCGAACAAGTCAGCCGCCATGCCGGCGCAGTCGCCGACATTGTCGCCCACATTGTCAGCAATCGTAGCTGGGTTGCGGGGGTCATCTTCTGGGATACCGGCTTCAACTTTACCAACCAAGTCACCGCCAACGTCAGCACCTTTTGTAAAGATACCACCGCCAAGACGGGCGAAGATTGAAATCAAGGAAGCACCAAAGCCAAGTGATACGAGTGAGTCGATCACACTGCGGCTGTCTGGCTCAAGGCCAAGGCCAACGGTCAGAACGAAGAAATATACAGCAACCGACAAGAGCGCCAGACCGGCCACCAACATGCCAGTAACGGCACCTGAGCGGAAGGCCATAGACAGGCCAGCGGCCAAACTATTGCTTGCGGCTTGCGTGGTACGCACATTGGCCCGTACTGAAACCAACATGCCAACATAGCCAGCCAAGCCAGACAAAGTTGCGCCTACGAGAAAGCCAATGGTCTCTTTTTCGCCCAATAGGACATAAACCAAAATAGCGATGACAACACCGACCATAGCAATGGTGCGATATTGACGATTAAGATAGGCGCTCGCACCTTCTTGAATAGCGGCAGCAATTTCTTGCATCCGCTCATTACCGGCATCGGCTGCCAGAATGCTTCGAACTGCCCAGACACCATATGCAATGGCAAGCAGACCCGAAGCAATAATAAGCCACATTAAGTTGCTCATAATTATACCTCTTTTTTAATTGGATAGAGACGCGCAACATGCACGCCCTCCCCCTGTCTCAAGTGACGCGAATATGCAAAAAAATCTGCGCTAACGCAAGGAAAAGCAAGAAAAAGCCGCTAAAAAGCAACAAAACAATTAAAAATGTTGATATCCGCGCCTGTGCAGGGTGATGATTTGCCCTAAGCGGTCAACAAATTCGGCCCGATAGTCGCCTTCAACCGGCGGTTGCACGGTTCCAATCTTGCTGAGTCGCACATCATTGGCCGCCGCCAGCTCAGCCAATTGAGCGCTGTCATCTGGTGCAGCGGTAAAGGCCAGTTGATAATCATCGCCGCCCGATAGTAAATCGGCCAAAGTTTCGGGGCCGTCGGCATAGGCTTGGCCTTCCGGCGATAGCGGTATGTCAGCCAGCGTCACCCGCATGGCTTTGAGCGAGGCGGTGCATAAATGGTCGAGATCGGCGGCAAGCCCGTCTGATATATCAAGGCATGAATGGGCCAGACCGCGCAATTTTTGCCCGAATAAGAGCGGCGGGCGCGGCGCATGATAGGCGGCCAGACTATCCCCCTTGGTGCCAGCCAGCGCGTGTTGCAGGCCCAAAAACCCATCGCCAATGACGCCGGTAACATACACATCGTCGCCAATTTGGGCGCCAGCGCGGGTAATCATCGTGCCGCTTGGCAGTTCACCATAAACGCTTAAACTGACGCTGGCCTGTTGGCTTTGCACCGTGTCACCACCCCAGAGCGGCATTTCATAAGCCGCCAAAAGCGTGCCCAAATGGGCCGCGAAATCGGTTAAAAACGCCTCATCCCATGGCGCGCCAATGGCTAGATTAAGCAAACAGCCGACCGGCTTGGCTGATTTGGCGGCCAAATCAGATATATTGCTGCCAACCAAGCGGGCGGCGACGACGTCGGCGGCGGCGTGGGCTGGAAAATGCACGCCTGACACCAGCATGTCAGTGCTGATGACCAAATCATGACCCGGTGTTGGCGTATAGCTGGCCGCGTCATCGCGCAAATGGCCAGCAGTTTTGGCATCAGCATGTGGCGCGAATAATTTTTCTATCAGATGAAACTCGCGGTTATTTTTGCGGGGCGCGGTCATTGCTTCTTCCGTTCATCAAAAGCCGATAGAAACACTACCCTCATCGACAGCTTTGGCAAGCCGGTCCAAAAGCGCATTGGTCATGCCGCCTTCCGGGCCGTCGAAAAAAGCATGGGCAATGTCGGTATATTGCGACACCACAACTCCCGTCGGAGCTTTTTGCTCGGCCATTAACTCGCACACACCGCAGCGCAATATCGCCCGCAAAGTGCTGTCGAGACGCGATAGGCGCCAATTGGTCGCCAGATAACCGTCAATCGTGCGGTCAATTTTGGTCTGATAATCCATCACACTGCGGATGATAAATTCAAAATAGGCAATATCCGCTGGCGGCATTTCCGTGCCATCGAGCGGGTTCTCGACGCGGTGGTCTTGAAACTCGCGGATAATCACTTCTAATGGCGTTTGCGCAATTTCCATTTGATATAAAGCTTGCACCGCCAACAGCCGCGAGGTCGCGCGGGACTCAAAATTATCGTCGCTCATCACTTTACCTAACTATTTTGCCACTGGTCGCGCAAATCCAGCAAGGCGAGTGCGGCTTTTGCTGCGCCACCGCCCTTGTCTTTTTCCGACATGCGGCACCGCGCCCATGCTTGCGCCTCATTTTCAACGGTCTGAATACCATTGCCAATGGCCAGCTTGTCTTTAATACCAAGTTCCATTAAGCCACGCGCACTTTCGCCACAGACGATATCATAATGGGTGGTTTCGCCGCGAATGACCACGCCCAAAGCCACATAGCCATCATATTTGCCTGTATCTGCGGCATATTTAATGGCCACGGGCACTTCTAAAACGCCGGGCACAGAAATACGCTCGACCTGACAACCGGCCTGTTGCAAGACAGCTTGCGCGCCTTCGGCCAAGGCATCGGCCATGTCTTCGTAAAAACGCGCCTCAACAATCAGAATATTTTTTGTCATCATTCCCTCGCCGCTTAAGCTAAAATTTTGCGCTGACCGCTGATTTTCAAATCATAACCATCCAACGCCACCACTGTGCGCGGCGTGTCTGACAGAAGTTCTATATCATGTAACCCCAAATCGAGAACGATTTGTGCACCGACGCCATAATCGCGCAAAAGCGTAGGCACAGAAGCCCCCGCATCGCTTGGGTTGAGACGGTCAGAAAACGGCGTCGTTGAGGTGTTGCGGATAAGCACTAAAACACCGCGCCCTTCAGCGTCGATTATTTCTAGTGATTTTTGCAATGTATTGGCGCCAGCCATGCCACTGCCGATAACATCGGAGACGATATTTTCAGCATGAAAGCGCGTCAGCACGGGTTCAGGGCCACTAATGTCGCCTTTGACCAAAGCAATATGCTCTTCGTTTTCAATAGTGTTGAGATAGACAATGGCTTTGAAGTCACCGCCATTGGCGATTTTGAAGTCGGTTTCGTGAATCCGCGTGACCAGCGTGTCTTTGCGCCGACGATAGGCAATCAAATCAGCAATCGTGCCGAGCTTGAGGCCGTGAATTTGGGCAAATTGCACCAAATCCGGCAACCGTGCCATGGACCCGTCATCATTCATGATTTCACAAATCACGCCGGACGGATAAAGCCCAGCCAAACGCGCAATATCAACCGCCGCCTCAGTATGACCGGCACGTATCAGCACCCCACCCTCGCGGGCAACCAGCGGAAACACATGGCCCGGGGTGACAATGTCTTGCGCGCTTTTGGTCGGGTCAATGGCCACTGAGATGGTGTGCGAGCGGTCATGGGCTGAAATGCCGGTTGAAATGCCCTCGCGCGCCTCAATGGAAACGGTAAAGGCGGTTTGATGCCGCGAGCGATTGTTTTGAGACATGAGCTCAAGCTGCAATTGGTCGGCGCGGTCGCGCGGCAGCGCTAAGCAAATCAGGCCACGACCGAATTTGGCCATAAAGTTAATCGCTTCCGGCGTCGCCATTTGCGCGGGAATAATCAAATCCCCTTCATTTTCTCGATCCTCGGCGTCGACCAGAACAATCATTTTACCATTGCGGGCGTCTTCGAGAATTTCTTCTGGTGTTGAGAGATATTGGCTAAATTCAGACATTGATGTCTCCTTCGTCTTGTTGTTCGACTTCTTTGAGACGCGCGACATAGCGGGCCAGAACATCGATTTCTAAATTCACTAAATCGCCTTCGCGCGCGCCCCCCCAAGTGGTGACCTCTTGCGTATGCGAAATTAAATTAACGCCGAAATTTTGTGCCGATACTTGATTGACGGTCAGCGACGTGCCGTCCAAAGTCACCGAGCCTTTTGGGGCAATGAATCCCATTAAATTTTTTGGCGCCTCAAAACTATATCTTTGGCTGTCACCCTCAGCGACGATAGACACAATTTTTGCAATGCCGTCAACATGGCCGGAGACAATATGACCGCCCAGCTCGTCGCCCATTTTCAAGGCCCGCTCAAGATTGAGTAAACTGCCCTCACGCCATTGACCGGCGGTGGTGACATCAAGCGTTTCTTTTGACGCCTCCATGGCAAACCAATGGCCATCGGCGCCTGTGCCTTTTTCAACCACGGTCAGACAGACGCCAGAACAAGCAATCGACGCGCCCAGCGCAATGGTCTCGGGGTCATAGCTGGTCAAAATATCAAATCGCGTGTCACCGGCTTTGGTGATTTTCGCAATACGACCAATGTCGGTAATTATGCCTGTAAACATTATGCGGTGACCTCCTGTAGTGGCCGGCGGTGCCAGCTCTGATAAATATCGTCGCCCAAAATTAATTGCTCATGCTGGTCAAACGCGCCAGCTAAATCCAACCCCATAGAGGATATATCACTCTCGCCAGAAATAGCGACCTCATGCGGCGCCTTAAAATAGGCGACGGCGTCAACCAGCTTATTGGCTAGAAATGCCCGCGCCAATGTCGGCCCGCATTCGAGCAAAACCCTGTTGAAACCGCGCGTGGCTAAATCGTCTAGCACATGGGCCGGGGTTAAATCCGCCAGCTGCACATAGGCAAAGCCATGCGACTGGCTCGAGGCTTGGGTGTAAAACAACACCCGCGCGCAATCTTCACGGGCGGCCAATTTGCACGCTTCTGGCAAATGGTCGCGGCGGCTCATCACCACCGGCACGGGTGAGCGATCAGCCATGCCGGGCAAGCGGCAATCAAGCGTCGGGTTATCAGCCATGAGCGTGCCTGAGCCGGTGATTATGGCGTCATGCTGGGCCCGCAGCAAATGCCCATATTGGCGCGCTAAAGGGCCGGTAATCCAGGGCGACTGGCCGTCTGGCGTGCGCATAAAACCATTGGCGCTAGCGGCTATTTTCAAGGTCACCATTGGCCGCGAGGCGCCGATACGGGTGAAAAACCCGTGATGCAAGCGGCTCGCCTGTTCAGCGCATAAGCCGCTTTCAATCTGCACATTGGCGGCCTGTAAAATGGCCGCGCCGCGTCCGGCTACCCGTGCATCCGGGTCAATATTGGCGAAAAAAACTTTGCTGACACCGGCATCAACCAGAGCCTGCGCACAGGGGCCGGTTTGGCCATAATGGGCGCATGGCTCAAGGGTGACATAGGCGGTGGCGCCACGCGCTTGCGCACCCGCTTGCGCCAGCGCTTCGGTTTCAGCGTGTGGGTGCCCGCCGGGCTGAGTCCAAGCAGTGGCAATGACTTGCCGGTCGGCGTTAACCAAAACACAGCCAACGGACGGATTGCGTCCGGTGCGCCCAAGTCCGCGTCGCCCGAGGGCAATCGCTTGCTGCATGAAGTCTGTGTCGCTCGCCTGCACTTGTGTCTCCCGTGTCAGGGAAACTAGTCGTCGCTGTCTGGCGAACCGCTCATTTCCCCGAGGAATTCCTCAAAATCTTTGGCTTCGCGGAAGTTTCGGTACACCGAGGCAAACCGCACATAAGCCACTTGGTCTAATGCGTACAGCCCTTCCATTACCAGCTCACCAACCATTTTGGCTGGAATTTCCGATTCGCCGAGATTTTCCAGGCGCCGCACGATACCGCTTACCATACGCTCAATTCGCTCGGCCTCAACGGGGCGTTTTCGCAGAGCGACTTGCACAGAACGCATGAGCTTATCACGCTCAAATGGCACTTTGCGGCCGGTGTTTTTAACTATGGTTAATTCGCGCAATTGCACGCGCTCGAAAGTTGTGAAACGGCCACCGCAATCGGCGCAAACGCGGCGCCGGCGAATGACGGTGTTTTCTTCTGTCGGACGGCTGTCCTTGACTTGCGTGTCAGCGTTCATGCAATAAGGACAACGCATCACAACCCCCTAGTAAATTGGGAAACGATTGCACAGGTCTTCGACCTGCTGGCGCACCGCTTGCTCGGCTTCAGGGGCTGGCGCGCCATTGTTTTGCGCGACCGCTTCAAGCACTTGCGCGATTAAATCGCCAACTTTTTGGAACTCGGCAACGCCAAAGCCACGGGTGGTGCCCGCCGGTGTGCCCAAACGCACGCCAGATGTAATGGTCGGCGGCTGCGGGTCAAACGGAATGCCATTTTTATTGCAGGTGATAAAGGCCCGTTCCAGCGCTTCCTCGGCAATATTGCCGGTCACGCCTTTGGGGCGCAAATCAACCAGCACAAGGTGATTGTCTGTGCCGCCCGATACAATATCAAAGCCATGACCAATGAGCGTTTCGGCTAGGGCTTTGGCATTGGCAACGACTTGCTGGATATAGGTTTTATAATCAGGCTGCAGCGCTTCACCAAAAGCCACGGCTTTGGCGGCAATCACATGCATCAGCGGGCCGCCTTGAATCCCCGGGAAAATCGCTGAATTGAATTTTTTGCCAAGGTCGAGATCATTCGACAAAATCAGCCCGCCACGCGGACCGCGCAGAGTTTTATGAGTGGTCGTTGTCACCGCATGGGCACAAGGCAAGGGGCTTGGGTGGGCGCCACCAGCCACGAGGCCAGAAATATGCGCCATGTCTACCAGTAAATAAGCCCCGACACGGTCAGCGATTTCGCGGAAACGCTTGAAGTCAATGACCCGTGGATAGGCGGAACCGCCAGCAATAATCAATTGTGGTTTGTGCTCATCGGCCAGTGCCTGCACTTCATCATAATCGATTAAATCATCTTCTTGGCGCACGCCATATTGCACGGCATTAAACCATTTGCCCGACTGATTTGGCTTGGCGCCATGGGTCAAGTGACCGCCAGCGGCAAGGCTCATGCCCAAAATCGTATCGCCCGGCTTAATCAAAGCCTGCATCACCGCCTGATTGGCTTGCGAGCCAGAATTTGGCTGCACATTGGCATAGGCGCAGTCATATAATTTACACACGCGGTCAATGGCCAATTGCTCGGCCACATCAACATGCTCGCAGCCGCCGTAATAGCGCTTGCCGGGATAACCCTCAGCATATTTATTGGTCAGGATAGACCCTTGGGTTTCCAAAACCGCGCGCGAGACAATGTTTTCTGAGGCGATCAGTTCAATTTGGGTTTTCTGACGCCCCATCTCAAGGCCAATAACCTCGGCAATGGCGGGGTCGCGGGTGGCGACGCTGTCTTCAAAAAAACGGTTTTGACCGGCGTCGCTAAGCTGTTTCGATTCCGACATGAACGGGTCCTTTCATGGGCTGACACAAACAATGATTCCACCACCGGTTTAGCATAAAGCGCAGGCGAGACCAACAAAACACCGGCGCCAAGACGCCGCAGGGTAAAATATTCACATAAATCAGCCGCTACCAGAGTTGGCGGCTTTGCAAAACCGATTTCAATAAGGCGCAATCATCAGTCATCAGCCCATCGACCTTCATGTCTAGCAGCGCATGCATGGTTGATTCGTCGTTAATCGTCCAAACATGCATGTGCATTGAGCGGCGGTGGGCATAGGCGACCAACGCCGGTGTGACCATGGCGATACCTTTATGAGCGCTGGGAAATTGCAAACAATCGGCGCCATATCGTAGCGGCAGGCGCAGCGTCGCCGCAGCGCGAAATTTGGTCGCCTGCTTGGGCCCAATACCGCGACACACGCGCCCTTGCGTTCGCCGATAAAGCTCATCAATACGCGCATCGCTAAATGCCCCAATACAAACACGGTCATGAGTTTTCGTGCGATTAATCAGTGCGGCCAAGGGCTCAACAACCGGCCAGGCTTTGGCATCAATATTAAACCGTGCCTCAGGAAAAGCCTCAAATAGATCGGCCATTTTTGGAATCTCATGCCCGCCTGGCAACCGAATAGCGGCCACCTCAGCGGCGCTCAAAGCGCTTATTGCGACATCCTCGCCGGTCATTCGTTTAAGATCATCATCATGAAAGGCGAAAACGACACCATCTGCGCTGGCGTGGACATCGGTCTCTAAATAGCGATAACCCAGCCCCACCGCATGGGCAAAAGCGGCCATGGTGTTTTCCGGTGCAGCGCGATTGCCACCACGATGGGCAAAGGCCAAGACGCCGTCATGGCGAAGGAACGGGTGCACATTATCTATCAAAACGCAAATCCAAACGCTAAATTCTATTGCCTATAGGCTAAATCAATATAGATTGATTTGCACTATGACATTAATTGATCTTGTTTCTGACAGCCCCTTTCGGGCCGGAGCCGCTGGTGCCGCGTTGATGCTGGCCTTGGTGTGGCTTGTGAGCGTTCGCATTAAAGATGCGAGCATTGTTGATATGTTTTGGGGCCTCGGCTTTGCGGTGATTGCCGCCATTTGTTTGCTGGTCACTGAAAACCTCGCGCCACTGACCGCCGCCACCTTATGGCTGGTGATTTTATGGGGCGTGCGCCTGTTTGTTCATTTGGGCACGCGCTGGCGCCGCGAAGGTGAGGAAGATTATCGCTACCAAAAAATGCGCGCTTATCACGGGGCAAAATTTTGGTGGCGCAGCCTATTTACCGTTTTCATCTTGCAGGGGGTTTTAATGTGGCTGGTCGCCATGCCTTATATGGCGGCGGCGTATTTTGGCGGCATTGTCGCCCTGCCCGGGGTGACGGTGATTGGCTTGATTATTGCCCTGGCCGGACTGATTATGGAAACCTTGTCAGATCGGCAATTGACCCAATTTCGCGCCAATGCGCAGCCCGGCGAACTGCTTGACAGCGGTTGGTGGGCGCGCACCCGCCACCCGAATTATTTCGCCGATGCGATGTTTTGGTGGGGGATTTATATTGCCGTTGTGGCGGCAACACCGGAAGCCATTTGGACGATTTTTGCACCGATTATCATGAGCTATCTTTTGATGAATGTATCTGGTGCCAAAATGCTGGAACGCCGATTGATCAAAAAACCTGGCTATGCTGACTATATGGCGCGGACAAATCGCTTTGTGCCACGGATTTTCGGCAATAAAAAATAGCCGCTTAAAAGGCCCCTTTCAGCATTTGAATAATGCCCGAAAAGTCGAGGTCCTCTTGGCCTTTTTCGGCCATTTGCTGATAAAGCTCAGTGGCCCGCAAACCCATTGGGGTTTGGCAATCAGCCGAGCCAGAGGCTTCCTGCGCCAGCTGCAAATCCTTCAGCATCATAGCGGCTGCAAAACCGGCCTTATATTCATTGTTTGACGGCGCCGTCGGCACTGGGCCGGGAGCTGGGCAATAGCTGGTCATCGACCAACATTGGCCGGAAGCGGTGGCTGAAATATCAAATAGGGTTTGCGCATCAAGCCCCAATTTTTCGCCCAGCATGAAGGCCTCGCAAGTGCCAATCATGGAAATACCGAGCAGCATATTATTGCAAATTTTCGCCACCTGCCCATTACCATTGCCGCCCGCGTGAAAAATATTTTTGCCCATAATTTCAAGAATTGGTTTGGCCTTGGCGAACGCTTCGGCGCTGCCGCCGACCATGAAGGTTAAACTACCGGCCGCGGCGCCGCCGACACCCCCTGATACGGGCGCATCGACCATATCAAATGCGGCCGCTTGCGCCGCCGCCGCCACACGGCGCGCCGTATCAACGTCAATCGTCGAACTATCAATCAGCAAGGCCCCTGCCGGTGCGGTGGCCAAAACGCCATCATCGCCGCTGTAAACGGTTTCAACATGGCGGCCCGCGGGCAACATTGACACCACCACTTCAGCGGCGGCAACCGCTTGGCCAGCGGTTTGCGCCACATGGCCACCGGCTGCAGCTAATTCCGTGAGGGCGGCTTGCGACAGGTCAAAGCCAGTAACATGATGACCGGCGGCCACGAGGTTTTTTGCCATGGGCAGGCCCATATTGCCAAGGCCGATAAATCCGATAGATGACATGTGCTTCTCCGTCTTGTTAAAAGGTTAATTCGTCAGCGCCCAATGAAGCAAAAATCGCCTCAATCTGCGCCGCCGTGACATCTTGGTGGCGGGCTGGTGACCATTTGGGCTGATTGTCTTTTTCGATAATAATGGCCCGCACGCCCTCGTAAAAATCGTCTAAATGCATCAGCCTTGTGACAGCGCGCAATTCAATTTTCATGCAATTGTCGAAATCAGTTTGCGCACCATCGCGCATTTGCCGCAATGCCACCGCCGCACTGGTCGGCGATTTGGTTTCAATCAAAGCGTGTTGTTTCAGCGCCCAATCGCTGCCATCGGCCTGCAAAGCGGCTAACACGTCAGTGACTTGATCGGCACAAAACAGCCGGTCGATATCAGATTGTAAAGCGGCCAGCGTGCCACCGTCTGGGGTGGTGTGAAATTGCGCCAAAACCGTCTCAACATCGCCGCCCGCTGCCAGCGCTTGTTTCAGCCCATCTAACGCGTCAGCCGGTGTATAATGGGTGGCAATGCCAGCGTAAAGCGCATCGGCGGCTTTTAATCTGGCGCCGGTGAGCGCCATATAGGCGCCAATTTCGCCGGGCAATCGCGGCAGAAAATAAGTGCCGCCAACATCCGGCAACAAACCAATGCCGGTCTCGGGCATGGCAAAAACCGTCGCTTCGCTGGCCACTCGATAGCGGCCATGCACTGACAGGCCGACGCCGCCGCCCATGGTGATGCCATCAATCAGCGCAATATAGGGTTTGGGACAGGTTTTTATCATCCGATTGAGAACATATTCCTCACGATAAAATCCGGTCGCTTCAGCTGCGCCAGCGCGTCCCCAATCATGCAGGGCGCGAATGTCGCCGCCGGCACAAAAGCCCTTTGCCCCAGCCCCTTCAATAATGATGTTTTCAACGCTGGCATCGTCAATCCACGCCTGTAATTGCGGCGCCATCAGCCGCACCATATTCAGCGTCAAAGCATTGAGGGCGTCGGGCCGGTTGAGGGTGATGACCCCACTGACGCCGGTTTTTTGGAACAAAATTTCGCCACTCATGCGCGCAACAAGCCGCGTGAGATGATCACCCGCATGATTTCATTGGTGCCTTCGAGAATTTGGTGAACCCGCAAATCACGCACCATGCGTTCAACTTCATAATCTTTCAGATAACCATAGCCGCCATGAATTTGCAGCGCTTCATTGGCAATGTTGAAACATGTGTCGGTGACGAAACGTTTGGCCATGGCCGATTTTTGGGTTTTCTGCGGATCATTGGCATCTAAGGATTGAGCCGCGTGATACAGCATCAGCCGCGCCGCTTCTAACTCAGTTGCCATATCCGCCAATTTGAACTGCATGGCTTGAAAGCCGGCAATCGATTGACCAAATTGCTCGCGCTCTTTGGCATAGGCCAGCGCTTTGTCAAAGGCGCGTTGCGCCGTGCCCAAGGAGCAAGCGGCAATATTCAGGCGCCCGCCATCCAAACCCATCATGGCGAATTTGAACCCCTCGCCCTCTTCACCAATGCGGTTCTCGACCGGCACCCGGCAGTCTTCAAAAATAACCTGCGCTGTCGGCTGACTATTCCAGCCCATTTTCTTCTCATTGGCGCCAAAGCTCAAACCCGGCGTATCTTTTTCAATGATGAAACAGGAAATACCGTCAGAGCCATCTTTGCCAGTGCCTACCATGGCGACATAAATATCTGATGTGCCAGCCCCTGAGATAAAGGCTTTGGTGCCGTTCAATATATAATGGTCGCCATCGCGCACCGCCCGCGAGCGCATGGCGGAGGCGTCTGAGCCTGAACCTGGCTCAGTGAGACAATAGCTGGCAATGAGCTGCATGGAGGTCAGGCGCGGCAAATATTTTTCGCGCTGGGCTGGCGAGCCAAAACCGTCAATCACCCAGCTGGCCATATTGTGTATGGTCATAAAAGCTGCGGTCGATGTGCAGCCCATGGACAAGGCTTCAAAAATCACCGCCGCGTCAAACCGCGACAGACCGGAGCCGCCAAACTCATCTTGTAAATAAATGCCGGCAAAGCCTAAGCCAGCCATTTCGCGCAATGTGTCGACGGGAAATATTTTCTCCTCATCCCACAGCGCCGCATGTGGTGCCATTTTGTCCATTGCAAAATTGCGGGCCATGTCTTGAATGGCAATTTGCTCGTCGCTCAACATAAATCTCTCCCCAGACTCGCTTGACGTTGCTTATACCATGGCGGCGACGTAAGACAAATGTCGTAAAGCGGCCTGCGACGCCAGCTGCGCAGGAAATATTGCACCATGCGGCTGGGCGCGCTATGTAGACAGCTGATAAGAGGACAGATGATGATTGACCGCCAATATCCTGCAACCCGATTGCGCCGCCTGCGGCAAGCCGATTGGTCGCGCCGCATGGTGGCCGAAACGCGGCTGACGCCAAATGATTTAATCTGGCCGGTTTTTGTCATTGAGGGCGAAAATCAGCGCCAAGCGATTAGCTCAATGCCGGGGGTTGAACGCATCACTATTGATTTATGCGTGCAGGCCGCCAAACACGCGGCTGAGCTGGGCATTCCAGCGATTGCGCTATTTCCTAACACGCCCGATAGCGCCCGCGATGATTTAGGCAGTGAGGCCTTTAACGCCGATAATCTGGTGTGCCGCGCCACCCGCGCGATTAAGGATGCGGTGCCCGATATTGGCATTATGTGCGACGTTGCCCTCGACCCCTATACGGCACATGGCCATGACGGACTGATGGAGGGCGATGAGATTGTCAATGATGCGACGATTGAGGCCCTGGTCAAACAATCGCTCAATCAAGTGCGGGCCGGTTGCGATATTATTGCCCCGTCAGATATGATGGATGGCCGCATTGGTGCCATTCGGGCGGCGCTGGAAGCTGAGCGGCATAGCAATACGCTGATTATGGCCTATAGCGCGAAATATGCCTCTGCCTTTTATGGCCCGTTCCGTGAAGCGGTGGGTTCTGGCGATCGTCTGCGCGGGGATAAGAAAACCTATCAAATGGACCCGTCAAATAGCGATGAAGCGCTGCAAGAAATTGCCCTGGATATTGGCGAAGGCGCCGATATGGTGATGGTCAAGCCGGGCATGCCTTATCTTGATATTGTGCGACGTTGCAAAGAGCAATTTGGCGTGCCGACATTTGCTTATCAAGTGTCGGGCGAATACGCCATGTTGGCCGGCGCCATGGAACGCGATTGGTTGGCCCGTGACAAAACAATTTTGGAAAGCCTCGCCAGTTTCAAACGCGCCGGTGCCGATGGCGTGTTGAGCTATTTCGCTATTGAAGCGGCGACATTGTTAAACCAGCTTTAGGCTTTATCGAGCTGGCGCAGGCGGGCAATCAGGCTTGAAGTGTCCCAGCGCCCACCGCCCATGTTTTGCACCTCGCCATAATAGGCTTTGACAATTTCTGTGACCGGCAAATGCGAGCCATTGCGGGCCGCTTCATCGAGGCAAATGCCTAAATCTTTGACCATCCAATCAACCGCAAAGCCAAAATCAAATTGCCCGTCAATCATGGTTTCAAAACGGTTTTCCATTTGCCAGCTTTGCGCCGCCCCTTTGGAAATCACATCAATAACAGCGCGCCCGTCGAGGCCAGCATTCTCGGCAAAGGCCAAGGCTTCCGACAGGCCTTGCAGCAGGCCGCCAATGCAAATTTGATTAACCATTTTGGTTAACTGACCCGAACCAATTGGCCCCATGAGCCGCGCCGCACGCGCAAAATGCATCATCGCTGGTTGGGCGGTTTCAAAAACCTGCGCGTCACCGCCAGCCATGATTGTTAACGCCCCATTAATGGCACCCGCTTCACCGCCAGACACCGGCGCATCAAGCATATCGACACCGGCTTCTTGGCACAGGGCGGCAATTTCGCGCGCCACTTCGGCTGAGGTTGTTGTGTGGTCGATTAAAATCGCCCCCGCCGACATGCCCGCCAATGCCCCATCGGGGCCCAGAATAACCGCCCGTAAATCATCATCATTGCCAACACAGGTGAAAACCAGACTGGCCCCCTCGGCTGCTTGGCGCGGGGTGGCGCAGGCTTGGCCGCCGTGCTGATCAACCCAATTCTCTGCCTTTTGTGCGGTTCTATTGAACACTGAGAGCTGGTGGCCTGCCGCCGCCAAATGACCGGCCATTGGATAACCCATAACCCCCAGACCAATGAAGGCGATGTGGCTCATTAGGCGTCTCCGGCAACTTGCAAGTTGGAATAAGCGCCACGAAAATAAATCAATGGCTGGCGTTGCTGGCTGCAATAATGCGCCGCATCAACGGCACCGATGAAAAGAACATGGTCGCCCGCACTGATTTTTTCATGCACGCGACACTCAAAATTGGCCAAGGCGCCGTTTAGCAGAACCCCGCCATGCGCACCGATCGTATATTCATCAGCAGTAATTTTATGGTCGCCCGGCTTGGCCAAACGATTGGATAAATATTGCTGGTCGGCAGCGAGAATATTGACGCTGAACTTTTCACAGGCGGCCAAGCGCGCCATCATGTCGGATTCATTGGCCAAACACCAAGACAGGAGTGCTGGCTGTAAGGAAACCGAGGCGAAACTATTAATCGTCAGCCCATAGGCTTGCTGGTCTTCGCCGCGCACGGCGATAATGGCGACGCCGGTTCCAAAATTGCCAAAAGCCTTGCGAAGTTCCTGCTGCATTGGTTTTCCCTTTCAATTCACTTCCTTATGCCCGAAAGCCAGTGTTTAATCTAGTGGCTGGCTGGAGATATATGTATAGTGATTGCGATGTTTGGCGAATTTCATATGTGGTTTACCTTTTTGGTCATTATCGTCGCGATGGCACTCTATGTCAGCGAGCGATTGCCCATGGAAGTCACCTCGCTAGTCATCATTATTGCGCTCTTGCTGGTGTTTTCCATCGACCCATCGCTGAATGACCAAGGCGCGGCGATTATTACGCCGCTGGAGCTGCTTTCCGGTTTCTCCAATCCGGCGCTGATTACCATTGTTGCCTTGCTGATTATGGCGCAGGGGCTGTTTCAATCAGGGGCACTGGAAAAGCTTATTGACCAAGCCTCGCGACGCGCCTTGCGGTCGCCGCAAATTGCGATGATTGTCGTGCTTCTGGCGGCCATGGTGTCGAGCGCCTTTTTGAACAATACGCCAGTTGTTCTGATGACCATTCCGATTTTAGTGGCGATTGCCAATCGCGCGCAAATGGCCAGCAGCCCCTATATGATGGGGCTGAGTTTCATTACGATTTTGGGCGGCATGCTGACGCTGATTGGCTCGTCAACCAATTTGCTGGTGGCCGATACGGCGTTTCGTATTGGCAGTGCCAAAATTGGGTTTTTTGAGCAAACCCTGCCCGGCCTTGTGCTGATGACGGTTGGCGGGCTTTATGTGTTTTTCATCATGCCGCGATTATTGGGGGCGCGCGCCGAGGCCGAGGCCGAGGACACTTCTGACAATGGCCGGCAATATATTATCGAATTGCGCCTGCGCGGCGGCGATCAATTGGTCGGGCGGCAGTCTCGGGCGGGGTTTTTTCCGGAAATAACCGGCATGACGGTGCAAATGATTGTCACCAAAAACGAGACCATGCTGCCGCCGTTTGATGATTACACATTGGCCGCCGGTGACCGCTTATTTGTCGCCGCCACGCGCCGCGAAATATCCGATGCGCTGGCGCAAAAAGACCATCCGCTGCGCAATCAACTCATGCCGCTTGTGCCACGCCCTGCTGAAAGCGAGGCCGAGGATTTGATGTTGGCGGAAATCGTCGTGGCGCCGGGCTCGCGGATGGCGACGCGGGCGGTTTATCAAACCGGCTTCACCCATACGACAGATTGTTTCATCATTGGTGTGCAGCGACGCCGCTCTATGCTGCGCCACGAAATGGCCAATGTGCGGCTCGAAGCTGGCGATGTACTGCTGGTCATTGGCCATGCTTCAAATATTGATGCGCTGCGCGGCAATCGCGACACTTTGCTGATGCAATGGTCAGCCCGCGAATTGCCGCGTTTTGAAAAAGCCAATGCAGCGCGGATGATTTTTGCCGCCACTGTCATTGCCGCCGCCTCTGGATTAGTGCCGATTGTCGTCGCCGCCCTGACCGGCGCCACGGCAATGGTGTTGAGCGGGGTTTTGAATGTGCGCCAAGCCAGTCGCGGCTTTGATTTGCGGATTTTTCTGGTGATTGCCGCCGCCCTCGCCATGGCCAATGCGTTATCAGCGACCGGCGGCGCCGGCTATATTTCAGACGGGTTTTTGGCGCTCTTTGCTGGCGCCCCAGCGGCGATTATACTTTCAGCGTTTTTCTTACTTTGCGCCATTGTCACCAATGTGTTGTCAAATAATGCAACGGCGGTGCTGTTTACCCCGCTGGCGGTGAGCCTCGCAGCCTCGCTTGAGGTTGATCCTATGGCGTTTATTTTCGCCGTCATCTTCGCCGCCAATTGCAGTTTTGCCACGCCGATTGCCTATCAGACTAATTTGCTGGTGATGGCGCCGGGTAATTTCAAATTCACTGACTTTATGCGCGCCGGTATCCCCTTGATTATTTTGTTATGGCTGACTTACTCTTTCTTTGCGCCTTGGTATTTTGGGCTGTAAGGGACTTAAGAGCCATGAACCAGTTTGACGACAAAATCAGACCCGCCTTTTTCATTACGGAAGCGGCGCCCTGCCCCTATATTGAGGGGCAAAAGGAACGCAAATTATTTACCCATTTGGCTGGCGACAATGCCGAAGCGCTGAATTATTCGCTGTCGCGGGCCGGTTTTCGGCGTAGCCAAAACATTGCCTATCGTCCAGCCTGTGACTTTTGTCAGGCCTGCCAATCATCGCGGGTGATGGCCGACCGGTTTACCCCAACGGCTAATTTTCGGCGAGTCTTGCGGCGCAATGAGGATGTGACACGCACGGTGACGCCAGCCAGCGCCTCGCGCGAGCAATATGAGCTTTTGCGCAGCTATATTGACGCGCGCCATGAAGACGGTGGCATGGCTGATATGACCAGCCTGCACTATATTGAAATGGTTGAGGAAACCACCGTCGACACGCATTTGGTTGAATATCGCCTGGCCGATGGGCGGCTGATTGCCTGTCTGATTTGCGACACCATGCCGGATGGGCTGTCGATGGTCTATTCGTTTTTCGACCCGCTGGAGAAATCGCGCAGCCTTGGTAGTTTTCTTATTCTCGACCAGATTCAGCGGGCGCAACACGCCGGGCAGCCCTTTGTCTATCTTGGATATCTTATCGAAGATTGCCAGAAAATGGCCTATAAAAAGCGTTTTCGCCCCCTGCAATGCCTTGGCAAAGATGGCTGGACGCTCTACAACTGAAGTCAATACAAGACAGGCTATGGGAGGCTTTGATGTCTAAAAAAATAGGTCGTCGCCAGCTATTGGGCGGATTGGTTACCGGCACAGCAACGGCAGCTGTCGCAGCGCCATCTTATGCGCAGGGCAAACGGCGCCTGAAAATGGTCACCACTTGGCCGAAAAACTTCCCTGGCCTCGGCACCGCCCCTGAAAATATCGCCAAGCGTGTACACGCCATGACTGATGGTCAGCTGGACATTAAAATATACGCTGCCGGTGAATTGGTCGGTGCCTTTGACGCGTTTGATGCGGTGTCGACGGGCACGGCTGATTTATATAATGGTGCGGAATATTATTGGCAGGGCAAATCGCCGGCCTATAATTTTTTCTGCGCCGTGCCGTTTGGTATGACGGCGGCAGAGATTAATGCATGGATTAACTTCGGCGGCGGGCAAGAGCTTTGGGATGAATTATCCGCCAAGTTCAATATTCGCGCTTTCCAATCAGCCAATACGGGCGTGCAAATGGGCGGCTGGTTCCGCAATGAGATAAACTCTCTGGATGATTTTAAGGGGCTGAAAATTCGTATGCCGGGGCTGGGTGGCGAAGTGATGCGGCGGCTCGGGGCAGCCGCGGTTTCCATGCCCGGCGGTGAAATTTTTCCGAGCATGAAAAGCGGCGCCATTGACGCCAGCGAATGGGTTGGGCCTTGGAATGATATGGCTTTTGGCTTTCATCAAGTGGCGAAATATTATTATTGCCCGGGCTTTCAAGAACCCGGCGCCATGTTGGCAACCGGCATAAATCTTGATGTTTGGGCCTCGCTGACAGCGGCCCAGCAAGAGGTTTTGCGCACCGCTTGCGAAGCTGAGAATAACGCCACTTTGAGCGAATATAATTATAAAAATGCTGCCGCTCTGGAAACCTTGGTCAAAAAACACAATGTCGAAGTGCGCAGTTTCTCGCCGGAAATTATGGCCGCATTGAAGCAAACCTCGCAGCAAGTGCTTGAGGAGGCGGCCGCCAAAGACCCGTTCACCAAACGGGTTTATGACAGCTATCGCGCCTCTTTGGCCAATTCAATGCAATGGGGCGCGCGCAGTGAAGAGCCCTACACAAAAGCTCGCCGCGAGCTTTAGAGGGTATTTTGATCACCGGATTTTTGAGTTCTCTTGCAGGCGCTATTGACCTGACCAATCGGCAGATTGGCCGCGCTGCCGCCTGGCTGAGTTTGGCCATGGTTCTGGTGCAATTTACCAGTGTGGTGCTGCGCTATGTTTTCGGCATTGGCTCAATTTTAATGCAAGAAGCTGTGGTCTATATGCATGGGGTTTTGTTCATGATGGCGGCGGCTGACACGCTATTGCATGATGAACATGTGCGGGTTGATATTTTTTATTCGCGGGCCAGCCCATGGCGCAAAGCTCTCGTCGATTTTCTCGGCTGCGCCCTGCTGATTATGCCCGTATGTATTCTTCTGTTCAGCGTATCGTTTAATTATGTGGCGATTTCTTGGTCAGTGCTTGAGGGCTCGCGCGAAACCAGCGGCATTCACGGCGTCTTTTTGCTGAAAACCGTGATTTTAGTGTTTGCCGTCCAAATGGGCCTGCAGGCGATTTCTGGCATGATTAAAAATGGCCTGACATTGCGCCATGGTGGTGAGGCCAGCCAATGAGTGAAGCCCTTGATCTGTTGATGTTTGCCAGCGCTTGCTTATTGCTGATGAGCGGCTTTCCGGTGGCCTTTACTTTGGCTGGCACGGCTTTGTTATTTGGCTTTATTGGGCAAGCCGCCGGGGTGTTTGATATTGGCTTTTTCTATGCCCTGCCGCAGCGAATTTTTGGCACGATGACCAATGAAGTATTGATGGCGGTGCCGCTATTTGTGTTCATGGGAACAATGCTAGAGCGGGCCCGCATTGCTGAAGATTTGCTGGAGAATATGGCCCGCTTATTTGGCAGTTTGCGGGGGGGCTTGGGCGTTTCCGTGGCCATTGTCGGGGCGCTTTTGGCCGCCTCTACCGGCATTGTTGGGGCCACTGTGGTAACCATGGGGCTGTTGTCGCTACCGACCATGCTCAAGCGCGGCTATGACCCAGCCTTGGCGTCTGGCTCAATTGCCGCCGCGGGCACGCTGGGACAAATTATTCCGCCCTCGATTGTGCTGGTGTTGCTCGGCGATGTGATTGCCAATGCCTATCAAAAAGCGCAATTGGAGCAAGGCATTTTCTCGCCGGAAACCGTGTCAGTGGGCGAATTATTCGCCGGTTCGTTAATTCCCGGTCTGGTGCTAGTCAGCGCTTATATTATTTATCAATTGGTCATTGCCATTGTGCAACCACATAAGGCCCCGCCAGCCAAGGCTGAAGAAGCGGTCGCTTTGAGCGCTATTTTATCGGCTCTGCTGCCGCCGATTTTCTTGATTATCTCTGTCCTTGGTTCGATTTTGGGCGGTATTGCAACGCCGACTGAGGCGGCTGCCGTGGGCGCTATTGGCACAATTTTGCTGGCTGGCGATCGCTTGCTGGGCGGCAATCTATGGGTGCGCAGCGGCGTCTTCGGCCTATTTGCGCTAGTCGCATTGACCAGCACGTTTGACCTGCGCCTTGAGCGTGACGACATTGGCCTGTTCAGCGCCATGGCCATGGGCACGGCTTTATTGCTGTGCGCGGTGATTGCATTTTCTTTGGCCCGCAGCTTATGGGCGGCGCATCAAAGCGCGGTGCTGAAATCGGTCATGCAAAGCACCATGCACACCACCTCAATGGTGTTTGTTATTCTGATTGGCGCGGCGCTGTTTTCGCTGGTGTTTCGCGGCCTCGGCGGTGATGAGACCATCAAAGCCCTGCTTGAAGATTTACCTGGTGGCAAATGGACGGCGATTGCCCTGGTCATGCTGATTATGTTTGCCCTCGGCTTTTTCCTCGATTTCATCGAGATTATTTTTGTCGTGGTGCCGATTGTTGGGCCGATATTGCTGGCTATGGATATTGATCCCGTGTGGCTGGGCGTGATGATGGCGATTAATCTGCAAACCAGTTTCTTGACCCCGCCATTTGGTTTTGCCTTGTTCTATTTACGCGGCGTGGCGCCGCCGTCGGTGACAACGGGGCAGATTTATCGCGGCGCCATTCCATTTGTCTTGATACAAATTTCAATGCTGGCTCTGCTGGCCGTTTTCCCGCAACTGGCAACCTGGCTGCCAGAGGTTATTTTTGGAGAGTAGCAAAATGAAAATACCCAATATTAATATGCTGGCGACGACGTTTCTGATTATTTTGGTGATCAGCGTTATCGCTTATATCAACCGTCCACTGCCGGGCGTGCCAGATGGCGAGATTGGCTTGGAAATTGGCGTGCCGGTTGAACATAGTTTGCAGGCTGGATATGAGACAATACCGCTGCCAGTGGTGTTGCGCCTGCGCAATCGCACAGCCTCAGAAATGACCCTGCAAGTAGCCGATCCGTGCAAAGTGTTTCGTTTTGTAGTGACCACCAGCGCCGGTGAATTTGTGCAGGCCGGTGGTGTGAAAGACGTCTGCGCACAAGTTGTAAAATCAACCTTCATCAATCCGCAGGAAAATATCGAAGAAATTCGGCAAATTCCTCTAGATGCTGAGCGCTATCAAATCGGCCAGTATCGGCTGATGGTGAAGTTTTGGAATTATAGCGGTGAAGCGACGTTTAATTTAGTCGATAGTCAATAATCTACAGCCGGTTTTTGAAGGCCGGGCCGAGCAGACCATCGGTCGGGAAACCCTTGGGCCGTATGCGGCCAGCTTGTGCGCGGTGTCCGGCCCATTCGCTCAAATCATCAAACACACGTTCGCGACCGGCGCGATCGGTTATTTTCAGCCCCTCGGCTTCGACATAGCAGCGTGCATCGGCCAAATGACCGTCGCCATGACGCTGCAAACGCACGCCCTTGCCACGCGGCATTTCCGGCACATCGGCCAAGGCAAAGCACAAAAGTTTTTTGTTTTCCCCGAGCACCGCCACACGATCGCCAATCGCCGGCACGCAAATGGCGGCTTCATCGGGAGCTTTGACATTCAAAATTTGCTTGCCGGCCTTGCGGGTGCTGATGAGCTCGGTTTCAGCCACAATAAAGCCATTGCCAATGCGCGAAGCGACCAGCAATTTGCGCTCTGGGTCATGCACCATGATTTCGAGAATTTCCTCGGCTGGCGCCAAATCAATCATCAAGCGCACCGGATCGCCATTACCACGCCCGCCGGGTAATTTACTGGCATCGAGGGCATAAGCGCGGCCATTGGAGGCAAAGAGCACTAATTTGTCAGTGGTCATGGCGTGCAACACGAAATTAGCCGCGTCACCGTCTTTATAGGTCAGCTTGCTGCCATCTTCGACATGGCCTTTCATGGCGCGAATCCAGCCTTTTTGCGAACATATAATGGTCACTGGTTCTTTTTCGACCAGCATTTCCAGGGCAATGTCTTCGTCATCAGCGGCAATGATAAATTCGGTGCGGCGACGACCCAAGGCGGTTTTCGGGCCAAATTGTTTTCTGACCTCACGAATATCATTGGCGATAATTTCGCTTTGGCGGCTTTCGGAAGCCAGCAAATCTTTCAAATCGGCCATTTCAGCCGATAGCTCTTTGTGCTCGCCGCGAATGGTTTGTTCTTCAAGCTTGCGCAAGGCTCGCAAACGCATATTCAAAATCGCTTCCGCCTGAACCTGTGACAGCTTGAAGGCGGCCATGAGAGAGGCGCGCGCATCGTCTTCTTCGCGGATAATGCGGATGACCTCATCGAGATTGAGATAGGCAATCAAATAGCCGTCGAGCACTTCGAGGCGGGCAATAATTTTTTCGAGGCGGAACTTGCTTTTGCGCACCAGCACGACATTGCGGTGGTCGAGCCATTGCAGCAAAATTTCGCGCAAGCCCATGACCCGTGGCACGCCCTGATTGTCCAACACATTCATGTTCAGCGAGAAACGCGATTCCAAATCGGTCTGTTTGAACAACACCGCCATCACCTGCTCCGGCGACAGGTTTTTGCTCTTTGGCTCAATCACCACGCGGATATCTTCGGCGCTTTCGTCGCGAATGTCTTCCAACATTGGCAAGGCGCGGTTTTGCATCAGCTCAGCAATTTTTTCAATCAGCCGTGACTTTTGAATTTGATAAGGAATCTCAGTGATGACAATTTGCCAAGCGCCACGCGGTAATTCTTCAACTTCATAACGGGCCCGCACGCGCATGCTGCCGCGCCCGGTGGCATAGGCTTCACGCAGCACTTCAGGGCTCTCAATGCAAATACCGCCGGTTGGGAAATCTGGCCCAATGACATGTTCCATCAAAGTTTCAATGCGCGCATTCGGGGCTTTGATTAAGTGCAGTGCGGCGGTGCATAATTCATCGACATTATGCGACGGAATACTGGTCGCCATGCCCACGGCAATGCCCGATGAGCCATTGGCCAAGAGATTTGGAAAGGCGGCGGGCAGAACAATCGGCTCTTCGTCTTCGCCGTCATAAGTGGCACGAAAGTCGACCGTGTCGCTGTCTAAATCGCGCAGCAAAAGGCTGGCGATTTCAGTCATGCGGGCTTCGGTATAACGCATGGCGGCGGCATTATCGCCATCGACATTGCCAAAATTACCTTGCCCGTCAACCAGCGGATAGCGCACGGCGAAGTCTTGCGCCAAACGCACCAGCGCGTCATAGACGGCTTGGTCACCATGCGGGTGATAACGACCAATCACATCGCCAACTACACGGGCGGATTTTTTGAAGCCATTTTCCGGATCTAAACGCAATTGCCGCATGGCAAATAACAAACGCCGGTGAACCGGCTTCAAACCATCACGCACATCCGGCAAAGCCCGATTGGTAATGGTCGATAGCGCATAGGCGAGATAACGCGTTTCAAGCGCTTGCTTGAGACTTACCTGCTCGCCCTGCGGCGGATCCATTTGCTTTGTGTCACTCATCTGCGCTTTATAGCAAGATTCTGTTCGACGTCTTCAAGCTAGTTCTTCAGCAGACGGCGAATATTATCCATTAATCTTTGCCGCGCCGGTGGCAACACCAGTTGATTGGGCAAATAGACCCGCCGTTCAAGGAAATGACCGGTTAAAGTGAAGCCGGCAATGATCTCATCAAGCGGCGCCGCGGCTTGCGCATTGAGCAAAAAATTCGGCAAATCGAATAATTGATCCAAATAGGGTTGCGCCGCTGTCAAACTGACGGCGCGCCCACTGCGCGGCGATACATGGGTCAATTCAGTGGTGGCGCCAGTGGCCGCACAGCACGACAGATCGAGGCCAAAGCCAACCTCCTCGAGCAGCGCCATTTCAAAGCGCACCAAAAGCGGCAACCATACTTCGGCCTCACCTAATTCTTCCAACAACACCATGACAGTGTCGTAAAGCCGCGGATAGGCTTGGCGTTCTGAGGTGACTTGCAACATGGCGCACATGGAACTGACACCGGATAGTAAAAGCGGGTCTGAGAGAGCTTCGGCGGCATAGGCGCGGCCTGCATCGAGCGTCATTGTGCCCAAATGTTCCGACAAGCGGGCCCGCCATGTGACTTGCGCCATATTGCCGGGTTGCAAAATCGGCCGCAGGCGACGGCTGTTACCGCCGCGCACCAGCCCCATATAACGGCCATGCTGGCGGCTAAAGACGTCGATAATGGCGCTGCTTTCGCCGTGCGACCGGCAATCAACTATCAGCGCATCAGCCGTCCATTGCATGGGTTAAGCTCGATAATCCAAGCCCAAAACACGATAGCGTTCGGGGTCTTCTTGCCAATTTTTGCGCACTTTCACGAATAGAAATAAATGCACGCGACAGTCGAAAATTTCTTCCAATTCTTTGCGCGACTCGGCGCCAATATCTTTAATGGCCTTGCCACCCTTGCCCAGCACAATGGCTTTTTGCCCATCGCGGCGGACAAACACTGTTTGCTCAATGCGCACACTGCCATCTTTGCGCGGCTCCCATTTTTCGGTTTCCACGGTCAGCGCATAGGGCAATTCTTGGTGCAGCCGCAAAAAAAGTTTTTCGCGGGTGATTTCCGAAGCCAACAAAAGCGACGGAATATCTGCCGCTTGATCTTCGGGATAGAGCCATGGCCCATCTGGCATGCGCGCGCCCAGCGTGTCTTTCAAGCGCTGCAGACCATCGCCAGAGAGAGCCGAGATGAGGAACGTATCTTTGAAGGCGACGATTTCATTGAGTTTTTGTACAAGTCCCAACAGCGTATCGCGGGCCACGGTGTCGATTTTATTGAGCACTAAAGACACGGGCTTTTTCGAGGTTGAAAGACGCTCCAGGGCAATATCGGTCTCAGGTGATTTGGCATGCGCCGCATCGAGCACCAAAAGCACTTCATCGGCATCATCAATGCCGAGCCAAGCCTCATTGACCATGGCCCGATCAAGGCGCTGTTTGGGCTCAAAAATACCCGGCGTATCAACCAGAATAATCTGCGCCTCATTGTGCATAACAACGGCGCGCAACCGCATGCGGGTGGTTTGCGCCTTTTGCGTCACAATCGCCACTTTCTGCCCGACCAAAGCATTGGACAGTGTTGACTTACCCGCATTTGGCGGGCCAACGACCGCAACGAAACCACATTTTTGCATTAATTCTGACCTTTCGACGTCATTTGTTTCAAACAATCAGCCGCCGCCAATTGCTCCGCCATTCGGCGTGATTTGCCCTTTGCCACGGCCTGCGCCTCTTGGGTGCGAACGATGACGGTAAATTCTGGCGCATGGGCCGGGCCTTGTTGATCAATAATCTCATAATCGGGCAAGGGCTGACCGCGCTTCATTGTCCATTCTTGCAACGCAGACTTATGGTCAATCGGCGCTTCAACTTGTTTATCATAATGTGGCGCCCAATGGGTCATAATCACCTGCCGTGCCACTTCAAGCCCGCCGTCGAAATAAACCGCCGCTAAAACCGCCTCACAGGCATTGGCCAAAATATTATCGGTCATGCCAGTATTGCTCATCGCGGCCTTATCAGCCTGAATAATCGCACCAAGGTCGATTGTCTTGGCAATTTGCGCGCAGGTTTTGCGGCTCACCAATTGCCCTAAACGACGGGCCAAATCGCCTTCGCTTTCACCGCTATAACGGGACAGTAAATCTTCGGCAATGACCAGGCCCAAGACCCGATCACCGAGAAACTCTAAATGCTCATTATCATCGTCAACATCAAGGCTGGCATGGCGCACGGCGCGCTCAAGCCAGCTTTTGTCGGCGAAGTCATAGCCCAATTTGGCAGTAAAGTTGTGCAGCGCTTTGGTGTCTATCGGCATGCTCATTCAACCCAATTGAGCAAGCGGCTATACCGAATGGCGCTCGGCCATTGCCATATTTTCCACACGGGCGTCATGTCATCAAATGAGAAAAACAGGATTTGCGCTGGTCCAACCAAATTTTCATGCGGCACATAGCCGACATAGCGGGTTACGCGACTGTCGGCGGAATTGTCGCGATTGTCGCCCATCATGAAATAATGACCAGCCGGTACGCGATAAAGACCAGTATTATCCGCCGGCCCATTTTCAACCTCATCAAGCACAAAATAGCTGCGCCCGTTGGGCAAGGTCTCGCGATAACGACGGAAGGTTTTTTGCCCGCCATCGCGGCCCGCTTCGGTAAAGTTTTCAACCGCTTCACGCGGCACGGCCTGACCGTTCAAAATCACCACCCCATTACGCATTTGGATGGTGTCGCCCGGCAAACCAATCACCCGTTTGATAAAATCAGTGCGATTGTCGGCCGGTAATTTGAATACCACCACATCGCCGCGTTCGGGCGCCCCCGCCATTATGCGTCCGTCCATAATCGGCGGGCTAAACGGCAGGCTGTGGCGCGAATAGCCATAGCTAAATTTTGACACAAATAGAAAATCGCCAATCAATAATGTCGGCTTCATTGAGCTCGAGGGAATATTAAATGGCTGGAAGAAGAAGGAGCGAATAATCAGCGCTATGACGACAGCCCATGCCAGCGTTTTGACGTTGTCGCGCCATGTTTCGGGTTTTTTCGTCTCCGATATTTTATCTGCTTGCGCGCGTCTGAAAATATTCCAAGCCATTAGTTTTTCTTTTCTATATCTGCTGCGGTTTTGGGAACGGCGGAAATAATCACAATGGCCTGAGCCAGCGGAAAATCATCAGTGATGGTGAGGTCAATTTGTGGACTCATGCCGGCTGGGGTTATTTTTTCTAGCCGCGCCAAGGCGCCATTGGTGAGCACCAATGTTGGTTTGCCGGAGGGTAGATTAGCCACCCCCATATCGCGCCAAAACACCCCCTGGCGTAACCCCGTGCCGAGCGCTTTGGCGCAGGCTTCTTTGGCGGCAAATCGCTTGGCATAAGAGGCGGCGCGCATCATGCGGCGGTCAGAGCGTTTTTGCTCGGTCTGGGTAAATACGCGATCGATAAACCGCTGGCCAAAACGCTCCAGCGTTTTCTCAATACGTTGGATATCAATCAAATCATTGCCAAGGCCAATGATCATGACTGCGCCATTGCTTGGGCTCGCGCCGCTTGCATCAGCTCACGCATTTTGATAATTGCCGCTTCCAGCCCGATGAAGATTGCCTCGCCAATCAGAAAATGCCCAATATTGAGCTCAACCATTGACGGAATAGCGGCAATTGGCCCGACAGTGTCGAAACACAGGCCATGGCCGGCATGAACCTCAAGGCCCAGCCTATCAGCCATTTGTGCGGCTTGCTGCAAGCGCGCCAGCTCGTCATTCATGCGCGCCTCATCGCCATCGTGAAAGGCATGGCAATAAGTGCCGGTGTGTAATTCAACAATATCAGCACCGCATTTATGCGCCGCCTCAACCTGTTCAGCCACCGGATCGATAAACAGCGAAATGCGAATACCAGCCTGTTTCAGCGGGTCAATAATATATTGCAGCTTATTGCCCGCAGCGCGCACATCCAGCCCGCCCTCAGTGGTTACTTCTTGGCGCTTTTCCGGCACTAAACAACAGGCATTTGGCTTGTGGCGCAGGGCAATGGCGCACATCTCGTCAGTGGCCGCCATTTCGAGATTGAGCGGCAGGCCGATATTTTCAGCCAAAGGGGCAATGTCGTCATCGCCAATATGCCGGCGGTCTTCGCGCAAATGCGCCGTAATGCCATCAGCCCCCGCCCGTTTGGCCGCTTCCGCCGCCCGCACAGGGTCTGGCAAACCGCCGCCACGGGCATTGCGTATGGTGGCCACATGGTCAATGTTTACACCTAATCGCAATTTTTTATGGTCTGACATTAAGCGGCATCTCCGTTCATAGGTTTGTTGGCGTTGCGCTGGGCAAGGTCACGGCGTTTCTTTTCAATACGAAAGCCACGGCGTTTTTGATAAATCTTTATCGCCCATAGGCTTGGGTAATAGGTCGCAACCCCCAACGCAAGCCCGACTGGCAAAGAGCCGACCAGCATTGGTAAAATAACCGGCTGAAAAAGTTCCAGTGGTTTGTCAATAATCAGCCCAAAACTGAGCGTCGGCAATTCTGATAGACGACCATTGCCGCCCATTATCAAAGAACCCGACGAATAAGTGGCAAGCCAAATGAATGGAAAGGTAAATGGATTGCCAACCCATGTGCCAGCCACGGCGGCGAGAAAATTGCCGCCAATGAAATAAACAATCAAGCCAGCCCATAAAATATGCGTGCCGAGAAGCGGGTTGGCTGAGATGAAGCCGCCAACAGCCAAACCCAGAGCAATATTATGCGGGCTGCCTTGCAGTCGAACCGTGCGACGCCATAAATACAGTGTGGCCCGCTTCCAGCCTTCGCGAGGCCAGAGAAATTGCCTTAATCGTTGAAGCGCAGTAAGCGGATTGCGGCGTTTAAACATGAACGACTACCCTCCCTGGTAGACTATTTAAGTCCGCGACTGCCCGGTTTAATGGCCGGTGTGTCCTGCAAATCCTCTGGCACCTGATCGGCCTCAAAGGTCTCAAAGGAAACTTGCGCAAGCGACTCAAGGTTCACTCCGATATTAGCGGTGCCAGCAGAACGGTCAATCAAACATCCTGCGCCAACCACTTGCCCGCCATGCGCATGTATCGCTTCAATCGCCTCGCGCGACGACAGGCCGGTGGTGACAATGTCTTCAATCATCACTGTGCGCGCTTGGGCGGCCAGCTCAAAACCACGCCGCAGGGTGAACGTGCCGTCGACGCGCTCTAAAAACATTGATGGCACGCCTAAGGCGCGAGCCACTTCATGGCCGATAATCAAACCGCCCATGGCCGGCGCGACAACGCATTCAATCTCAGTGTCAATTGAGGCGCGCAATTTATCGGCCAATGCCTCGGCCAAACGCGCCGCCCGGCGCGCATCCATCAACACGCGGGCGCATTGCAAATAATTACGGCTGTGCAGACCTGACGACAAAACAAAATGCCCATCAAGCAAAGCTTGGGCATCACGAAATTCTTGTAACACGTGTTCTGGTGTCATCAGCTATCCTTTACTTACTCAAACAAGACGCGCGACACAAAACTTACCACACTGCTGCCCTTTAAGGCGTCGATAAGTTGCGTCACATGGTCGACGTCGCGCACTTCAATATCAATTTTCAAATCACAAAAATCATCATTGCGCTGGGTGATCGCCAAATTCAGAATATTGGCATCAAAATCCGCAATGGTCTGGGTGATGGCGCTGAGCGCACCGGTTCGGTTGACCGCCGTCATTTGCAAACGCGAGCTAAACAATTGATCGCGCCGGTGGTTGCCCTCATCATCCCAATGCATGCTCACCCAACGCTCGCGCTGGTTTTCGTAATTTTCCAAAATCGCAGCGGCGCGCGGGTAAATCACCACACCCTCGCCCATGGTGACAATGCCGACAATATCATCGCCCGGCAGCGGGAAACAATTTTCAGCGACTTTCACCGCGGTTCCGTAAAGCGCACCATTGACCGGCACCGCAACATTGTCGAGACGGCGGCGGCGTCCGGGAGCGCCAATCAAGGCCCGCATAGCACCAGCCAGAGCAGCGCGCCTGCCACGGCGGCGGCGTTGCGGGAACACCGCCATTAAAACTTCTGCAGCGCCCAATTCCCCGCGACCGACATCGGCATAAAGCTCGCTCAATGTGGCATATTTCAGCACCCCAAGGGCGCGCTCGAGAACCGGCTTACTCAGCACTTTGTCTTCGCTGTCAAAAATACTCTTCAGCATGTTTTGGCCAAGTTCGGCATAGGCCGCTTGCTGACTTTCACGCAAGGCTTGGCGAATGGCAGCGCGCGCCTTACCGGTTTTGGCGTGGTGCAACCAAGCCTCGGTCGGCAACTGGTTTTTGTCGCAAATGACTTCAATTTCATCGCCATTTTTCGGCGAGGTGCGGAACGGTAAATTTAGGCCATTAATCCGCACACCGGTGCATTTATTGCCAATATCCGTGTGCACAGCATAGGCGAAATCCAGCGCTGTGGCGCCGCTTGGCAGAGCAATCAGGCGACCTTTGGGGGTGAAGCAAAACACCTGATCGGTAAATAATTCCAATTTGGTGTTTTCCATAAATTCTTCGGCCGTTTCACCGGTGCGAATTTGCGCCACCATTTCTTGCAGCCAGGTGAAGGGCTGAATATCGCTGCCACTCAGGGCTTTGCCGCGCGCTTCTTTATAGGCCCAATGCGCCGCCACGCCATTTTCGGCGACATCATTCATTTGTTCGGTACGAATTTGAATCTCAACCCGCTGATTATTCGGGCCAATCACCGTGGTGTGCAAAGAACGATAGCCATTGACCTTGGCGGTCGAAATATAATCCTTATAGCGGCCCGGCACACATCGATAGGCTTGGTGCAAAACGCCGAGCGCTTGATAGCAGGCATCCTCATCTTTGACGATAACGCGATAGCCGAAAATATCGGATAATTGCTCAAGCGACAGGGCTTTGTGCTGAATTTTCCGCCAAATCGAAAACGGGCGTTTTTGCCGACCATAGACTTTGGCGTGCAGGCCTTTTTCAATCAGTAAGGTGGAAAACTCATATGCGATTTCATTCAGCATATCGCCGCTTTCGGCAACCAATTCAGCGAGCCGATCTTGCAGCGTGTCGCGAGCGCTTTTGTTTAATTGGCCAAAAGACAAATCTTCCAATTCTTCGCGGAAAGCCTGCATGCCCATACGGCCGGCCAATGGCGCGTAGATGTCTAATGTCTCTTGCGCAATGCGGCGACGTTTGTCTTCTGAGCTGATAAAATGCAGGGTTCGCATATTGTGCAAACGGTCGGCCAGTTTGACCAATAAAATGCGCACATCATTGGCCGTGGCCAGCAATAATTTACGGAAATTTTCGGCCTGCGCACTGCCCTCTGAAGAAAGCTCCAACATGGATAATTTGGTGACGCCATTGACCAAATCGGCAATTTCGGCGCCGAAAAGGCTTTTGATCTCGTCAAAATTAGTGTCGGTATCTTCAATTGTGTCGTGCAATAGCGCCGTTGCAATGCTTGCGCAATCAAGCCGCAAGTCGGTTAAAATACCGGCAACTTCAACGGGGTGGGAGAAATAGGGATCGCCGGAAGCGCGCTTTTGGTCGCCGTGTTTCTGGGTTGCAAAAACATAAGCGCGGTTGAGCAATTCCTCATCCGCTTGCGGTTCATAACTGGAGACACGGTCAATTAATTCATATTGGCGCATCATGGTCTTATACTCCACTCGCGCATGTGAATCGCCTAATCAGACAGGCCGCCCCGACCGCTATCTTTTGGGGTCGCTGCTTCCATTGATTGCAAGGCAGCCAAAATATCGTCTTCGCTCATCTCAGCCATGTTTTCGGCCGGTGCTTCTTCGTGACCAAAGGTTTGCGGGCCAGCCAAAGGCATGATGACGTCTTCATCTGGCTCATCAATATCAATTTGTTTTTGCAAGGAGCTGACCAAGTCTTCGCGAATTTCGCTTGGAATGAGTTTTTCTTCGGCAATCTCGCGCAGCGCGACAACCGGATTTTTGTCATTATCGCGCTCAACAAGGATTTCAGCGCCTGCGGACATGCCGCGCGCTCTGTGTGAGGCGACCAAAACCAGCTCAAACCGGTTGGTGACTTTATCTACGCAATCTTCGACGGTGACCCGAGCCATGATGTAAACTCCTAAGTTATTGTTTTTATCTATGCCTTTTACCAAGATTTCGCAAGGAAAAAGTCACGAAACGTCACGATTTGAGGCGTTTTACGCTGTTGAGCTCGCCAATTGGCAGATCAGCCAGCAATTGCGCGATATGACGACCACTAACCGGATGACGCCACGCCGGCGCGATTTGGCGCAAAGGCTGTAGCACAAAACCACGTTGCGCCAAACGCGGGTGCGGTAAATCAATACGATGCTGGCAGCGTTGCCCGCGATAATCGAGAATATCAATGTCCAATGTGCGCGGCCCCCATTTTACCCGTCGGCGGCGGCCAAATTCAGCCTCAATGGCGTGGCACTCAGCCAACAGCCCCAAGGGCGCCAGATTGCTGCTAACCGCCAGCACCGCATTGACATAAGCGGCCTGGCCAGCCGGCCCCACCGGCGGCGTTTGGTAAAGCGGCGAGCGCGCGTGCACCCGCAAACGCGCCCGAGATAAGCGCGCGATTGCCGCCTCCATTAAGGCTTCACTGCTGGCAAATGCGCCAGATAAATTGCTGCCAAGCGCAAGATAAATCATACCGACCCCTTGTTGGTGACTGGCTTATGACAGATGCCAGTTGCTGGCAAGCCCCCGCTGCTCTTATACTGGCGCGATGACAGATTCAATATCCCCCCTGCCGGCCGCTGATTGTGCGATTTGCCCACGATTGGCCGACTATCGCCGCGACAATGCCGGCGCCCATAGCGATTGGTTCAACGCCCCCGTGCCGTGTTTCGGCGACCCGCAGGGGCAATTATTGATTGTCGGCCTGGCCCCCGGCGTGACCGGCGCCAACCGCACCGGACGCCCGTTCACCGGCGATTGGGCTGGCGATTTATTATATGAGACGCTGGCCAAATTTGGCTTTTCTAGCGGCCGCTATGACCGCCATATTGGCGACGGGCTGCGCTTGCAAAATTGCATGATCACCAATGCAGTGCGCTGTGTGCCGCCGCAAAACAAACCAACCGGGCCGGAGATCAATAATTGCCGACCGTTTTTACGGGCCCGCATTGACAGCCTGCCGCGCGTCAAAGCGATTTTATCTTTGGGACGTATTTCGCATGAAAGCGTGCTGCGCAGCCTCAATGTGAAACTGAAGGATCACGCTTTTGCCCATGGTGCGGTGCATGATATCAATGGCTTAGCGCTTTATGACAGCTATCATTGCTCGCGCTATAACACCAATACGCGGCGCTTGACGGTGGCCATGTTTGAGCAGGTCTTTGCCACTATTCGCGACGATTTGGCAATTGCTTAACTATTTCAGCAGGCGGGCTTTTTGCCGCTGCCAATCGCGTTTTTTCTCGTTTTCACGCCGGTCTGCCTTTTTGCGACCGCGCGCCAAGCCAATCAGGCATTTCACCAGACCTTGCTCATTGAAATAAATCTTCAGCGGCACCACGGTCATGCCGTCGCGCTGCACGGACGACATCAGCTTGTTCAACTCGCGCCGGTGCAGCAGCAATTTACGCGGCTGGGTGGCTTTGTGATTGTGCCGATTGCCGCCGCTATATTCGGGTATGTCGGCATTCATCAAAAACCCCTCGCCTTTTTCAAAATTGGCATAGGAATGGGCCAAATTAGCCTGCCCTTGACGCAGCGATTTTACTTCTGTGCCTTGCAACACCAGACCAGCTTCAAATGTGTCAACGACTTCAAAATCTCGCCGCGCGCGACGGTTTTCGGCAATCGTGCCATCGCCCGCTGTGTTTTTTTTCCGACCGCCGCTTTTCGAAGACATCGGACTAAATCAGACCCAGCTCGGCCAAGGCGGCGTCAACTTGCGCCCGCGTGGCCGCCGTGGCTGGCAATAGCGGCAAGCGAATATCTTCAGCGCAATGACCAAGCCGCGCCATCGCATATTTAATCGGCGACGGGCTCGACTCGCAAAATAACGCGCGAATGAGCGGCACTAATTTGGCCTGCATGGCTTCCGCCGTGGCAATATCGCCGTCGAGGCTGGCGTTTTGCATGGCGGCGCATAAATCTGGCACAATATTGGACACCACCGAAATACACCCGCGCCCGCCCTGCTTGTTAAAGGCGACGGCGCTTTCATCTTCGCCTGATAATTGAATGAAATCAGCCCCACACTGTGCCGCTTGCTGGCCGACGCGCGCCATATCGGCGGTGGCATCTTTGACGCCAATAATATTATCGCGCTTGGCCAAAACGCCCATAGTCTCCGGCGTCATGTCAACAATACTGCGACCGGGAATATTATAAATCACAATCGGCAAAGCGCTGGCGTCGCTGATCGCCTCAAAATGCGCGATCAATCCGGCCTGCGTCGGCTTATTATAGTAAGGTGTGACGTGCAAAACCGCATCGGCGCCAGCTTTGGCCGCGTGCTGGGTAAAAGCCACGGCTTCGGCGGTGGAATTAGAGCCAGCACCGGCAATCACCGGCACCCGACCGGCGACCGCCTCAATGCAAATTTCAACAACACGCTGATGCTCGCCATGGCTCAGCGTCGGTGACTCGCCGGTGGTGCCGCATGGCACCAAGCCATGACTGCCCTGCACGACTTGCCAATCAACCAATTTGGCAAAAGCCGCTTCATCGACGGCGCCGTTTTTGAACGGCGTAATCAGGGCGGTGTTAGAACCATGCAACATGGGTGTCTCCGAAATTCAGTTTTTTCTAGCAACAGCGCTATAATGGCGGCAACATAGCATAATGTTTTGATGCAACTAAAGAAAAAGGCTGAGTAATGACACAAGCAACTAAAAATGCAGTGATTTTTGGCGTCGGCGCGCGCAATGGCGTGGGCGCCGAATTATGCCACCAAGCCGCAGAGCGCGGCTTTCATGTGTTTGTTAACGGCCGCACGGAAGAAAAAATCACCGCCATTGCCGAGACTATCGTGGCCGATGGCGGCGAAGCGACACCGCTTTTGGCCGATGTCACCGACGAGTTAGACGTCAAAAACGCGCTGGTGAAAGTCGCCCAAGATGCGCGCCCACTGGAATTGGCGGTGTATAATGCCGGCAATAATCGGCCAAGCCCGTTTTTGGACGTTACGCCGAAAGTGTTTGAACAAATGTGGCGGGTGATTTGCTTTGGCGGCTTTTTGACGGCGCAAGCGACGCTGAAACTCATGTTGCAGCAGCAGACCAAGGCGGCGCGCCAGTCATTTATGTTTACCGGTGCCAGCGGCAGCATGCGCGGCAAAGCCAATTTCGCCGCTTTCGCCGCCGGTAAAGGCGCCATGCGCATGTTGGCGCAAAGCCTCGCTCGCGAATTTGGCCCGCAAGGCATTCATATTGCACATGTGATTATCGACGGGGCGATAAACGGCCATATGCTGCAAAAAAATTACGCCGGTTATCTCGACAAGCTGGGCGAGGACGGGGCACTTGATGTGGCCGCCATTGCCGCAACCTTTATGATGCTGCACGACCAGCCGCGCTCGGCGTGGACGCAAGAAATTGACCTGCGCCCCTTCAAAGAGACGTTTTAACCGCCGCCGCCAAAGCGGTGCCGCTGGCAAAGCCGTGGCGCACACGTGTGCCGAGACACCAATCGCCGGCGACGCCGAGGCCGCCCGCCGCATCGAATAAGAAACCCTGCGGATTTGGCAAAGGCTTGGCGGCGGCGGCATAGAGCCAGCGATGACAGCTGTGATAAGCCAGCGCCTTGGGGCTGAGGCCCAGCGTGTCGCCGAATAGGTCGAACAGGCGGGCTTGGATAAGCGCGCCAAGCTCGGCCGCTGGCACATCAATATGTTCGGCGCTCCATTGATGCTGGGTTTGCACAACAATGGCGCGTTGCCGATCGCGCCCCGGTTTGCGGTGATTGGCAATGATAAGTTCAAGCATCGGGTCATCAACCAAAGCGACATCCCATTCAGGCGCATCCTCGGGTGTGCTGGCTGTTTCTGATTCCAGTTGTGGCGCCAGCATCAGCGTATGACACGGCTGCATGGCGACGCTTTCGCAGGCCTGACGCATGGCGCCTTGCGGCAAAAGCGCGGCCGCTTGCGCCGGTGGCATGGCAAGAATGACGCGGTCAAAATTTTCATAAATCTGACCGTCGGCTTGCAGCCGGTAGCGATGATCAGCTTGTCTTTCAAGTGCGCCTACGGCGGCACCGAGATGAACGGCGTCGAATTGATAATGCGCCAGCACAGCGCGACCAAGGCTGCTCATACCGGGGCTAGCAACCCATTGACGGCGCGCTGGCAAAGTTTGTGTGATCGCACCTTGCGGCGATAAGCGGACGGTGTTCGGCGACCAAGCCAAAACGCTTCCGGCGGCGGTCAGCGGCTCAAGAAAAGCGGCGAAATCTGCGTCGGCGGAAAACCGGCTGACGCCATGGTCAAACGCCACCAACTCGCTGCGCCGCGTCGCCATGCGCCCGCCGAGCCCGCGCGATTTATCAAACAGGCTGATGGCGGCGTGGCCATGCAACTGGGCGGCGCAGGCCAGCCCAGCAATGCCAGTGCCAATAATAGCAATTTTAGGAAGCAGATTTTGCATGCCGCCACGCTAACCGATAATGCAGCAAGAAACTATCCTTTTGGTTTATTTAAGGGGCCACCAGTCTGGAGGCTGGCCGCTGGCCAATATGGCGGCGGTCTCATGGGCGCGGTGCGGCACTTGCTTGGCCCAGCGACTATCAAGCGCCGCGGCTTGGGCTTGGCGCCAATCTTGCGCAATAATGGCGGCGCGCAGGTTTTTGAAACCAGCCAGACCAGCGTGGCCGAGATTAAACGCCATAGCAATCAGCGCCGCTTGGCGAGCCTCGGTCAGTTGCGACCAGACCGGCGCGTAAAGTCGCCTGGCGCTGGATTGGGCGCGCTCAATATCATCATCGAGATAGGCTTGCACCATGCGCGGGCTGAGGCGAAAGCCATGATGCGTTAGCCGCCGCGCCAACTCATCGTCGCACCATTGGCCCTTTTTTCGGTCAACCAAATAGCCGACACCAATCGTCCAATAGCCCAAATGGTCTTGATAAAGCTGCGCCCGCACGCCCTCATGGCGGCGGATGAAGTGGCACAAAAACTGGCTGGCCATCGGGGCCCCCTTTGGGTCGAAAAACCCCTCAAAATCGGCGTTTTCGGGTTGCAATCCTTGGCCAGCTTGTTTATCACCACAGGTGGAGAGGTGGCCGAGTGGCTGAAGGCGCGCCCCTGCTAAGGGTGTATGGGTTTATAGCCCATCGAGGGTTCGAATCCCTTCCTCTCCGCCACTTACTGGTCTATTTCATTGAAATTATTGATTGTTATATGAAATACCGGACCACAGCCCACAATTTAACCCACAATGGAGCTGTTGAATTCGTGACCTGCATGCGTTAATTTAATAGATATAAACCAATTAATGAAGAATGGCTGGTAAGCTCCTCCTCTAGTAATTTCTTGCTTCCGTAAACCCTTCATTAGGCAAGCAGCCTACTGCTCGGGCTGTTTTCCCGCATTTTGGTCTGCCAAGAAAAGACCCAAGTTCCAGGTCACCCGGTGCGCGAAAAAAGGTGCTTGGGGTTTCCTAAAAACTCTGCGAGCTCGGGTATGGGCTAAGCCGCTGCGGTTGTTCAGATAGCAGAGAGTTAAACCAATAAAGGTCTCACATATTCGCCAAACCGGGTTGCTTCCTCGTCGTGCGGGTATCCCGATAAACAAAACGATGTGCACCCAACGGCAATAAACTCCTTTAAGGTGTCGGCCACTTGCTGAGGATTACCGACAACCGCAACGCCTGCGCCGGGACGAACTTTGGTGATGCCGGCCCAGAGGTGCTTTGCAAGCAATTGATCATCATCCTCAGAAAAACTCTTCATTTTTTTATCGGCAGCACTGTCTTCGAATAATGTCAGTCTTGTTTTATCTTTATCAGCATCTCGTATTAAATCTTGTGCAGCAGCCCAGGCGTCTTCTTCTCGTTCTCGGCATATAATCTGTAGCCGCATGCCAAATCTTATCTCATTTTCGCGCCCATAAGCCCGGGCTTTCTGCTTGATAGCCCTGATTTGTTCGGCAATGGAGGCAGGGGTATCTCCCCAAAACAAATGGACATCTGAGTGTTTTGCAGAAACCTCTAGCGCGTCTGGGGAAGCACCGCCTAAGAAAAACGCAGGGCCCGGGTCTTGCTTCACGTCGGGCTGAATAACCAAGTCATGCACCTGATGGTATTTTCCCTCAAACGTAATCGGGCCGTCACTGGCCCATATTTTTTTGAGTAACTCTACCTCTTCACTCATCATGGCATATCGCTCTTCTTTGGGAACATTCACGCCTTCTCTTGCTGTCTCAGCAGAACTCCCGCCAGCGATTAAATTAATAAGCACCCGCCCATTGGATAGCTGATCGAGGGTCGCAATCATTTTAGCCAATTGGGCAGGTTTAATATATCCAGGCCTTAAGGCGATTAACATTTTCAGCGTCTGGGTTTTCGCTGCCATCATCGCACCTGCGATCCAAGCCTCCCAGCACGGCCCTGCCGTCGGAATTAAAATATAGGAAAAACCTGCTTTCTCCGCGGCAGCACTCACGTCTTCAAACAGTTGCAGCGAAGGCTCGATTGCGAAATCGGGGTTACCCAAGCGCGTCTTTGCATCCCCCGGAGAGGGAAGAAACCAGCCATAATCTATTTGCTCGCTCATAGTTTATTCTGCTGGTTCCCGTCCGCTGTGTCAAGCCGAGCCCAGCCGCGCAAAGTCGCATCCAAATTGGCCGTCGACAAAACACTATTACCGTCTGGGTCATCAAAAATGCCAGCAGCTGTGGCAAGGGAGGAAATATCCCAACTGCCAAGGTTTTGGTTAAAGGCACTGGCGCCGGAGAACATGTCAGCCAGCACGTCTTAAAAGTAGTAAGATGGCTTCCCAAGCGCAGCAACAGGCGATAATCTATTTCCTTCTGGGGGGAACTATTATGGCGTATTTGGGTTTATTGGCTGGTTTGGCCTTGTTGATTTTTCTCGCATTGCGCGGGGTGAATATTTTATTTGCATCTCTACTTTGCGGTTTGGTTGTTGCCTTGAGCAACGGGTTGCCAATTGCTGAAGCTTTTTCACAACATTATGCCGCCGGCCCTTTGGGCACGTTTAGTTTTGCCGGTAAGTTTTTCCTCTTGTTTATCGCTGGCGCAATTTTTGGCCGCATTATGGGCGAAAGCAAAGCCGCCTCATCCATTGCCCTATCATTGGTCGATAAGCTGGGGGCCGACCGTGCCTTATGGATTACGGTAATTTCCTGCGCCCTGCTGACCTATGGCGGTGTGGTGGTGTTTGTGGTGATTTTCGCCATGTATCCGCTCGGCCTCAGCCTGTTGAAACAAGCCGATATTCCAAAACGTCTGTTCTGCGCGGCTTTGGCTTTGGGGGCTGGCACGTTTACGCTTGCCGCCCTGCCCGGCACGCCGTCGATTCAAAATGTCATTCCAAGCGTGGCTTTGGGCACTGATTTATTCGCTGCCCCCGGGCTTGGCCTATTGGGCGGGGCGATTATGTTCGGCCTCGGCATGGCCTATCTGGAACGTCAACGCCGTGCCGCCAAAGCGGCTGGCGAAGGATTTGAACCAGGGCCAAATGACAAGGTCGAGAATATGGTGGCCAGCGATGATATGCCGTCATGGCAATTGGCAATTATTCCGCTTATCTTTGTGCTCGGCACTATTCTTTTGCCGCGACTGCTGCTCACCCTTGGGGTGGCGCCGGAAACCGGTGTAATTGCCGATATTATTCAATTCGCCAAAGTACAGCCAATTTTCTGGCCAAGTCTGGCCCTGATTTTAGGCAGTGTGCTGGCTTATCTATTATTCGCCAATTTGCGTGGCCGTGGCCTGCAAGTGTTTGGCGAAGGCACGAATGATGCGATTTTGCCGCTGTTAAATACGGCGGCGGTGATCGGCTTTGGTGGCATTGTGGTGCAAACCGTCGGCTTTCAAGATTTTTCATCAGCCATGCTGAACTCCGGCCTGCCGCCAAAATTATCGGCCTTTGCCTCGGTCAGTGTGGTGTCGGCAATTACCGGCTCGGCCTCGGGCGGGTTGCAAATTTTCATGAGCACCATGGCCGACGCCTATTTAGCAATGGGGATTCCGGCGGAAGAATTGCACCGCCTGACAGCCATGGCTAGTGGCGGTTTCGATAGTCTGCCGCATTGCGGGGCGGTAATTGCCATGCTGACGGTGACCCAGCTGACCCACAAACAAGCCTATAGAGATGTCGGCGTGATTACTGTGGTCATTCCGGTGACCGCCACGCTGATCTGTTTGGCTGTGAGCATGGTCATTTAAGTGGCGAAGGCTCAAAACTGTGGCGCATACTGATTATTTGACCATATTTACTTTATCTGGTTGTAGATTACATAAATTTACGTTTGCAAAGGGTCGAATTATAAGCGACAAGCACCAGAATAGGTAAAGGTGATTTGTGAAGACGTTAACCCATTTGCAGCGGCTGGAAGCTGAGAGCATTCACATTTTGCGTGAAGTTGTCGCCAATAGCGACAATCCGGTGATGCTGTATTCGGTCGGCAAAGATTCGGCTGTTATGTTGCATTTGGCGAAAAAAGCCTTTTTCCCCTCGCCGCCGCCATTTCCGCTTTTGCATGTTGATACGACATGGAAATTCCAAGCAATGTATCAATTGCGGCAGAAGGCGGCCGATGATGCCGGTATGCAATTGCTGGTGCACCAAAACCCCGAAGCCTTGGCCAAAGCTATCAACCCGTTTGACCATGGCGCTTTGCATACGGATATGTGGAAAACCGAGGGGCTGAAACAGGCGCTGGATAAACATCGGTTCGACGTCGCCTTTGGTGGCGCACGTCGCGATGAAGAAAAAAGCCGCGCCAAAGAAAGAGTGTTTTCGTTCCGCTCGGCCAATCATCAATGGGACCCGAAAAACCAACGTCCTGAATTGTGGAAATTATATAACGCACGCAAGGCTAAGGGCGAAAGCATTCGCGTATTCCCGCTGAGCAATTGGACGGAATTGGATATTTGGCAATATATCCATTTGCAGAGTATCGAGATTGTGCCGCTGTATTTCGCCGCCCCGCGACCAACGGTGGAGCGCGATGGGCTGTTGCTGATGGTCGATGACGAACGCTTTCCTTTGCGCGACGGTGAAGTGCCGGTTGAGCGCTCTATCCGCTTCCGCACATTGGGCTGCTATCCCTTGACCGGCGCGGTTGAAAGCCAAGCCACCAGCCTGCCGCAAATCATTCAAGAAATGCTGCTGACAACAACCTCTGAACGCCAAGGACGGGCCATTGATAAGGACGCCGGCGCCAGTATGGAAAAGAAAAAACAAGAGGGGTATTTCTAATGACCGATGCCCCGATTTATCAGACAGATGCGCTGATCAGCCAAGATATTGACGCTTATTTGCAAGCCCATCAGCATAAAACCATGCTGCGCTTTATCACCTGCGGCTCAGTTGATGATGGCAAGTCAACGCTGATTGGGCGCTTGCTTTATGACAGTAAAATGATTTTTGAAGATCAATTGGCGGCGCTGGAAGCGGATTCGCAAAAGCTTGGCACACAGGGCCAGCAAATTGATTTCGCGCTATTGGTCGATGGGCTGGCGGCTGAGCGCGAGCAAGGCATTACCATTGATGTCGCCTATCGGTTTTTCGCCACGGAAAAGCGCAAATTTATTGTCGCCGACACGCCGGGCCATGAGCAATACACGCGCAATATGGTGACCGGTGCGTCGACCGCAGATTTGGCAATTATTCTGATTGATGCGCGCAAGGGCATACTCACCCAGACCCGCCGCCATAGCTATTTGGCGCATTTGATTGGCATAAAGAAAATTGTTCTGGCGATTAATAAAATGGACTTGGTGGATTATGACGCGGCGCGCTTTGCCGAGATTTGCGCCGCCTATCAGGATTTCGCCAGCTCGATTGGCATTGAGGCGTTTACCGCCATTCCAATCTCTGGTCTGGCCGGTGACAATATCACCCATGCGTCGGCGCGCACGCCTTGGTATGACGGGCCGACCTTGCTGAGCCATTTGGAAGATGTCGAGCTTGACCAAACACAAGCCGCCGACAAACCGTTTCGTATGCCCGTACAATGGGTCAACCGCCCTAATCTCGACTTTCGGGGGTTTAGTGGGCAGATTGCCAGCGGCAGTATCTCCCAAGGCGATATGGTGCGCATTGTGCCGTCAGGCAAAACCACAAAAGTCGCGCGCATTGTGACCATGGATGGCGATTTGCCCATGGCCGTTGCCGGACAGTCGGTGACGCTGACGTTTGACGATGAAATCGACTGCTCGCGCGGCGATGTGATTGCCATTGCTGACGCCCCGCCAATGGTGGCTGACCAATTTGAAAGCACGCTAGTGTGGATGGACGAAGCGGCGCTGCTGCCGGGCCGCAATTATATTATGAAAATTGGCACGCAAAGCGTTGAGGCCTGTGTGCAGAGCCTGAAGTATCAAATTAATGTCAATAATACCGAACATTTGGCGGTTAAGACATTGGCGCTGAATGACATTGGGGTGGTCGAAATTGCCACCACACGGCCGATTGTTTTTGAGGCTTATGGCGATAATCGTGACCTCGGTGGGTTTATTTTAATTGATAAAATGACCCATGCGACGATTGCCGCTGGCATGTTGCACTTTAGCTTGCGGCGGGCGCAAAATGTTCATTGGCAAGCCACGGATATTGACCGGCAAGCCCATGCAGCGCAGAAAAATCAGACGCCACGCGTGCTGTGGTTCACCGGCTTGTCGGGCTCAGGTAAATCGACCATTGCCAATGCGCTGGAGAAACGCCTGTATCAAGACGGCCAGCATAGTTTTCTGCTGGATGGCGATAATGTGCGCCACGGGCTGAATAAGGATCTCGGCTTTACCGATGCGGCACGGGTCGAGAATATTCGCCGTGTGGGCGAAGTGGCCAAGTTAATGACCGACGCCGGATTGATTGTTCTAACTGCGTTTATTTCGCCATTCCAAGCCGAACGCGAAATGGTGCGCAATATGTTGCCGGAGGGCGAATTTATTGAAATCTTCGTCGATACGCCGCTGGCGGTGGCCGAGCAACGCGACGTCAAAGGGCTGTACAAAAAGGCCCGGGCTGGCGAACTGAAGAATTTCACCGGTATTGATAGCCCCTATGAGGCACCCTCAGCGCCTGAAATTCATATTGATACGCGCACCACAAGTGTCGAGCAGGCCGTCGATGACATCATGGCTTGGCTGGCGAAAAATTAACGCCAATTTGCGGCGCTTTAGGCGGCTGGGTCGAAATAGGGCTGGTCACCGGCAATGGTGACCCGCTCCATGGCCCGCACTTGCGGGAAATAATCGGAAGCTGCGAAATGCTGACTGGCGCGATTGTCCCAAAATGCCATGGAGCCGACTTCCCAGCGGAAACGGCACTGCACTTCTGGATTCCACGCCGTCAGATAAAGCTCTTTCAGCAAAGCGGCGCTTTCGTCCGCCGCCATGTCTTTAATGTGCGAGGTAAAAGCGGCGTTCACATAAAGCGCCCGCTGTTTGGTCTCGGGATGGGTGCGCACCACTGGATGCTCCATTGGCGGATATAAATCGTGCAATTCTTCTGGCGTTTTCTTGAGCCGTTTGGCAAACACCCGGGCAATGTCATGCACCGCCGTTAACCCGTCAATTTTTTCTTTCATGGCATCAGACAGACGATCATAGGCGAGCACCATATTGGCAAATAATGTGTCGCCACCAACCGGCGGCAATTCAATGGCCCGCAAGATTGACCCCAAAGACGGGCACTGACGCCAAGTGACATCTGAGTGCCACATGTTTTCTGATCCGCGCGAGTCGGGGCCGTGCTCAATGCGCAGAACCTCAGGGTCGGCCTGCCCTTTGGGCGTGGCTGGATGAATTTCAAGCGGGCCGAACTGGCGGGCGAAATCAATGTGTTGGGCCCGCGTCAATTTTTGGTCACGGAAAAAAACCACCTTATAGGTCAACAAAGCGTCGCGAATCTCAGCAATCATATCTTGGTTATATTGCGCCAAATCAAGATTCAGAATTTCCGCCCCAATGAACGGTGTCATTGGCTGAATGGTGAATTTTTGATGTGCCATTGTGGCTTGCGTCATGCTCATTGTTTTGTCTCCCACGAAAGGCCAACTGTGCCAGCCGGTTTTTCATGCGTCAAGCCACCCCTTGACGGCAAACCGGTTTCGCGGGAACAATACAGCAGATAAGATAAATAACCTGCGACTAGGGGAGCGGTTCATGAAAATTGTCATTCTGGGCGCCGGCCAGGCGGCGCTGCAAACCGCTTTGAGCCTGCGGCAAGGCAATTTTGACGGTGATATTGATATCGTCGGCAATGAGCGGTTTTTACCCTATCAGCGCCCGCCCCTGTCGAAAGCCTATTTGAAGGGCGCGCTTGACCGCGAGCGGCTGTTTTTGAAACCGCAAGAGTTTTTCGACGCGCAAAATATTACCGTGCATTTGGCCCAACAAGTGACCGCCATTGACCGACAAGCGCAGCGCATCAGCGGCGATAATGGTTTTGCGCTGGACTATGACAAATTAGTGCTGGCCACCGGCAGCCGCCCGCGCCGCCTTGATTTACCCGGTCGTGATTTAGAAAATATCTTTGACTTGCGTGATATGGCCGATGTCGACGCCATGGCCGGTCAATTTCAAGCCGGTAAAAAACTGGTGATTATTGGCGGCGGCTATATCGGCCTTGAGGCGGCCAGTGTGGCCCGTGCCATGGGGCTTGAGGTGACGGTTTTGGAGGCCGCGCCCCGTCTTTTGGCGCGCGTCGCCGAACCAGAGATTTCTGAATTTTACGCCCAATTGCACCAAAGCCATGGGGTTGAAATTATCACCCAATGCCAGATTGCCGGCTTTCAGGGCAGCCAGCACGTAACCGCCGTTGACTTTGCCGATGGCAGCAGTTTGGCAGCCGATTTGGTGATCACGGGCATTGGTATTTTGCCAAATATTGAACTGGCTGAGGCGGCCGGTATCGCGGTTGATAATGGCATTATTGTTGATGAGCTGGGGCGCACCAATGCGGCTCACATTTACGCCACTGGTGACTGCACGATGCACCCGAATAAACTACTGGGCCGCAATTTGCGCCTTGAGAGCGTGCCCCATGCCATTGAGCAAAGCAAGGCGGTGGCTTCGGATATTCTCGGTGCGCCGCAAGCCTATGCCGAAGTGCCATGGTTCTGGTCTGATCAATATGATGTTAAATTGCAAATCTCCGGCGTGCCGACGCAAATCGACAAAAAGATTTTGCGCGGCGATGGCGATAGCACGTCATTTGCCTGGTTTTACTTCACTGGCGACAAGCTGACCGGCGTCACCACGGTCAATCGGGCGGCGGAATTTATGGCTGGCAAACAACTGATTTTGAGAGCCTTGCGCGACGGCGCCCGCATTGACCCCGAAGCGCTGCGCGACGAAAGCCAGAAACCGAAAAACTGGCTGGCCGACTAAGCTACCCTGCCGCTCAAGCTCAGGGCGTCCCCTGCTTTTGCTGATTCAGATGAACAAGGCCAATGATAAGCGCCTCAATGACAAATAGCGGCGGAAGCAAAATATAAAATAAAAAGCCGAGGGTTGCCATCAATGGCTGATTGGCAGTTTTCGCCGTCAAGCCAAGACATATGTGTTCGCCGCCGACCATCACGGCCGAAAAACCATATCGCAATGCGCGACTGACGCAATTTTCGAACACCGTTCCTTTTTTTTCAGTAAGCCGGGACATGTTTTGCCCTCCTTTTGTTTTGCGTGGCCGACGGCGCTCAAACCGCCTTATGAGCCACTCAACTTACTTTGGATTTTCTTAACGCTTCGCTAACCAAACCGCAGATTATTTTATTTTTCTGGCTGTCTCAAAAAGCGGCCCGCCGGGACATTTTTGCCTTCCTATTATTTAAGTTTCGTCGGCATCTATAACCGGAGGTTCTTCCGAGAGCTTCTCAGAAAATTCCTCAGCTTCCGTTACCAACCCCAGCACAATACTTGAAGCAATTACAAGGGGCGGAAACGCGATGCATAGGGCCAAAAGGATAATTCCTACAAGCGGGTTAATAGCGATAACCTCTAGTAGGCCAACTATCGATTTACCGAGGCCCCGAAGGCATATACCTGCGGCATAAAAAGCTATAGCGACGCCCACACAAAGCAGGGCCCCCGCTGCGATCAATAGCCCCACGCTGACGACGTAAAGAACAGTTGTCGCAACGATTTCTAGAGAGGGTTGTAGTGGCTCGTAGCTGATTATTAGCTCTAGTAAGGGGACCAAGCAGATTGCGATGAGCGACCATACTATCGGCATCGGGTGCTTTTCTATTGCTTCACGCAAGGACTGTTCTGGCTGACCGTCTCCGTTTTGATGGGACATTTTTTGTCCTCCTTAGCCTTATCTACACGTTGTGTTAGATGTTACGCCGACGGAGAGGCCGGTGGACACTGTTGTGCATTTCGTTACAGGCCCACGCGCATAACCGAAGCCGCGTCCGTTGAGCAGTCCAATCGCCGTCGCCAACCCTTGTTGTCTTTGATTGTATGATATTTGTTTTTGTATCCGCCGTTCTTGTTCAATTCGCTGACTTATCTCCTCGAGGGAGGCTGAAAACTGATGGTCGGCGTTAAGTGTTGCTTGGTTGTACTGACCATAGGTGTATACGCCGGTGACAAGGTGGGCGAGACTTAGCTCATAAGTTTTGTAAAGTTCATTGGCGATTGTCCCAAAAACAGGATGGCCATTATAAATTCCCTTATAGCATTGGGCCATTAGATTAGCGTAATCGCTGATAATCAGCTTGTCTTTTTCGGTAACGCGAGAGGTTTCGGCAAGCTGCTCAAACGAATCACCAAACTTTGCTCTAGAAACGGTCAAGCGTTCCTCGGTGTGCTTGTTAGTTAAGTTTTTCAAGCCCTGTTCAAAACACATTCTGCCCGCCGCAAATTTTTCAATGCAGAAAAACGTTAAAACTTCGGTATTCTCTAACCGCTCGTTTTTTTGGTGGATGGGCGACAACCAGCGGCTGTTGCAAAACTTTGCCGCCTTCTGGTTGTTGACTATCGCGGCGCCTCCCGCTGGTTCTTGTGGGCTGGATACGGAGAATACATTTGGCGCAACAGTTCTATAGCCTTCGCGCACTTCTTCTTTAGTTAGTTGGCTGGCCGCACAAGCGGATAGATACGCACAGGAAAATATAATCAGAACTAGCTTCATCTGGGACATTTTTGTCCTCCTATTATTATTATTACTTCAAGACTATCCCTCGCCTGCTGGCATGGCAAGGGCCTAGGGTGATGAGGGCTAGAGGAGGAGGTGGACTAGCCCTCATCACAGGGGACGGGGTTAAGCGGCTTTCTCAGCCTGTAAATAATCAAGCAAGTTTTGCGGCGCGGTTTCGCCATAAGGGTCTTGCTCGCAATTGTCGCTGCGGCCAGGCTCTTCAAACCAAGCGCTGACCAAACCATTGTCAATAATCGCCGCATAGCGCCATGACCGCATGCCAAAACCAAGATTGTCCTTGTCGACCAACATGCCCATGCCACGGGTGAAATGACCCGACCCGTCTGGAATCAGGCCGATGTTTTGCAGCTCATTTTTGCGACCCCATGCGTTCATAACAAAGGCGTCATTAACCGATACGCAATATATCGCATCAATGCCAAGGGCACTGAATTGCGGATAAAGCCGCTCAAAGTCCGGCAATTGAAAAGTCGAACACGTCGGCGTGAAGGCGCCCGGCAAAGAAAATATAATAACCTTCTTGCCAGCAAAATAATCATCGCTGCTCATCTCTTGCCAACGATAGGGATTGTCGCCACCAATGGACTCATCGCGCACACGGGTTTTGAAGCTTATTTGAGGAATAGTTTGGTTAATCATGGGAGAAATCCTTTGTTAGAATGTTTCTAATATATAGAGCGGGCAATCACATCTGTCAATGTTTTTATAATAATTCTAAAATAAAAAACTGGCTTCACATTGAGAATTGCCGCAAAATTTAGTCTTATTTCACCAACCCTGAGAGCCCGAATGAACGCCGCGATTCTTCATACGATTGAGCCATTTGAGGGGCGGTTTGACGATTTTACGGCGCAGACTTATGAATTATTGTTTGCCCGCTATCCGGACTATTTAGACATGTTTATATTGGATGTCGATGGCGGTGTGCAGCGCTCCATGATGCGCACCAGTATGGAGATTATCACCAGCTATGCGACCGGCGCTGATGTCAATAATCGGCTTGAGGGCGCCCGCCTCAATCATTTTGGCTATGGCGTCACTGATGAGATTTTCGACCAGTTTTTCGACGTGCTGCATGAGATATTCCAACGCCATTTGGGCGAGGCTTGGGGCGACGACCATCAGCGCGCGTGGCTGGAAATGCGGCAAAGCTTTGCCGCCACCGCTGGTTAAAAAGCAGCGATTCCGGTAATGGCGCGGCCCAATATTAGGGCGTGCACATCATGCGTGCCTTCATAAGTGTTGACGGTTTCGAGGTTAATCGCGTGACGCATAACATGATATTCACCGGCGATACCATTGCCACCGTGCATATCGCGCGCTTGGCGGGCGACGTCGAGGGCTTTGCCAACATTATTGCGTTTCACGATCGACACCATTTCAGGGGCAAACCGGCCCTCATCCATTAATCGGCCGACCCGCAGGCTGGCCTGATAGCCAAGCGCAATATCGGTTTGCATATCAGCAAGTTTTTTCTGGAACAATTGATTGGCCGCCAATGGCTTATTGAACTGATGACGCTCAAGGCCATAATCACGCGCCGCCATATAGCAAAACTCGGCCGCCCCCATGGCGCCCCAGCTAATGCCATAACGCGCCCGATTGAGACAGCTAAACGGGCCTTTCAGCCCTTCAACATGCGGCAATAGATTTTCTTCAGGAACAAAAACCTCATCCATCATAATCATGCCAGTGACCGAGGCGCGCAGCGATAATTTGCCCTCAATTTTGGGCGCCGACAGGCCTTTCATGGCTTTTTCGAGAACAAAGCCTTTAATCTGTCCGCCATGCTCTTCCGATTTGGCCCAGACGACGAAAACATCGGCGATGGGGGCGTTGGAAATCCATGTTTTGGACCCTGATAATGAATAACCACCATCAACTTTTTTCGCATAAGTGCGCATGCCAGCCGGATCTGAGCCGGCGTCTGGCTCGGTCAAGCCGAAACAGCCAATCCACTCGCCACTGGCCAGTTTGGGCAGATATTTCTGCTTTTGCTCTTCCGAACCAAATGTATTGATAGGGTGCATGACCAGGGAAGATTGCACCGACATCATCGAGCGATAGCCACTGTCGACGGCTTCGACTTCGCGCGCCACCAGACCATAGCTGACATAGGAGGCGCCAGCGCCGCCATATTCCGGCTTAATGGTGACCCCCAACAGCCCCTGCTCGCCCATTTCGGCAAAAATTTCAGGGGCCACTGTCTCATTGACAAAGGCGTCGGCAACCCGCGGCAATAGTTTTTCGCGGGCAAAGGCGCGCGCACTATCGGCAATCATTCGCTCGTCTTCGGTCAGCTGCTCGCTGAGCAAAAACGGATCTTCCCAATTGAATTTAGCAATTTTTTCCATGCAATCTTATCTCACAATTTTTGCTTTCTGAGGCAAAAAAAAGCCCGCGTGCATCAGTTTAACGCACGCGGGCTGAATTTTATGGCGCGGTTTATTTTTTGATAATACCGGCCAGCATTTTGCGGGTCTTTTCACCATATGGCGGGCGCAAAGCACCTGCGGCAAATTCAAATGGTGTTTGACGGAACACAGTCTTGGCATGGCTGAAGTTAATAAAACCTTCTTTACCATGATAGGAACCCGTGCCCGATGGCCCAACGCCGCCAAATGGGGCGTCTTCTTGCATGATGTGGGTAATCACATCATTAACGGCAACACCGCCTGAGGTGGTCGAATTGATGACGCGGTTTTCTTCATTGCGGTCATCGCCGAAATAATACAGGCCGAGCGGACGGTCATGGTCATTGACATAGCCAATAGCGTCGTCAACTGACTTGTAAGATTTTACCGGCAGAATGGGGCCGAAAATTTCTTCCTGCATCACTTTCATATCTTCGGTTGGCTCGATAATGATGGTCGGCGGAATTTTGTGGTGCGGCTGCTGCGAGAAATCCTCATTGGCAGGATTAATTTCAACAATTTTCGCTCCTTTTGCGCGCGCATCATCAAGATAGCTTTGCAGACGATCATAGTGACGCTGATTGACCACAGAGGTGTAATCAGGGTTTTCTTTCATCGTCGGGAACATGGTCTCGACTGATTTAGTAGCTTGCGCGACAAAATCATCGACCTTGCCTTCTGGCACCATAACATAGTCAGGTGCCAAGCAGATTTGACCAGCATTGAGGGTCTTGCCTGTCATCACCCGCGCCGCCGTTTTTGTCATATCAGCCGATTGTGAAACGATAACCGGCGACTTGCCACCCAATTCGAGGGTCACAGGCACAAGGTTTTCAGCCGCGGCCCGCATCACATGGCTGGCAATCGACGTCGCGCCAGTGAACAGCAAATGGTCAAATGGCATACGCGAGAAAGTGGCGCCAGTTTCTGGGCCACCCAAGACTACAGCGACTTCGTCTTCGCTAAAATATTTGTCGCAAAGTTCTTTGGTCAGCAAAGCACTGCGCACGGTATATTCAGACGGTTTAATAATTGTCCGGTTACCGGCAGCGAAAATACTGCTCATGGGGCCGAAGCACAGATTAAATGGGAAGTTCCACGGCACAACATTGCCGACACAACCGAGCGGTTGATATTCAACCCGAGTGCTGGCGCCCAGAACACCCAAGGGGAACATGGAGCTACGCTTTGATGGTTTCATCCATTTGCGGACATTGTGTTTGGCATATTTAAGCGCGCCCAATGTGCCGCCCACGTCTGTTGCCAATGTGCCCTCTGGGCTACGATTGCCAAAGTCAGCGACCAAGGCGTCGACCATTTTATCGCCATTTTCAACCAGCAAAGCAATTGTCCGGTCAATCAGGTCAATGCGCCGTTCAGCCGTCATCGGGCCTTCGGCAATGTGAGCTTTCTTTTGCAGCGCAACAAGGCGGCGCATTTCTTCTTCTGACGTCTCCGGCAGATCAATCATGTTTTCAGCAGCACTCATTTTACTTTCTCCCTGAGTTGATGAATTAAAAGTAAAACAAAATTAGCGCCTCTTGCCAATAGCTGTTTTATCGCTAACCTATGCGGAAATTAGTGGAGAGCTAAAATGAGCGAAATTGTTACCCAAACCCTGTCCGATAGTGGCGTGTTAACTATTTGTATGAACCGACCCGAGGTTCTTAATAGTCTCAACCGACCGATTGTTGAAGCTCTGGTCGCGGCGCTCAATGGCGCCAGCACCAATGATGACGTGCGCTGCGTGATTTTCACCGGTGCCGGACGCGGGTTTTGCGCCGGTGCCGATTTAGCCAATGGCGGATGGCCGCGCGAAGAAGGTTGGACGCCGGGCGATGTGACCTGGAACAGTATGGAAACCGGCTATAATGTGCTGGGCCGAGCTTTGGTCAATTGTGACAAGCCAGTGATTTGCGCGGTTAATGGCATTGCCGCCGGCGCTGGCGTCGGCTTGGCGCTGAGTGGTGACCTGACGATTGCCGCTCAGAGCGCTTCTTTTAAATTAGTTTTCGGCCCGCAATTGGGCATTATTCCCGATGTTGGCGCCTCATGGCATGTGCCGCAATTGGTCGGCCGCGCGCGGGCCAATGGTCTGTCGCTATTGGGCGACACCCTGCCAGCTGAAAAGGCTGAGCAATGGGGAATGATTTGGGAAGTGGTGCCGGATGAGCAGTTAATGGAAGCCGCCATGGCCTATGCCGAACGCATGGCCGCCAGCGCCATTACCGGTCTGAAAGCCGTCTCGCGGGCGCATGATAAGGCGATGGAAAACAGCCTCGATGCACAATTGGACTATGAGCGCGATATGCAACGCCATTATTGCAATCAGCCGGTGTTTTTCGAGGGCGTGTCTGCTTTTATCGAAAAACGCAAACCGAATTTTAGAGATATTGAAACAGCGCAAATTAAAGCCGCGCGGGAGAAAAAATAATGCAGCTTGATCTTTTGACACTTGATATTGATGGCGATATTGCAACCATTACGTTTAATGACCCCGATAATTTGAACGCCATGTCTTTGCCGATGTTGCAAAGCATTGATACGGCGCTTGATCATATTGACGGTGAGGACAGCACAATTCGTTGTTTGATTTTAACTGGCGCCGGTCGTGGTTTTTGCGCCGGTGCCAATATTGGCGGCGACGGCCCGGTGCGTGAAACCCGCAGCAGCAATCGCAAGCCCGATGCTGGCGAGGGACTGGAAAAAGTCTATCACCCGATTTTGCGCCGTTTGCGCGCCCTACCGTGCCCGATTGTTTCTGCGGTCAATGGCCCATGCGCCGGTGTCGGCATGAGCTTTGCGCTGATGGGTGACATGGTGATTGCCGGCAAATCAGCGTTTTTCTTGCAAGCCTTTCGCGGCATTGGCTTGGTGCCAGATGGCGGCGCGACTTATATTTTGCCGCGTTTGGTGGGCATGGCACGGGCTAAGGAATTGGCTTTAATGGGCGAACGCCTGCCAGCCGAAACGGCGCTTGAATGGGGCCTGATTAACCGTGTTTATGACGATGGGGCGCTGATGGATGAGGCCAAAAAATTGGCCGCCACCATGGCTGAGGGGCCGTATTCTTTGAGCCTTATTCGCAATCTTTTGTGGAATAGTGTCGATGCGACCTATGAAGAACAGCTGAATAATGAGCGCTGGGCGCAGCAAAAAGCCGGTTGGTCAAAAGATTTCGCCGAGGGCGTGAAGGCGTTTAACGAAAAACGCCCTGCTAAATTCACCGGTCAGTAATCAGCCAACAACACATGAGGCCAAAAGCCCCAAAAAGCCGATTGCGAAGAAAATCACCAAATGCGGCATGGTGATTACTCTTCGAGGCCGAGCTTTTGCATGACTAATTTATTGACCGCTTGCGGATTGGCTTTGCCGCCAGTCGCCTGCATCACCTGACCGACAAACCAACCGGCCATTTTTGGCCGCTCGCGGGCTTGCTCGACTTTATCAGGATTGGCTTGAATAACCTCGTCAACCGCCGCTTCAATGGCGCCCGTATCGGTAACTTGTTTCAAGCCTTTTTCCTCGACAATGACAGCCGGATCTTTGCCTTGGTCGGGGCCCTGCTCGAACATCAACTCAAAGACTTCCTTGGCAATGCGGCTCGACACTGTGTCATTGCTTTGCAAATCGACCAATTGCCCCACTTGGTCGGCGCTAACGGGCGATTGCGAAATCGACAGACCGGCCTTATTGAGACCAGCAAAAACACTACCAATAACCATATTGGCGGTGGCTTTGGCGTCGCGCCCAGCGGCGGCGGCTTCAAAGAAATCAGCGTTTTCACCTTCCGAAACCAAAACGCTCGCATCATAGGGCGACAGGCCATAATCAGCGATAAAGCGGGCCTTTTTATCGTCCGGCAATTCCGGTAGGCTGGCCGCAATGGTGTCGACGAATTCTTGCGAAAAGCTCAAAGGCAGCAAATCCGGATCAGGGAAATAGCGATAATCATGGGCTTCTTCTTTTGAGCGCATTGAGCGTGTTTCGCCATTTTTCGGGTCGAATAAACGCGTCTCTTGGGCAATTGTGCCGCCATCTTCAATAATATCAATTTGCCGCCGTGCCTCGTGCTCAATGGCTTGGCCGATAAAGCGGATAGAATTGACGTTTTTGATTTCGCAGCGCGTGCCCAATGGGTCGCCCGGGCGACGCACAGATACATTGACGTCAGCTCGCAGACTGCCCTGCTCCATATTGCCATCGCAAGTGCCCAAATAACGCAATATAGCGCGTAATTTTTTCACATAGGCCTGCGCCTCAGCAGCGGAGCGCATGTCGGGGTAAGAAACAATCTCCATCAGCGCCACGCCCGAGCGATTCAAATCGACAAAACTCATACTCGGGTGTTGGTCGTGCAGCGATTTGCCGGCGTCTTGCTCAAGGTGCAAACGCTCAATACGCACGGTTTTTACGTCGCCACCATCGAGGTCAATATCAATCGTCCCCTCGCCGACAATCGGCTGCTGGAATTGCGAAATCTGGTAGCCCTGCGGCAAGTCTGGATAGAAATAATTCTTCCGGTCAAATACCGAGTAATTATTAATCTGCGCTTTCAAGCCAAGACCGGTGCGCACCGCTTGCTCAACGCATTTTTGATTGATCACCGGCAACATGCCGGGCATGGCGGCGTCGACAAGCGACACTTGTGTGTTTGGCTCCGCGCCAAATTCAGTGGCCGCGCCGGAAAATAATTTTGCCTGGGACGAGACTTGCGCATGCACTTCCAAGCCAAGCACAATTTCCCAATCGCCCGTAGCTCCAGCAATAAGATTTTTATTCGTCATTCGGCGCTCCACCAATCATCTGCTCGTGCGGTAAATTGAGCGGCCGTTTCCAGCACGCCTGCAACGCGCAACAAATCTTCTTCTCCAAAGGTTTTGCCAATTAATTGCAAACCCAATGGCAAGCCTTTTGCATCAACACCGGCAGGCACAGAAATGCCCGGCAAGCCTGCCAGATTTCCGGTCACGGTGAACACGTCATTGAGATACATTTCCAATGGATCGTCGGACTTCTCGCCAATGGCAAAGGCTGATGATGGGGTTGTTGGTGTCAGCACCACATCGCATTTTTCATAAGCCTTGGTAAAATCTTCGGCAATCAGGCGGCGTACTTGCAAGGCTTTCACATAATAGGCGTCATAATATCCGGCCGATAGTGCATAGGTGCCAATCATGATCCGCCGAATGACCTCATCACCAAAACCAGCGGCGCGGGTTGAGGCATACATGTCGTCAATGTCTTTGCCAGCCACGCGCATGCCATAACGCACGCCATCATAGCGGGCCAAATTAGAGGAGGCCTCGGCGGGGGCGATAATATAATAGGCCGGCAAGGCATATTTGGTGTGCGGCAAGCTAATGTCGACAATTTCAGCACCGGCTTGGGTCAGCCAATCAATGCCCTGCTGCCATAGGGCTTCAATCTCAGACGGCATATTATCAACCCGATATTCAGCCGGTATACCGACCCGCAGGCCTTTGATGTCACCGGTCAAAGCGGCTTCATAATTGGGCACGGGTAAATTGACGCTGGTCGAGTCTTTGGCGTCATAGCTGGCCATAGAACCAAGCATAATGGCCGCGTCGCGCACGGTTTGGGTAATCGGCCCCGCTTGATCAAGCGACGAGGCAAAGGCCACCACCCCCCAACGTGAACAGCGGCCATAGGTCGGTTTCAAACCGACTGTGCCGGTAAAAGCGGCAGGCTGGCGAATTGAGCCGCCAGTGTCAGTTGCCGTTGCTGCAATGCCCAAACGCGCCGCCACTGCCGACGATGAGCCGCCTGATGAGCCGCCCGGCACTAACGGTTTTTGGTCGGCGCCGCGCCATGGATTTATCACCGCGCCAAAGCGCGAAGTTTCATTCGATGAGCCCATGGCAAATTCATCATTGTTCAATTTGCCCAACATCACCGCGCCATCGGCCCATAGATTGCCGGTTACGGTGCTTTCATAAGGTGGCGTAAATTCGGCTAGAATATTTGAGCACGCCGTGGTGCGCACGCCTTTGGTGCAAAACAAATCTTTAATGCCCAAAGGAATACCTTCCAGCGGGCGGGCCTCACCTTGGGCGATTTTCGCATCACTAGCATCGGCCATTTCAAGGGCTTTTTCCGGCGTCTGCAAAACATAGGCATTGAGCTTGTCAGCCGCCGCCACACGCTCAATATGAGCTTGCGTCAACTCGCGGGCGGAAAATTGTTTGTCACGCAATCCATCGCGGGCTTGTGCCAAATTCAAATCGGTCAGCTTGCTCATTATTCTACAACTTTCGGAACAGCGAAATAATCATCGTCGCGCTCTGGCGCATTGGCCAAAACATCAGCCGGATAGCCGCCATCATTGATCACATCCTCGCGGCCCAACATGGTGGTTTCAACGGCACTGGTCAGCGGCTTAACGCCGCTTGTGTCGAGCTCGGACAGCTGCTCAACAAAGCCCAGAATAGCGCTTAATTCCTTGGCTAAAGCTGGCAATTGCGCATCACTAACCCCAATGCGGGCAAGGGTCGCAATGCGGCGCGCCATTTTTTCATCTACAGACATTTTTGGACCTTTAATCGGTGGTATGCGGAAGGTTTCGCGCGAAACTAGCAAAGCCGCGCCGGTGGTGCAACACGCCATTCACTTCTGCTATCGCTTTCTTTTGAGCTATGATATGACAGCGGCATGGCAATTATCGAAAATGCAGCTGATTTGACACCGCTTATGAGCAAGGGCCAGCGGCTGATGGGGCTCGATTTGGGCACGAAAACCATTGGCATGGCGACGGCCGATATTGACCATAAAATCGCCACCCCATTTGACACGATCAGACGCAAAAAATTCGGTCTCGACGTGGCAGCTTTGGAAAATGTGCTGATGGGCGAAAACATCGGCGGTCTGGTGATGGGCTTGCCGCTGAATATGGATGGCTCATCGGGCCCGCGCGTGCAAGCGACAAAAGCCTTTGTTCGCAATTGTATCGGTCGCCCGAGCTTTCCTGATATTCCAATTTTATTGTGGGATGAACGGCTATCGACGGCGGCCGTCGAGCGCACGCTCATTGCCGCCGATACCTCGCGGGCCAAGCGCGCAACTGTGATTGATAAAATGGCCGCCGCCTATATTTTGCAGGGCGTGTTGGATTTGCTAAATCGCGATTAAATATGGCCGCTTGGCAAGCCGCGCAAAACTTCTTGCCAGAATCTCGCGCGAAGCCTATACACTATTGTTTTAATGGATAGTTCACAGGTCAAATTCACCTTCCCTCATCGAGACCTTCTCGGTATCGAAGGGCTATCTGTTTCAGACATTACGCATTTATTGGATCTTTCCGACGCCTATGTGGCGCACAACCGACAGCGCGATAAGAAAATGTCAACGCTGCGCGGACGCACACAAATCAATTTATTTTTTGAAAGCTCAACACGCACGCAAAGTTCTTTTGAACTGGCCGGTAAGCGATTGGGCGCCGATGTGATGAATATGAGCGTTGCCGCCTCGGCGGTGAATAAGGGCGAAACCCTGGTCGATACGGCAGTAACGCTGAATGCAATGAACCCAGATTTGCTGGTGGTCCGCCATGCTGATAGTGGCGCCGTCGAATTGCTGGCGCAAAAAGTGTCCTGCGCCGTGCTTAATGCTGGCGATGGCGCCCATGAACACCCAACACAAGCGCTGCTCGATGCGCTGACCATTCGCCGGCGGCTTGGCCACCTTGAAGGCCTGCGCGTGGCGATATGCGGCGACATTACCCATTCGCGGGTGGCGCGCTCTAATCTTTTATTGCTCAATCGCATGGGCGCTCATGTGCATTTGATTGGGCCGCAAACTTTGCTGCCTTCAGGAGCCGAACAATTAGGCGCTTCAGTGTTTACCTCAATGCGCGAAGGGCTGGAAGGCTGCGATATTGTGATGATGTTACGGGTGCAAAATGAACGTATGTCCGGCGCCCTCATTCCGTCGGTTCGCGAATATTATCACTTGTATGGCCTGAACCGCGAAAAGCTCAGCTATGCCAAACCCGGCGCATTGGTGATGCACCCTGGGCCGATGAATCGCGGCGTCGAAATTGATAGCGCCATCGCCGACGATACGAATATCAGCCTTATTCGCGACCAAGTCGAAATGGGGGTTGCGGTGCGCATGGCGGTGCTGGAAACACTGGCGGCAAATTTAATCAATGATCGCGAGGTCGAAAATGACTGACGCAGCGTTTTATGCCTTTGTGAATGCGCGGCTGGTTGATCCGGTGCAAGAGCGCGATGAAATTGGCGGCCTGTTGATTCAGGGTGACCGGATTGTCGATAGCGGGCCGGATATTATTATTCCGGACGAAGCTGAGACCCTCGACTGCACTGGACTGACGCTGCTGCCGGGGCTGGTCGATATGCAAGTGTTCACCGGAGAACCGGGCGAAGAACACCGCGAAACCCTGGCCACTGTGTCGCGCGCAGCAGCGGCTGGCGGGGTGACCAATTTGGCGATGATGCCAAACACCTCACCGGTGATTGATGATGCGGCGCTGGTGGACTATGTATTGCGCCGCGCCCGCGCCACGTCGATTGTGCGCATTCACCCAATGGCGGCAATCACCAAAAATTGTGACGGCACACATATGTCTGAGTTTGGCTTATTGCAAGAAGCCGGCGCGGTGGCCTTTACCGATGGCGATAAAGCGGTGATGAACGCGCTGACCATGCGCCGGGCGCTTTCCTATGCGGCCAATTTTGATGCTTTGATTATGCAACATGCGATGGACGCTGATTTGCAAAGCGCTGGGGTTATGCATGAGGGCGAATTGGCCACGCGCTTGGGGCTGGCGGGGATTCCCGTGGCTGCTGAGACCGCCATTATTGACCGCGACCTGCGGCTTGTCGAACTGACCGGCGCGCGTTACCACATTGCACAAATTTCTGCCGCCGATAGTGTCGCCACCATTCGCGCGGCCAAGGCGCGCGGGCTGAAAGTCAGCTGTTCCGTCTCAGCGACGCATTTAATGCTCAATGAAAATGACGTCGAGAGCTATCGGACATTCGCCAAATTAAACCCACCACTGCGCAGTGAAGGTGATCGTCTGGCGCTGGTCGACGGCATTGCCGATGGCACAATTGATGTGGTGGTGTCGGGCCACAATCCGCAAGACGCGGAAGCCAAACGACAAACATTTGCCCAAAGCGCCTATGGCACAGTTGGCGTTGAAACGCTGCTGGCTGGCTTGCTGACCCTGCATCACGCCGATGGCCTTGAGTTGAAATCCTTGCTGGCCACAGTAACCTCGCGTCCGGCCGAGCTTTTGGGGCTGGAAGCCGGCTCATTGGAGGCTGGAAACAAAGCTGACTTCTCACTTGTTGACCTAGATGCCCCGTGGATTGTTGACGCCGATAACTTGCGCTCAAAGTCGAAAAATGCTGCCATTGATGGAAGAAAACTTCAGGGTGTCGTTGAAGCGTGCTATGTTTCTGGTAAGCGCGTCTTTGATCTGGGAGGACAAAAATAATGAGCGATCAACTTCTTTTGGTAGTCAGTGTTGTTTTGGCCTACGGGCTTGGATCGATTCCGTTCGGCCTTCTATTTACCCGTTGGGCCGGCCAAGGCGATATTCGCGACATTGGTTCGGGCAATATTGGCGCGACTAATGTTTTGCGCACTGGCAATAAATTACTGGCGCTTTTGACGCTGTTAGCTGATGCCGCAAAAGGCTTTATTGCGGTGATGATTGCCTGGCGCTTGGTTGGTGAAAATGCTGCCACTCTGGCCGCTTTGGCGAGCCTTGTTGGGCATATTTTTCCAGTATGGTTGAATTTCAAAGGTGGCAAAGGCGTTGCTGTGTTCATCGGCACAATGCTCATGCTGTCGCCTTTAGCTGGTCTTAACTTTTTGCTGCTATGGATTGTCATTGCCATTATCGGGCGACGCTCGTCTTTGGCCGCCATTGTCGCCTTTCTGGCGACACCCGCCTTGCTCTATCTTTTGGGCGAAATAGCCGCCATGCAAGCGAGTTTGGTCATGGTCGCGATATCACTATGGGCCCATAAAGAAAACATTTCTCGGCTATTGGCTGGCAGTGAACCAAAAATCGGCCAATAGGCCTTTTATCCAGTAACAGGCAAAAAGCCTGCGCGTACTATCTCTAAAATAATAATAATGAGGAGAGGCGTTGTGCACGAAACTCACGAATCTATTTTATCGGTGCAAGCGCCGGCCACCCCGACTTTGTCTGACGCGACGCTACAAAGCTATTTGCAATTGGCCCGCACCCCAACCATCGGGCCAATTACCTTTCAACGGCTGATGCAACTTTATCCATCGCCGCAAGAAGCGTTGGCCGCCTTACCGGAACTCGCGGCACGCGGTGGCCGCAAATCACCGCTTAAAATTGCCAGCCGCGACGAAGTAAAGAGAGAAATTGACATCACCCGTGAGCATGGCGGGCAATATTTAATCTGTGGCGAGGACGGATACCCAGAGGCTCTGTCGCATATTGCCGACCCGCCCATTGCCCTTGCAGTGCATGGCCATGTGTCATTGTTAGGCAAGCCAACACTGGCCATTGTCGGTTCGCGCAATGCCTCGGCGGCAGGTCAGAAAATTACCGAAACATTGAGCCATGAGCTGAGCGGTCGTGGTCTGGTCATTGCGTCTGGTTTGGCCCGTGGCATTGACGCCGCCGCCCATGGCCAAGCTTTAAATGGCGGCACCATTGCGGTTTTGGGCAATGGCATCACCCATGCCTATCCACGCGAAAACGCGGATTTGCAAAAAGCCATTTTATCGCAGGGCTTGGTGGTGAGCGAAAACCACCCCAATAGCCAACCGCAAGCCAGCCAGTTTCCGCGCCGCAATCGGATTATTTCTGGATTATCCTTGGGCGTCACTATTGTCGAGGCGGCGCGGCGCTCTGGCTCTTTGATTACCGCGCGACTGGCCAATGAACAGGGCCGCGAAGTTATGGCAGTGCCCGGCTCGCCGCTTGATGCGCGCTGTCATGGGTCGAATAATTTACTCCGTGAAGGGGCGCATTTAATCGAAACCGCTGATGATGTGCTGAACATTATTCAGCCGCTGCTAGAGGTTCGGACATTGCGCGCTAAGCCATCGCGTCAACTGCGCTTGCAACGGCAAAGCCCACGCAGCCTAACCAGCCAGCAAAGAAGCGTCATTACCCGCCTGCTGGGGCCCGTGCCGATTACCATTGATGAACTGGTGACCCGCAGTAATGAGCCCGTACCAATTGTCTATTTGGCGATTTTGGAATTGCAATTGGCCGGTCGTTTAACCCAGGATGCAGATGGTAAAATCAGTCTTTTAGAAACCTAAACGGCGCGGCAATTGCCGGGCGTTAAAAAAATGTCGATTTGACAGACGCCCCACTTTTGCCCATATGATGCGCGCGGAACAGCTAGTGAGGCATGAAATGGAAGTTGTTATTGTTGAGTCGCCAGCCAAGGCGAAAACCATCAATAAATATTTAGGCGACAATTTTATTGTTCTCGCTTCCTTTGGTCATGTCCGCGATTTGCCAGAAAAAAATGGCTCGGTTGATCCGGATAATGATTTTTCTATGGCATGGGAAGAGCAAGGCGACGCCAAAAAACGCCTGTCCGATATTGCCAAAGCCGTCAAAGGCGCTGACCGCTTAGTGCTGGCCACTGACCCTGATCGCGAAGGCGAAGCAATTAGCTGGCACGTGTTGGAAGTGCTGCGCAAAAAGAATGTTTTGAAAGACACTGAAGTCTGCCGCGTGGTTTTCAACGCCATCACCCGTAATTCGGTTCTCGAGGCAATGGCCAATCCGCGCCAGATTGATGAGAAATTGGTCGACGCTTATTTGGCACGTCGGGCTCTCGATTATTTGGTTGGGTTTAATCTATCGCCGGTGCTTTGGCGCAAATTGCCCGGGTCGCGCTCGGCCGGACGCGTGCAATCTGTTGCCCTGCGCCTGATTTGCCAACGCGAGCTGGAAATTGAAGCCTTTGTGCCGCGCGAATATTGGTCGCTCGACACTTTGTTCTCTACCGGCTCTGGCGATAATTTGCCTAGCCGTCTGACCATCCACCAAGGCGAGAAGCTTGATAAATTTTCCATTAATAATGAAGCCAGCGCCAAACAAGCCGAAACGGCCATTGCCGGCGCCAGCTTTAGCGTCGAAAATGTCGAGAGCAAACCGGGCCAGCGCAATCCAGCTGCCCCTTTCACCACCTCGACGCTTCAGCAAGAAGCATCGCGCAAATTAGGCTTTAACGCCAAACGCACCATGCAAGTGGCGCAATTATTATATCAAGGCGTCACCATTGACGGCGAAGAAACTGGTCTGATTACCTACATGCGAACCGATGGCACGCAAATTGCGCCGGAAGCGATAACCGAAACCCGACAAGTGATTAGCGAAGATTTCGGTGATGATTATCTGCCGGCAACGCCGCGCGTCTATGAAACCAAAGCCGCCAATGCGCAAGAGGCCCACGAAGCCATTCGCCCAACCTCATTGGCGCGGCGTCCAGAAGATGTCGGCAAATATCTCGATCAAGACCAAGCGCGGCTTTATGAGCTGGTGTGGAAACGCACCATGGCCTCGCAAATGGAAAATGCCCGCGTGCAGCGCACGACAATTACCATTAGCAGCCAAGACCATCAGACCGGCCTGCGTGCTTCTGGAACCGTGATTACCTTTGCTGGCTTTTTGAAGCTCTATGAAGAAGGCAAAGACGATAGTGATGACGAAAAAGATGGCCCTAATCTGCCGCAGGTTTCTGCTGGAGAGGTTCTCACCGTCAGCAAAATTTCCCCTGAGCAGCATTTCACCGAGCCGCCGCCGCGTTATAGCGAAGCGACTTTGGTCAAGCGCATGGAAGAATTGAGCATTGGCCGTCCCTCGACTTACGCCAGTGTGTTGTCTGTGTTGCGCGAGCGCGATTATGTGGTGATGGATCGTAATCGGTTTATTCCGCAAGACAAAGGCCGCCTGGTGGTAGCGTTTTTGGAAAACTTCTTCGAGCGCTATGTCGAATATGATTTCACCGCCGCCTTGGAGAGCGATCTCGATAAAGTGTCGGACGGCTCATTGAGCTATAAAGACGTGCTAGCCCGCTTTTGGGAGGATTTCCATACCACGGTTGAGAAAACCATGGAAATTCGCAACACCGAAATTCTCGATACGATGAATGAGGTTTTGGGGGCGCATATTTTCAAGGACACGGGCAATGGCGATCCGCGTTCATGCCCAAAATGCGGCAATGGCCAATTGAGCCTGAAAACCGGCCGCTATGGCGCCTTTGTCGGGTGCACGCTCTATCCGGATTGCGGCTTTACCCGTCCTTTCGCTGGCGAACAAGCCGAGCAAGGTGATATTGAGCGGCTGCTGGGGCAAGACCCGGAAACCGGCCTTGATGTCAATATTAAAGATGGCCGTTTCGGTGCCTATATTCAGCTTGGTGAAGCCGTTGAAAAAGGCGATAAGCCAAAACGTGCCGGCATTCCAAAAGGCAAAACACCCGCCGAGATGACGCTGGATTACGCCCTTTTACTGCTATCGTTGCCGCGCCTTGTTGGCACGCATCCGGAAACCGGCAAAGAAATTATGGCCGATATTGGCCGTTATGGCCCGTATATTAAGGCCGGCAAATTATCCGCCAGCTTAGAAAATCCGGATGAGGTTTTTGAGATTGGCGTCAATCGCGCCGTCACGGTTATTGCCGAGCGTAAAGCCAAGGGCCCTGCCCGCGCTTCTGGCGGCAGTGTGATTAATGATTTGGGCGAACACCCAGATGATGGCAAGCCGGTGCGGGTGATGGATGGCCGTTTCGGGCCCTATGTAAAATATGACAAGGTCAATGCAACCATTCCAAAGGACGAAGACCCGGCCCAGTTGACGCTGGAACGCGGGTTAGAACTGATTGCCGCGCGTATTGCCAAAGGGCCAGCCAAGAAAAAAACCCGCAAAGCCGCGCCAAAGAAAAAGAAGGCGTAGTATTTGGCTCATTTCCCAACCCGCGACGACATCGTCAAATTTATCGGTGAGCAAACGGGCAAAGTTAGTAAAAGAGATATCGCCAAAGCCTTTCAGATTAAAGGCTCTGACCGCATTCCATTGAAAAAACTATTGCGCGAAATGGCCGCTGAGGGACTGCTCGACGGCAGTCGCAAAAGCGGCCTGCAACGGCCCGGCGATTTGCCAAATGTCTGCGTCGTGCGGGTCACTGGCTATGACCGTGAAAACGGTTTAATGGCGCGCGCCGTCAATGATGGCCAAGTGTTAGACGGGGACGACGCGCCGCATATTCAAATTGATGAAACCGCCTCACGCAATCGCAACCACCGCACGGTCACGGTAGTGCCCGGCGACACCGCTTTGGCCCGCTTGCGGCGTCTCGATGGCGGACACTATACGGCCCGCATTATTCGCAAATTGGGCGGCTCTGAAGGGCAGATTATCGGCCAGTTAATTCGCCGCGCCGACGGCTTATGGATTAGCCCAGCCGACCGTCGCGAGCGCTATGAATTCCGCGTCACCGAAGCCGGCGAAGCGGCCGAAGGCGATTTGGTGATTGGCGAAAAATTGGCCTCGCCACGAATGGGCGCACGCAAAGCCAAAGTCGTTGAAACGCTTGGCCCAGCCGACGCGCCCAATGCGTTTTCGCTTTTGGCGATTGCCGAGCAAGGCATTGCCACCGTGTTTCCAGATGCGGTTTTGGCCGAGGCTGAGGCGATTCAACAAGCGACCACGCAAAGCCATGAAGATTTAACCAATATCGCCTTTGTGACCATTGATCCGCATGACGCGCGCGACCATGATGATGCGGTCTATGCTGAGGCCGATACAAATCCGGATAATCCGGGCGGTTATATTGTTTGGGTCGCCATTGCCGATGTGGCAGCCTATGTCCGGCCATATTCAGAAATGGATCGTGAAGCCAAAAAGCGCGGCAATTCCGTATATATGCCCGACCGCGTGGTGCCAATGTTGCCGGAACGGCTATCGACCGATTTATGCTCGCTGCGCGAAAAACAAACCCGCCCGTGCCTTGCCGTGCGCATGACGATTAATGCACAGGGCCGCCGCACGGATCACCAGTTTCATCGTGGGCTGATGCGCTCAGCCGCCAAGCTAAGCTACCAGCAAGCGCAAGCCGCCTTTGACGGTGCCGTTGAGGCTGATTTTGCCGCCCTCGATAAGCCCGTGTTGCAGCCCCTATGGCAAGCCTATCAATTGATGGCCGAAGCCCGTGAAGCGCGCGGCCCGCTGAATATCAACCGCCCCGAACGACGCATTGAGCTCAATGACAATGGCCAAATAGCCCGTATTTACATTCCACCTCGGCTTGAGGCACACCGTTTGATTGAAGAAATGATGGTCGCCGCCAATGTTTGTGCGGCGGAAACATTGGAGCGCCATAAGCGCACGCTGATTTATCGTATCCATGACGCGCCGCCGGCCGAACGTGTGCGTGCCTTGGCCGATTTTATTCGTCCCATGGGCATTAAATTATCGCTAGGTCAAACCCTATTGCCGACCATGTTCAATGGTCTGATGGCATTTGCCGCCAAAGGCGAGCACGCGCCGAGCGTCTCAGAGGCGGTTTTGCGCACCCAATCGCAAGCGCTGTATGCAACTGAAAATATTGGCCATTTTGGCCTCAACCTAGGTCGTTATGCGCATTTCACCTCACCCATTCGCCGCTATGCCGACTTGACGGTGCACCGGGCGCTGATTGCCGCTTTGAAATTCGGTGATGACGGGCAAACCACCGAAGAAGCCGAAAACCTGCCGGATATTGCGGAAGCCATTTCGCTGACCGAACGCAATGCCATGTTGGCCGAACGCAAGGCCTCAGACCGCTATTTATCGGCCTATATGTCGAAGCAAATCGGCGACAGTTTCAGCGGTCGGATTTCCGGCGTATCGCGGGCTGGCCTGTTTGTTAAATTGGACGATAGCGGGGCCGATGGGCTGATTCCGATCTCGCGGCTGGGCGATGAGCGGTTTTATGCCGATGAGGACAATTTGACGCTATCAGGTGGTTCAAGCGGATTAACCTTTCGCATCGGCCAGCAAGTTGCTGTAAGACTAGAGGAGGCCACGCCGATTCAAGGCGGCCTACTGTTCTCGCTTGAAGACGGCGGCAGTTACGAAAATACCAAGCGACGGCCTGTGCGTCGCGCCAGTCACCCAGGCCAGAGGCGCGGCGGGCCAAACGCAAAGTCTAAACCGAGAGGAAGACGTAGCCGATGATATCTGAGCAAGTTTTAGAAGAGCCGCGCCTGCGCGGCCAAGCCATGTGGCGCGGGGCGCGCGGGCAATGTCCATCTTGCGGCGAGAAACAATTATTTCGCGCCTATTTGAAGGTCAGCGACGACTGCCCGTCATGCGGATTGAATTTGAGCGGCCACCAAGCCGATGATGCCCCACCCTATTTCACGATTTTTATCGTTGGTCATATTATTGTGCCGGTAGCGCTTGTGGTTGAAAAACTCTATACGCCGCCGCTTTATGTTCATGCGCTGGTGTTCAGCCTGCTGGCGGTGCTGGCCAGTCTGATATCTTTGCCGGTTGTCAAAGGCGCCGTGGTTGGCCTGCAATGGGCTTTGCGCCTGCACGGGTTTGCGGCGACAGAGAAAGTCGATGCGCAAGTCGATAAAGCGGTGGAGAAATCATGAGCAAGGTGGGTTCAACCATTGGCCACACAAAGCCCGGCCCGGGGGAATATAATGAACCTGGCGCCAAAGCCGTACGCCCGCGCGAAGCATCGACGCTGATTATTGTTCGGCAAGAAGATCAGCCGAAAATCTTAATGGGCAAGCGCGCCGCCAGTCACAAATTCATGCCCAATAAATTCGTCTTTCCTGGCGGACGCCTGGATATGATTGACCAAAGACTGAAGGTCGATTCAGATTTGCAGCAATCAGTCTTGCAACGTTTGCAAAAAGAAACCCGTAAAACAGTCAGCGATAATAAATTACGCGGGCTGGCGCTCGCCGCCATTCGCGAGACATTTGAAGAAACCGGCCTGATTATTGGCCGCAAATCCTCAAATTTACCGGCCACCAGCCACACCGGCTGGCGCGATTATTTCGCCCATGGGGTAACACCGCCATTGGAAGCTATGGATTTTATCGCCCGCGCCATCACCCCAACTTATCGCTCGCGGCGGTTTGATACGCGGTTTTTCATGATTTATGACGACCATATTCACACCGACCCTGAGGATACTGGCAAAGCGTCGGGCGAATTGCTTGATTTGCATTGGCTGACATTGACCCAAGCGCGCGATCTCGACCTTCCGGCCATCACCAGACAAGTGCTTGATATTGTTGAAAAACGCATGGCGTTAAGCAAAGCCAAACAGTTTCAAGCCGACGCCCCCTTTGTGCGTTTTATTGGTGGCAAGCCGGTCATCACCCCGCTGTCTCATAGAACTTGACTTTAGGCGGTAAATGCCTATCTTCACGGCCACGCGCCAAGGTGGCGCCCGACTTTTAAGGAATTGAGCCATGGCTAAACCAACAACCGTCAAAATTAAGCTGGAAAGCACGGCTGGAACCGGGTTTTTCTACGTCACCAAGAAAAACGCGCGTACCATGACCGAAAAAATGGTCGTGAAAAAATACGATCCGGTTGTGCGTAAGCACGTCGAATTTAAGGAAAACAAGATTAAGTAAATCTTGCTTATCCAATAAGAGGCGCCCTTGAGGCGCCTTTTTTATTGTCCGCAGAAACGAACGGGCTAAATTAGCTTGCATGGAACAAGAACAAGCAGAAATTTTGGCGCTAAAAGCGCTCAGCTATTTGGTCGGTCTCGACGAAGAAATGGACCGCTTCTCCGCCCTCACCGGCATCGGCGCAGCTGATATTATGGAGCGGGCCAGTGACCCTGAATTATTGGCCGGCGTGGTTGATTTTTTTCTGGCCCATGAAGACTTGCTCACTGAGTTTTGCGCCGTGCACGATTACCAGCCTGAAACCCCTTTGCGGGCGCGCCAAGCCTTGCCCGGCGGCGACTTGCCGCATTGGACGTAAAACCGCCCATTTGGCGCTAAAACAGAAAGATTGAGTATGATGCGTGAAGCCCCCCATGACGATATATTGGTTCAATTGCGCGAGCTTGAGATTGACCCTGACCGGCCATTGATTATCAGTGACGCTGATGAGGTGCTGCTCAAATTCATGGCCCGACTGGAGCATTATCTGCAAACCAAGGGCTTGTGGATTGACCTCACGCGGTTTGCCATCAGCGGCAATATTAAATCGATTGAAACCAATGAACCGGTTGAAGTGCCGAATATGATTGATGATTTTTTCGCCACTCAGACATTACACATTGAAGCCGCACCGGGCGCCGCGCAGGCGATTAACCAGCTTTCTGAACAAGCGCAAATTATTATTTTGACCAATTTACCAGCCAGTGAAAAACAATTGCGGATTGATAATCTGGCCAGTCATGGCATTGATTTTCCGGTGGTGATTGGCTCTGGCCTGAAGGGGCCGGCGGTGGCTTGGCTGGCGCAAAATATGCAAGCGCCGGTTTTCTTTCTCGACGATATACCGCACAATATTGATAGCGTCGCCGAACACGCGCCAGATGTGCACCGCATTCATTTTATTGCCGACCCACGGCTGGCTAAATTGATCGGCCCGGCAAAAGGAGCCAGCCAACGTATTGATGTCTGGGAAGAGGCCTATGAGTGGATCAGCGATAAAATCAACGCCCATGTCGGCAGATAAGCAGCCGGTTATTTGTCGCGATTGTGGGCAAATCAACCAGCTTGCTATTGAGCCACCGGTTAAGCGTTGTCCGGCGTGCCAATCGCCGCGCCTGCTCAAACATGATGAATTGCTAGAGCTTGGCATTGCGCATTTGGATTGCGATGCGTTTTATGCGGCGGTTGAAAAACGCGATAACCCTGATTTGCACGACAAGCCGGTGATCATTGGCGGCGGGCGGCGCGGCGTTGTCTCGACATGTTGCTATATTGCGCGGATTTATGGCGTGCATTCGGCCATGCCCATGTTTCAGGCACTGGCTGCTTGTCCAGATGCGGTTGTTGTGCCGCCAAATATGGAAAAATACGCCCAAGTTGGCGGTCAAGTGCGGCAGATGATGCAAGATCTGACGCCGCTGGTGGAACCGGTGTCAATTGACGAAGCGTTTATGGATTTGCGCGGCACGCATCGGCTGCATGGCGGCGCACCGGCGCAAACGCTGGTCCATTTGGTCAAGCGAATTGAGCGCGAGATTGGCATTAGCGTGTCGATTGGCCTGAGCCATAATAAATTTCTCGCCAAATTGGCCTCTGATATGGATAAGCCAAAGGGGTTTTCGATTATTGGCGAGGCAGAAACCCTGAGTTTTCTTGCCAAACTACCGGTGGGGCGCTTGTGGGGCGTCGGTAAAGCCATGCAGGCGCGGCTAGAGCGCGACGGCATTCGCTATGTGTCGCAGTTGCAAAATATGGACGAAAGCGACCTAGCGCGGCGCTATGACAGTTTAGGGCTGCGCTTGGCGCGACTGGCGCGCGGCCAAGATAGCCGCACCATTACCCCGCGGGCGCCGAATAAGAGCATTTCCAGCGAAACCACCTTCAATGAAGATTTGACCGCATATGCCGATTTAGAAAAACATTTATGGCACTTGAGCGAGCGCACAGCGCGCCGATGCAAAAAACAAAATATGGCCGGTAAGACGATTGTATTGAAGCTGAAAGCCGACCGCTTTAGCGCCCTCACCCGCAATCATGGCCTGCCCAATGCCACGCAATTGGCCGATGTGATTTTTGAAACCAGCCGCCAAATGCTGCAACAGCTGATGAAAGACAAACCCGGCACCTCTTACCGATTGATTGGCGTTGGGGTGGCCAATTTGGTGACGGCGGAAGGTGCCGACCCGTTTGATCTTGCCGATCCGGACCAGCAAAAGCGCAAGGCCGCTGAGCAAGCGATGGATAAATTGCGCCATAAATTTGGCGATGACACAATTAAGAAAGGACGCGGGCTTTAGCGGTTCAAATTACTGCCGGTTACGGCTAGTCTAGGGCACGCAATGGCCACCGCTTCACGCGAAATTTAGGATGAAACATATGTCCAATAATCTGCAACGCCGATTAGATCATGCTGGTCTTATTTTGCCAGAGGCCAAAGCGCCAATTGGCGCCTATGTGCCATATGTGCAAGCTGGTAATTTAATTTTCATTTCTGGCCAAGGGCCGGTCAGTGCCAGCGGCGTGGCGATTACCGGTCGCTTGGGGCAAGAGTTGGAAATTGAAGATGGCACGCGGGCGGCGCAAATGGCCGCCTTGAACATTGTCGCGCAACTCAATCAGGCCTTGTCTGGCGATTTTTCGCGGCTTAACAGAATTGTTCGCCTCACCGGCTTTGTTAATGCAACAGCGGAATTTACCCATCACGCCGCGGTGATAAATGGCGCCTCTGAACTGATGGCGGACTTATTCGACGATAAGGGCCGCCATGCCCGTGCGGCGGTTGGCGTCGCCAGCCTGCCAATGAATTGGGCGGTCGAAATTGACGCGATTGTTGAGGTGGCGCATGGCTGATTCACCGGCGCTTAATTTGCGCGTCGTCGCCAGCCTGTCAGCAATTAAAGCGGCCGATTGGGACCGTTGCGCCAATCCACCGACGCTGGCCTATAATCCATTTGTGAAACATGATTTTCTGCTGGCCATGGAAACCAGCGGCTCGGCCACCGCCGAAACCGGTTGGTTGGGGCAGCATTTGGCGCTTGAAGATGGCGATGGACAAGTGCTTGGCGTGATGCCGCTATATTTGAAAGATCACTCGCAAGGCGAATATATTTTCGACTATGGCTGGGCCGATGCGTTTTATCGTGCCGGTGGCGAATATTACCCAAAATTGCTCAGTGCGATTCCGTTTACTCCAGCCGCTGGACGACGCCTACTGGTGCCGCCGGGGCCTGACCAAGAATTGCATGAAACCAATCTTTTGGCTGGTGCTTTGACGCTGATGGATAAGCTCAATGCCTCATCCTTACATATGAATTTTCTGCCCGAAAAAGATTGGCAGTGGTTGGGGGATAAAGGGTTTTTACAACGGACTGACCAGCAGTTTCACTGGCACAATAATGGCTATCGCAGTTTCGATGAGTTTCTCGACGCATTGGCTTCGCGCAAGCGCAAAAATTTGCGCAAAGAACGCGCCAAAGCGCTGGAAAATGGCATTAGCGTTGACTGGCTGACCGGCGCCGCGCTGACCGAAGACCATTGGGATGAGTTTTTTCACTTTTACCTTGATACTGGCCAACGCAAATGGGGCACGCCTTATTTGACGCGCGATTTTTTCAGCCGTATTCAGCAAACCATGGCCGATGATATTTTGCTGATTATGGCCAAACGCGATGGGCGCTATATTGCCGGTGCGCTGAATTTTATTGGTGGTGACACGCTATATGGGCGCAATTGGGGCTGTTTGGAGGACCACCCATTTTTGCATTTTGAACTGTGCTATTATCAAGCCATTGACTTTGCCATTGAGCGCGGCTTGCAGCGGGTTGAGGCTGGCGCCCAAGGGGCCCATAAATTAGCCCGTGGTTACGCCCCGCACCGGACTTATTCGGCGCATCATATTGCCCATGAGGGCTTGCGCGATGCGGTGCGAAACTATCTTGAAAGCGAACGGCGTTATGTGGACAATGATATTGAGCAATTGGCGCAACACACGCCATTCAAAGCCAATGAGCAAAGATAAGGAAAACGGCGATGAAA
>JAHEGN010000022.1:0-4117 GCA_024645085.1 Rhodobiaceae bacterium
TGGTAGCGGAGGAGGGACTCGAACCCCCGACACGCGGATTATGATTCCGCTGCTCTAACCAGCTGAGCTACTCCGCCGAAAGCTGTAATCTTCGACAAGCTGAGCATGATATAGAGCAAAAATCCAGCGCTGGCAATGTTCAACCTGCACGCAGTTTCGCCGCCCGACGACGCACCGCCGAAGACGCAATTTTTAACCCCTCACGATATTTCGCCACCGTGCGACGGGCCACCATAATGCCCTCCTCAGCCAACATCTCAGCCAGTTTTTCATCCGATAAAATGGCCTCAGCCCGCTCCGCCGCAATATAACGCGCCAGCCGCGCCTTAATGCTGGCCGCCGATACAATTTGACGATTGTGCTGCTGCTGATCACCACCGGCCAGCGCCACCGAAAACAAATCTTTCAAAGCCAATTGACCGCTCGGAGTTTGCACGATTTTGGCCGCCACAACACGGCTCACCGTGCTCTCATGCAGCTCTAATTTATCGGCAATATCGCGCAACACCATCGGCTTCAGCGCCTCCATGCCTTGGCTGAAAAAACCCTGCTGATGCTCAACCACAGCCCGCGCCACGCGCAACATGGTGGCGGCGCGTTGTTGCGTCGCCTTGCGCAGCCAGCGCGCCGACTGCACATTGCTTTTCATAAAACGCTTCTCCTTATCGGTCATTTTGCGATTGGCCATTTCTTCCCAATCGCGCTCGAGCACCAATACCGCCGGCAAATTATCCTCATTCAAATAAGCGCGCCATAAATCACCCTCTTGGCGCACCAAAATATCCGGGGCGCGAATAAGCTCCGGCGTGGTGTCAAAACGCGCCGCCGGTCGCGGATCTAGGGCCTGCACATGCGTCAGCATCTGCCCCAGCTCAGCCGACGAAACGGCGCATAATGCGGCTAATTTTTGCAACTCACCGCGCGCCATCAAGCCGAGATTGGCCAATAAATGCGCATAAGCCGGCGTGTATTTTTCCTGCGCCTGCAATTGGAGGGCCAAACAATCCGGCAGATTGCGGGCAAACACACCGCTCGGTTCTAAGCCGCGCAACACCGTCAATGCATGCTGAAGGGTCGGTAAATCGCAGCCTAAACTGGCGCATAATTCGGCGTCGCTGTCGCGCAAATAGCCATCATCATCCAGCCAGCCAACCAGCTCTACGGCCAGTAGCAACGCCGCGCCAGATAAAGCGCTCAACCGAATTTGCTGCAATAAAAACGTGCTCAAACCGGCTTCTGGCGCCGCCAATTGGGCAAGATAATCATCGCCGCTATCGGCCAATGACTGGCCCGGCTGCAAGCTCAATTCGCGCACTGAAATTGTGTCGCGCAATGGTAGATCCTTGGCGCCTGCGTCTGGTTTTGGGACGCTTTTGGGCGGCGCGGCGGCGCGATAATCAGCCGCGTCAAAAGCCAGAAACGGGTTCTGCTCAATCTCCTGCGCCAACATGTCGTTTAATTGCATATTGGTTAATTGCAAAAGCTGAATCGCCTGCTGCATTTGCGGGTTCATCATCAGCTTTTGGCTTTGTTTGATTTGCAGACGCGGTGTTAACAATGTCGGCCCCTTCACCCCAGATAACCCTGTGTGACCCGAGGGTAAAAAATTGGCACGAATATTGCAAGCGTTGTCAAAACCCGGTGGCTAGCTCAGCGCAGTTGAGGCAATCCAGCCGCCGCCTAGCAAGCGTTCCTCATCAGCGGCGTAAAACACACAGGCCTGTCCCGGCGACACCCCCTCCTCGGCTGTCGCCAAGTGAATCTCCGCCTGACCGGCGCCGGTCAATGTAATCTGCGCCGCCGCTGGCTCACTGGTCGAGCGAATTCGCACCCGCACATCAAGCGCTTGGCTGGCATCGCCGCCCAGCCAATTAACTTCAGAGAGAAGAATTTTTTGCCGTGCCAAAGCCTCGCGCGGGCCAACAATCACCTGCCGCGCATCAGCGTCGATTGATACCACATAAAGCGGATCACCAACCGCAACCCCCAAACCACGGCGCTGACCGACGGTATAATGCAACACCCCTTGGTGTTGGCCCAGCACACTGCCATCCATGTGAAGAATTTCACCTGGCAGGCTGCAATCTGGTCGCAAACGCTTAATCACACCGGCATAATCGCCATTGGGCACAAAGCAAATATCCTGGCTATCGGGTTTTTCAGCCACCACGAGGCCCAGCTGACCAGCGAAATCACGAATTTCATCCTTGGTCAATTCGGCCAAAGGAAAACGCAGAAAGTCGAGCTGTTCTTGTGTCGTTGAAAATAGAAAATAAGATTGGTCGCGGGCCAAATCGACAGGCCGGTGCATTTCCCAGCCATCAGCACCGCGCCGCGTGGCAATATAGTGGCCGGTAACCATGGCCACCGCGCCTAATTCTTTGGCCATGCCAAGCAAATCGCGGAACTTCACCGTCTCATTGCAACGAATGCACGGAATCGGCGTATTGCCCGCTAAATAACTATCAACGAATTCATCCATCACGCTTTCGCGGAACCGCGATTCATAATCCAGCACATAATGCGGAATATCGAGGCCAGCCGCGACCGTGCGCGCGTCGTGAATATCTTGTCCAGCGCAACACGCGCCCTTGCGGCTAATCGCTTCGCCGTGATCATATAATTGTAGGGTCACGCCAACCGTGTCATAGCCGGCCCGCTTAACCAAAGCCGCCGCCACCGAACTATCAACGCCGCCAGACATGGCCACCACCACACGCTGCGAGGCGCGCGCCGATGCCGGCCCGATATTGAGGTCAATATCTGGCAAGGCTGATAGGTCAATCATGGTCTTTGTGTCTGACATAATGTCTCCTGTAGGTGCAATATATGCATGGTGGGTCAGACTGCAAGCTTTTGCGCGCCCGCTGTTCACGAAAAGTTGATTTGTCCGTGATGAGAGATTCGCGTCGACTGGTGGTGTTAATGACTAAAAGCATTGGAGGGAAGAAATGCGTATTTTGTTGATTGATGACGACGCGATGTTTGTTGACAATTTGTCGTCCATGTTGCGGAAAGAAGGTTTTCAAACCGATGTCGCGGTCAATGGCGATGACGGCTTGGCCCAGAACGAGATATACGATTATCAAGTGATTATCCTAGACCTCGAATTGCCAGATATAGATGGCCAGAAATTATTAAGTAAAATACGAAGTCGTCATGACAAAACGCCGGTAATTATTTTGTCTGGCCATGATGCGATAGAAAAACAAGTGCAATGTATTGGCGATGGCGCCGATGACTTCATGACCAAACCGTTTCATTTTCAAGAGCTGATTGTTCGCCTGCATGCTATAGTGCGGCGGTGCAATGGGTTTGCCAAAAATACTCTGAACTTTGGCGATGTGACGCTGGATTTGGCAGCCAATGATGTCCATGTGAGGGGCGAGCGCGTGCATTTGACAAGCAAAGAATACCAAATGCTCGAATTGCTGTGTTTACGTCACGGTAAAGTTGTGTCGAAAGAGCATTTCCTCGACCATTTATATGGCGGGCTGGATGAGCCGGAGATGAAAATCATTGACGTTTTCATTTGTAAATTGCGCAAAAAGATTGAAGACGCCAGTGTCGGCTCGTCGCTGATTAAGACAGTTTGGGGGCGCGGATATCGGATAGATGAGGTGACGTCGCGTCGGTAATGTGGCGGGTCGCGGCTATTTAGGCTTGTTAATTGCACCAGCCGTGATATTTACGGCGCATGACAGATTCACTGACCTTCGACCCCCACGCCGCCGATTTCATGCAGGCCCTGTGCCAAATGTCATTGGACGCCGGACAAGTGATTATGCGTCACTACCGCAATGGCGTCGCCACTGAAACGAAATCTGACCAATCGCCAGTGACCCAAGCCGATCGGGATGCGGAAGAACTGCTCGAAAAAGCCCTCGCCATTATCGCCCCGAATATTCAGATTATCGGCGAAGAAGCCTGCGCCTCAGCGGTGCCGGAAAATCTTGATGCGGTATTTTTCCTATTGGACCCGCTGGACGGCACGCGTGATTTCATTGCTAAGGGTAAGGATTTCACGGTGAATATTGGTCTGGTATGTGACGGCCAAGCGGTGGCCGGCGTCATCTATGCCCCCGTGCATGAAAAACTGTATTTTTCCGGCGAGGAC
>JAHEGN010000022.1:4217-18145 GCA_024645085.1 Rhodobiaceae bacterium
ACCGCTGAGTCAATGGCCGAAGTCATGGATAATGTGTTTACCCAATATGGCGAGCCAACCGCCGTCATTCGCGGTGAAGAAGTCGGCGCTGCTGTGGTCTTTGGCCTGCGCTATGGGCGTGGCGATGTCTTGTTCAAAAACGGCCAGAGCCATCCGATTTATTGGCGTGGCCCGTCGGCTGGTATTGATACCGGCGGCAATGCCTCAAAAAGTTTCACCCTGGTCTATGGGACAGATAATATAGATGAGCTATATCGCCGAATTGGTGGCGTTGACGGTTCAGCGTTTTATATTGGCGGGGTTTCAGTGAGCTTTTTGCAACGCGACCAAGTGGTGCTAGCGCCGATGCGCGTTGGCGTCGGTTTTCGTGCCGGTGTCAGTGTTGGCTATCTTAAATTCACACCCGAGCCCGGCTGGTTTCCGTTTTAGGTCTATTGTTTAGATTGCGCCTTAAAAAACTCGTCCAATTTAACTGACAATTCTTCGGCCCGCCCGCTGGAGAAAAAATGCCCGCCAGTATATTGGTGCACCTCTGGATTTTCATAATAAGACAAGGCTTGCTCGACCTGCGACGCGGCAATTTCTGGGTCATCAAGAGCATAGGCAAATTGCGCCGCCATGCCGGAAGCAGCAATTTTTTGATGATCCGGCAGGCGGTCGCTGAGGGCATCGCCGGTCAACATTTGCCGCATCATGCGCTCAGTGCCTTGCACTAAAAATTGTTGTTTGAAATGCGCCACAACATCGCGTGCCGCTTGGGTATCGGTACCAAAGCTCTCGCCACGCGCAATAATCGCCGGAATGGCATAAAACCGTGCCAACATGGGCCCAATCAGCGGCAAGCGAGACAAAACCAGCGCCGGCGAAACAGTTGCACCGGCAATCAGTGGCACTTGATAGGCCAGCGACTGCACACGCTCGCCATGTTCGGCGGCAAAGCGCGCAATCACCGCGCCACCCAGCGAAATGCCAAATAAATGGGCTTTTTCAACCTGCAAGGCATCCATTAGCTCCAGCAATTGTTGACGCATTAAATCAATGGTGAAACGGGCGGGAGGCCGGTCGGAAAAGCCGCGCCCATATTGGTCATAAGTCACCACCCGATAACCGGCGGCGACCAGCGGCGGCACATAAGCCTGATAGGCCATTGAGCCAAGCGTCGCACCATGCACGATTATCACCACTGGCCCCTCATCAGGGCCGGCGATTTTATAGGCGGTGACGCCATTTGATAAACTGGCTTGCTGGTAGCCGGAGGTCGCGCGAAACTCTGCGGCGGTCATGGTTTCGCGGTCAGCGCGTTGATAGACAACGGTCAAAATAACCGCCACAAGCAGTATAATGGTGGACAGGATAACAAGAAACTTCATCGACTTTACTCTCAGTTTGGCCGCAAGCGGATACGACCTTTTTCTTCACCTTTGCGCGGATCAAGCAGGATTAATAAACTGCCCTGCGCGTCGCGCATATGCACCACAATACGGCTTTCGCCATTTTCGATCGACACAATTTTGCCTTGCGCCGGTACGGATATTTCATTGGCGCCAAAACCCGGTTTGGTCGGCTGACTATCAGGATTATTCATCCGTTTGATAATGGTGCCGACAACCACTGCGGCACCTCCAAGCAAGACCAGACCAAGACCAATGACAACGACCAGCAAACCGCGTACATAACGTGGGTTGGGTGCATGAGCATCAACCTCAGAAGTCGTTTCCCCGTCAGCGTTTATATGTGTATCTTGTGTCATGACTATTGAAACCTCACAAAATGATAATGTCGTTCTAACCATTGGGCCAGAACATGATAGCGAACGCCTCGATCGGTGTTTGGCAGATGCCATTCGAGATATGAGCCGCGTGCGATTGCAGGACCTTATCAGAAACAATCATTGTCAGATAGTCCGCCAAGGGCAATCTCTAGCGATAAATGACCCGTCTTGGCGGGTTAAATTGGAAGATGAAATTCGTCTGCAATTGCCGCCACCAGTTGACACGCGCGTGCTTGGCCAAAAAATTGATTTGGATATTTTATATGAGGATGAGGCGCTGATTGTGCTCAATAAAGCAGCCGGCATGGTGGTGCACCCCGCGCCGGGCAGTCCCGATAAGACCTTGGTCAATGCGCTCATAGCCCATTGCGGCGACAGTTTGTCGGGCATTGGTGGGGAACGGCGACCGGGTATTGTTCACCGGCTTGATAAAGACACTAGCGGTGTCATGGTGGCCGCCAAAACCGATAAAGCGCACCATAGTTTGAGCGATCAATTCGCCGCTCATGGCCGTGATGGGCGGATGAAACGCCTCTATCAAGCCTTTGTCTGGGGCACGATTTTGCCAGCCACAGGCTCGATTGACGCACCGATTTTCCGGGCCCCGCATAATCGCAAGAAAATGGCCGTGTCAAAAAGCGAGCGGGCCCGCCATGCGGTGACCCATTATCGCCATATGGGTAGTTTCGTCGATGGTCAGGTAAGCCATGTGCAATGCGAACTGGAGACCGGCCGCACGCACCAAATTCGCGTGCATATGGCGCATATTGGCCATCCCGTGCTCAGCGATAGCCTCTATGGCAGCGGCATGAAAAGCCGCAGCAAACATTTAACCGAGGCGCAAAAAACTGCGCTTGACGCCTTGCAGCGCCAAGCCCTGCACGCCAGCGCCTTGGGCTTTGAACATCCCGACAGCGGCGAGGCCATGTATTTTGAAGCCGACATGCCCGCTGATATGCGCAGTTTCGCCGATACGCTGGGCGTTCAGAGTAAAAAATAATTTTCGATTTTCCCTTTAATCGCCATTTATTTGTTCTTATATCTGTTTCAGGAGACATGAATGACCGATAAAAAACCCGTCACGCGTTCCACAGCTTTAGCCCCTGCCCCGTCGCCGGAAGGCAGCCTGTCGCGCTATCTGACAGATATTCGCAAATTCCCCATGTTGGAAGCGCAAGAAGAATATGATTTGGCGAAGGAATATGCCGAAAAAGCGTCGGTAAAATCAGCTCATAAGCTGGTCACCAGCCATTTACGCCTGGTGGCAAAAATTGCCATGGGCTATCGCGGCTATGGCCTGCCGATTGGTGAAATCATCTCTGAGGGCAATGTCGGCTTGATGCAGGCGGTGAAGAAATTTGACGCCGACCGTGGCTTTCGATTGGCCACCTATGCGATGTGGTGGATCCGCGCGAGCATTCAAGAATATATTTTGCGCAGCTGGTCATTGGTCAAAATTGGCACCACAGCGGCGCAGAAAAAACTATTTTTCAATCTGCGACGCCTAAAAGGCGAAATTAACGCAATTGATGGTGGTGAGTTAAACCCCGAGCAAGTGACGGAAATTGCCGACCGGCTGGGCGTGCACGAAAGCGAAGTGGTAAGCATGGATGGGCGCCTATCGACCGGCGACCAATCGCTCAACGCCCCCATGCGGGCCGATGGCGCCGATGGCGACCAATGGCAAGACTGGCTGAAAGATGAAAGCGACAGCCAAGAAACCGTATTGATTGAAAATGATGAATTGCAAGCCCGCCGGCAAGTTCTGCTCTCGGCAATGAGCCATTTGAACCCACGCGAACAAGAAATTTTGCAGGCCCGCCGCTTGCAAGACGAGCCAGCGACATTGGAAGAATTGAGCCAGAAATATGAGGTCAGCCGCGAGCGTATTCGGCAGATTGAAGGGCGCGCTTTTGAAAAATTGCGCAAAGCCATGACCCAAGAAGCCACGGAAAGCGGCATTATTGACGCTGAATTCGTCGACGACGAAGACTAGTCTTCAAACGGGTCTTTCACCAAAATCGTATCATCGCGTTCTGGGCTGGTCGACAGCATGGTCACGGGAGCGCCAATCAGCTCCTCAATATGCCGCACATAACGCACCGCATTGGCGGGCAAATCAGCCCAGCTGCGGGCGCCATAGCTGGTCTCACTCCAACCTTCGAGGGTTTCATAAACCGGCTCAATGCGCGCCTGTTCGGCGGCATTTACCGGTAAATAATCAATGTCTTTGCCGTCTAATTTATAGCCGACGCAGATTTTGATTTCGTCAAACCCGTCGAGCACATCCAATTTGGTCAGCGCAATGCCGTTAATGCCCGCCGTGCGCACCACTTGGCGCACGAGAACCGCATCAAACCAGCCACAGCGGCGCTTGCGTCCCGTTACTGTGCCAAATTCATGGCCACGTTCACCGAGGCGTTGACCGTCTTCATTGTCTTGCTCGGTTGGAAACGGCCCTTCGCCGACACGCGTTGTGTAGGCTTTGGTGATGCCTAAAACATGGTTCAAAGCCGATGGCCCAATACCGGTACCAATCGCCGCTTGACCGGCAATGGTGTTTGACGAGGTCACATAGGGATAAGTGCCATGGTCGACGTCGAGCAAGGTGCCCTGCGCGCCTTCAAATAAAATGCGCTGGCCGGTGCGCCGCGCCTGATCGAGCAAACGCCAAACCGGTGCTGCATAAGGGGTGATATGCGGGGCTACCTCAACCAATTTATCAAATAGGGGTTGCGCTTCAAATTCCGGCAATGATAGGCCGCGCCGAATGGCATTGTGATGGCCAAGCAGATTTTCGATTTTTTCCATCAAACTATCCGGATCGGCCAAATCGGCAATCCGCAAAGCGCGGCGCCCGACTTTATCTTCATAGGCCGGGCCAATGCCGCGTTTGGTGGTGCCAATTTTGACACCAGCGTTTGAGCCTTCTCGGGCGGCGTCCAATTCTTGGTGCAGTGGCAAAATTAAGGTCGCGTTTTCAGCGATTTTAAGATTGTCCGGCGAAATTGTGACCCCCTGCCCACGCAAGGTTTTCATTTCGCTGAGCAAGGCCCAAGGATCGACCACCACACCATTACCAATGACCGATAATTTGCCGGGCCGAACAATGCCTGATGGCAGAAGCGATAATTTATAGACATCGCCATTAATGACCAATGTATGACCGGCATTGTGACCGCCTTGAAAGCGCGCCACCACATCGGCACGCACCGACAACCAGTCAACAATCTTGCCTTTACCTTCATCGCCCCATTGTGAGCCGACAACTACGACATTGGCCATTTTTTTCTCCCGTCAACAACCTAGAAAAACAGCTGTTTAACCTGCATGACTTGTTTCAATTCTTCAATTTCTTTCAGCACTTCTTTTGATGCTTCATTGTCAATATTGACCAATGAGACGGCATCACCGCCTGGCTTTTCGCGGCCCAATTGGAAGGACGCAATGTTAATACCATGGGCGCCGAGAACCGTGCCCAATGAGCCAATAAAGCCGGGCGCATCAGTATTGGTAATATACAACACGCGCGGTGCCAATTCGGCATTAATATTAATGCCTTTGACTTGAATAATCCGAGGCTTGCCATCGGAGAACACAGTGCCAGCGACTGACCGCTGTTGACGCTCGGTTTTCAGGCTCAAGCGAATATAGCTGTCAAAGGCGCCTTTGCTGTCGCGCTTGACTTCGGAAACCGAAATGCCGCGTTCTTTGGCCATGGCCGGGGCGCTGACCATATTCACATCGCTGAGCAAGGGGCGCAGCAAACCGGCAATAATCGCCGAGGTCAATGGCGCGACATTGAGCTCACTGACTTCGCCAACATATTCGATTTCAACACCCTCAATGGCGCTCTCGGTAAGCTGTCCGGCAAACATGCCCAATTGCTCAGCCAAGGCCACATAGGGGCGCAGACGCGGGGCGTCTTCGGCTGAAATAGACGGCATGTTAATGGCGTTATTAACCGCCCCTGTCATCAAAAAGTCAGCCATTTGCTCGGCCACTTGCAGGGCCACATTTTCTTGTGCTTCGGCTGTTGAGGCGCCCAAATGCGGCGTGCAAATCACGTTTTCCATGCCGAATAATGGATTTTCTTTAGCTGGCTCTTCTTCGAACACATCCAAAGCCACGCCACCAACTTGGCCGCTTTCCAGCGCTTCTTTCAGGGCTTTTTCATCAATCAAACCACCGCGCGCGCAATTGATGATGCGCACACCTTTTTTGCATTTGGCCAGCGCCTCAGCATTAATGATATTGCGGGTTTTTTCGGTCAATGGCGTGTGCAAAGTAATGAAATCCGCGCGTTTCAGCACATCCTCCAGCTCAACTTTTTCAACACCAATTTCAATCGCCCGTTCTGGCGTTAAGAAGGGATCAAAAGCGATAACTTTCATTTTCAAGCCAACGCCGCGTGAGGCGGCAATCGAGCCAATATTACCGCAACCGATAACACCGAGGGTTTTTCCAGTCAGTTCGACGCCCATAAAGCGTGACTTTTCCCATTTACCGGCATGGGTTGAGGCATTGGCCTCGGGAATGTCACGGGCCAAGGCAAACATCATAGCAATGGCGTGTTCAGCGGTGGTGATGGAATTACCAAATGGCGTGTTCATCACCACAATGCCTTTGGCGGTGGCAGTTGGCAGGTCAATATTATCAACACCAATACCGGCGCGACCAATGACTTTCATATTGGTTGCCGCTTCCAATACAGGCGGTGTTGCTTTGGTTGAGGAACGCACGGCCAGACCATCATATTGGTCGATAATTTTGATCAATTCGTCACGGTCAAGACCGGTGATGACATCAACTTCGACGCCACGTTCTTTGAAGATTTCCGCTGCACGCGGGCTCATTTTGTCGGCAATAAGTACTTTAGGCATATCTATATATCCTGTTTTGCAGTTGCAAAGGCCCAATCGAGCCATGTGGTAAGGGCGGCCAAATCAGCCGCTTCAACGGTGGCGCCAGCCCAAATGCGAAGTCCAGCAGGGGCATCTCGATAGGCGCCAATATCATAGGCAACGCCTTGGCTATCTAATAAGGAGGCAATTTTCTTGGCAAAAGCCGCTTGCGCCTCCGCATCAAGAGCGGCGATATCGCTGTCTGTAATCGTCAAACACACAGAAGTGGTTGAGCGATTGGCTGTCTCAGCGCATAAATTACCGGCCCAAGCGGAAGCCTCGACCCAATCATTGAGCACTTTATTATTGGCGGCCACACGACCCAACAGGCCCGATAGACCACCAAGGCTTTCCGCCCATTTCAATGTGTCGAGATAATCTTCAACCGCCAGCATTGACGGGGTGTTGATGGTTTCACCACGGAAGATACCGTCAATCAGCTTACCGCCTTTGGTCAGCCGGAAGATTTTCGGCATTGGCCATGGCGGCGTGTAGCTTTCGAGACGGGCAACGGCGCGCGGGCTCAAAATCAACATGCCATGGGCCGCTTCACCGCCCAGCACTTTTTGCCAGCTATAGGTTGTGACGTCGAGCTTGTCCCACGCCAGAGGCATGGCAAAAGCCGCCGAAGTGGCATCGCACAAGGTCAAGCCTTGGCGGTCAGCGGCAATCCAATCGCCATTGGGCACGCATACGCCGGAGGTGGTGCCATTCCAGGTAAAGGCGACATCGCGGGTGAAATCAACGGCTGATAAATCGGGCAAATGGCCATAATCAGCTTCCATGACCCGCACATCATCGAGTTTCAATTGTTTGACGGCGTCAGAAATCCAGCCTTTGCCGAAACTTTCCCAGCCAAGAATATCCACACCGCGCGCGCCCAAAAGGCTCCACATGGCCATTTCATATGCGCCAGTGTCGGAGGCTGGTACGATGCCAATATGGTAATCATCCGGCACCCCAAGCACGGAACGCGTACGATCAATCGCTTCCAACAGCTTGGCTTTACCAGGCTTCGAACGATGTGAGCGTCCGAGGACGGCATCTTGTAATACGTTTAAGGAAAATCCAGGCCGTTTTGCACACGGGCCGGAAGAAAAATTTGGGTTCGCCGGACGCACGTCTGGCATTTGTATAGCTGTCATATCGCTACCCTCTCAGATAGTTGCCCTTCGGTGGGGAAGGGTGTCCCAGAACCGATATAGGCCGAATATGAGAAGTTGGCAAATGATGTTTTAGCAGCTGATGTAAACCCGCAGACAACAGCGAAAATTAGCCCCCTCAACCCTGTGGAAAAAGGAATCGAGGCTATTATTCTTGGCGCGGAAGGCTCAGATGGTTCAACGGGCCGTGGCCGCTGCCGATATTGCTGGGCGCCGTGGCAATCGCTTGATGCACATAGTCCAGTGCTTTATGGGTGGCCGTCAAAAGATCCAATTCACCGGCTTTTTGAGTATCGCGCATCTGGTTTTTCTGCACCGCCAATTGACCGGCCAAAGCCGAGGCCAGCGTGCAGCCTGTGCCATGGGTGTTTTTGCTAATCAGTCGTTCGTGCTCAAACACTTCAAAGCCCGATGGCTGGGCCAGCAAATCATAGACCACGCGCTCTTGGCCGTGACCGCCCTTAATCAAAGCCGCATGGGCGCCCTTATTCATAATTGTGTCGGCGGCGCGCTTCATATCGTCGAGGGTTTCAACATCGCGGCGCGTCATCAAACTGGCTTCGGGTAAATTCGGTGTCACCAAATAGGCGCTGGCCACCAGCAGCTGCATCACGACATCAATCGCTTTGTCTTCTAAAAGTTGATCGCCCGAGGTTGCCACCATCACGGGATCAACAATCAGGGGCGGCGCTTGTTTGGTGTCAAAGTGCTGCGCCACCGTCTCGATAATCTGGCGCCGGTGCAACATGCCGGTTTTCACAATATCCGTGCCAATGTCGCTCATAATCGCATGGATTTGCCGCGCCACGAAGTTGGGTGGCACATCAAGCACATCGTCGACACCACGGGTATTTTGCGCCGTCAGCGCGGTAATCGCCGTCGTCGCATAGGCGCCCTGCGCCATGATTGATTTAATATCCGCTTGAATGCCTGCGCCGCCGCCACTATCAGAGCCAGCAATCACCAAAACACGCCCCAGCGAGGCGGCTTTCGACGTGTCTTGCGTCATGCAGCAACCGTTTGAATGGTGCCGACAATTTCAGCCACGACATTTTTGACCAAGGCCGCATCATCGCCCTCGCCCATCACTCTGATTAAAGGCTCGGTGCCCGACGTCCGAATGACCAAGCGGCCTTGATTGCCCAATTTAATCTCAGCCGCCGCAATGGCTTTTTTGACGTCGTCATTTTCCAGCGGTGCGCCGCTTGTAAAGCGCACATTTTCAAGAATTTGCGGCACTGGCTCAAACACCTGCGTCAAGTCAGAAGCGGGGCGGCCAGAATGTTTCATAGCGGCCAAAACTTGCAAACCAGCAATCAGCCCATCGCCAGTGGTTGAATAATCTGACAAAACCATATGGCCGGATTGCTCGCCGCCGAGATTAAAGCCATGGCGCCGCATATGTTCGACGACATAACGGTCGCCAACTTGCGTGCGCGCCAGCGACAAGCCATTGTCTTGCAAATGCCGCTCTAGACCGAGATTTGACATAATCGTTGCGACAATGCCGGGGGCGCTGAGTAAATCGCGCTTATGCCAATCATCGGTCACCAGACCCATGATTTGGTCACCATCAATAATCGTGCCATTTTCATCGCAGACAATCAGCCGGTCGGCGTCGCCATCCAGGGCAATGCCAATATCAGCTTTCTCTGCCTTCACCCGTTCAGATAGTAAGGCAGGACGGGTGGAGCCGCAGTCTTTGTTGATATTAGTGCCGTCGGGCGAGACGCCAATACTGACGACCTCAGCCCCCAATTCCCAAAGCGCCGTCGGGGCCACTTTATAAGCCGCACCATTGGCGCAATCGATGACCAATTTAATGCCTTCGAGATTCATCTCGCGCGGGAAAGTGCGCTTGGCAAATTCAATGTAACGAGCCTGACTATCGTCAATCCGTTTGGCGCGGCCCAAGTCAGAAGCCGGTACAAGGGCGGCCTGTGATGAGGTGTCCATCAGCGACTCAATTTCAAATTCAATCTCATCCGACAACTTGAAGCCGTCAGGGCCAAAGAGCTTAATGCCATTGTCTTGATATTCATTATGCGAGGCGGAAATCATCACCCCAATATCGGCCCGCAGTGAGCGGGTCAAAAACGCCACCCCCGGCGTTGGAATCGGCCCAAATAGGAAAACATCCATGCCCATGGCGGTAAATCCGGCAACCAGGGCGGGTTCAATCATATAGCCAGATAAACGAGTATCTTTGCCAATCACCACACGATGGCGATGCTGGCCACGGCGAAAATATTGCCCCGCCGCCATGCCCAAGCGAAGCGCCATTTCAGCGGTCATTTTATCGCCATTGACCGTGCCGCGTATACCATCGGTACCAAAATATTTCCGAATCATAGCTTGCCCTCTTCGTCCAGTTTACTTATGGCGGCGATTTGTGCCGTGAGGCAAGTAACAAGCTATTGCAGTTTATTACTTTTTCGCTTCGCCCCAAAGCCGTAGGGCTTGCGCCAAAGGGGCGACCTCATGGGTGCGGATATAATCGACGCCTTGCGCCGTGGCCAGAAGTTCAGCAGCCAGAGAAACCGGCCCGACCTCGGCCAGTGAGACATCGGCAATGGCACGCAGAAAACTTTTGCGTGAGGCACAAATCAACACCGGCGCATCAAAGGCCTGTTTCAGGCGCGCCAAACCACCCAAAACCCGCAGCGAGGTTTGCGGGTCATTGCCAAGAAAAAACCCCATGCCGGGGTCAATCACGAGACGATCGCGGGCAATGCCAGCCTCTTCCAGCGCTTTCAGACGGGTTTCAAAAAACCGTAAAATATGATCCCAAATATCGCCGTCGGGCGCCGGCGCACGACGCGCAATGCCCTTGCTTTGAATGGCATGCATGACGACCAGCCGACAAGGCGCATCAGCCAATTCATCATACAGGCTCGGCTCCGCAAAGCCATTGATATCATTGAGCCAATCAGCGCCATGCGCGATTGCCCAGCGTTGCGTTTCGAGCTGAAAACTATCCACGGATAGGCTTGCTGGCAGCGCTTTTAACGGCGCCCAAACGCCCTGTAGACGCGCGATTTCTTCGGCCGGCGTCACCGCCCCCGCATCGGGGTGGCTGGAGGCTGGCCCGATATCGAGCACAGCCGCCCCAGCATCGACCAGATATTGGGCGTGAGCGATGGTTTTTTCTGGCGCCAAATACTGGCCACCGTCAGAAAAACTGTCGTTGGTAATGTTCACAATGCCAAAAATTTTTGGCATGGGTTGGGCCACGCTAATTAGGTTCCTTGCGGCTCTGGCCCGCCGACGCCAGCACCACCGGTTTTCGGAAATGGTGAGCTTGGGCCTTTCGGCGTGGAACTGATGTCGTCGTCAGGACGATGTGGCGGCTCGCCTTTCAGCAGACCGATAATCTCATCGCCCGACAAGGTTTCATATTCCAACAGACCTTTGGCAATCACATGAAGGTCAGCAATTTTGTCCTGGCAAATTTTGCGGGCCATTTCATAGCCTTCTTCGACCAGCTTGCGCACTTCAGCGTCAATCCGACGTTGCGTGTCTTCCGACATATTTTGCTGGCGGGCGACAGAATGGCCGAGGAACACTTCTTGCTCGTTCTCGCCATAGGCCAAGGGGCCCATTTCATCGCTCATACCATATTGGGTGACCATGGCTTTGGCCATATTGGTTGCCATTTGGATATCAGATGACGCACCTGAGGTGACTTTTTCATGGCCAAAAATAATCTCTTCGGCAATCCGCCCGCCCATTGCAACAGCCAAGTCGGCTTTCATTTTGCCACGCGTCACCGAAAGCTGATCACGCTCTGGCAAGCGCATGACCATGCCCAAGGCGCGGCCTCGCGGAATGATTGTCGCTTTATGCACTGGATCTGAGGCTTCCATATTCAGGGCCACCAAAGCATGGCCGCCCTCGTGATAGGCCGTCAATTTTTTCTCTTCATCGCTCATCACCATGGAACGGCGCTCGGCCCCCATCATGACTTTGTCTTTGGCATCTTCAAACTCGCGCATGGAGACCAGTCGCTTAGCCCGACGCGCTGCCAAAAGCGCCGCCTCATTGACCAAATTGGCCAAATCAGCGCCCGAGAAACCTGGCGTGCCGCGAGCAATTACCCGTGGTTCTACGTCAGCCGCCAGCGGCGTTTTTTTCATGTGCACTTTGAGAATTTTCTCACGGCCAATGATATCAGGGTTTGGCACCACAACTTGACGGTCAAAACGACCCGGACGCAAGAGCGCTGGATCTAGAACATCTGGGCGGTTGGTGGCAGCAATCAGAATAATGCTTTCATTGGCCTCAAAACCGTCCATCTCGACCAGCAATTGGTTCAAGGTTTGCTCGCGCTCATCGTTGCCGCCGCCGAGGCCTGCGCCACGATGACGACCGACGGCGTCGATCTCATCAATGAAGATAATGCACGGGGCATTGGCCTTGGCTTGTTCAAACATATCGCGGACGCGGCTGGCGCCAACGCCGACGAACATTTCAACAAAGTCAGAACCGGAGATTGAGAAAAATGGCACATTGGCTTCGCCCGCAATGGCGCGCGCCAAAAGCGTTTTACCGGTACCGGGAGGGCCAACCAAAAGCGCGCCCTTAGGAATACGGCCGCCCAAACGTTGAAATTTGCTCGGGTCTTGCAGAAACTCGACGATTTCTTGTAAATCATCTTTGGCTTCATCAATGCCAGCGACATCTTCAAAGGTCACGCGACCGTGCGCTTCGGTCAGCAATTTGGCTTTCGACTTGCCAAAGCCCATGGCGCCGCGTCCGCCACCTTGCATTTGGCGCATGAAAAACACCCATACACCGATTAGCAGCAACATTGGGAACCATGAAATCAGCACGCCCAACAGGCTTGGCGACCCAGAGCGGTCTGGCTTGGCAGTGATGGACACGCCGCGCTCTTGTAAGCGCTGAACCAGAGTTGCGTCATTGGGTGGTGCGAAAGTAGTGAATGACGACCCGTCTGTGTAATGACCGCTGATGGCGTCGCCTTCAATGGTAACGTCGGCAATGCTTCCGGTATCAACTTCTGCAGTGAATTGCGAAAAATTAATCTCGCGATCACTGGCCCGTGATGACGGCCCTTGAAAGACGTTGAACAGGGTAAACACCATTAGTGCGACAACAACCCAAACAGCCAGATTTCTCATACTATTCACAACCTTTTCCTTTTAATTTGGAAGTCACCCCAAACGGCGCCATGGCGCCAACTTCATTAAGTCTTTCCTAGAATATAGGTAGGGCAATGGCATTTTACCAGTCCGAGGCGCCATCAAATATGGTGTTAAATTCAAGTTTTTCTTCCGCCAAAACTGCCTGATAGTCAGTCGAGGGCACTAAAATGGGGCAAGCCAGTACCTGGTCTAGATAAAAAAACGCTGGTAAAACATGTAGATAGGATGAAGGCACTTGTTTGTTGATGCGCAATCCATCAGCTTTTAACGCCGCTAAACCGGTTTTTCCTAGGGGCGCGACAAAAACACCCGCTGCCGCTTTTTGTGGCGATAAGCTGACAAAAAACCGCCCATCCCACAATTGACGGCCAGATTTACCGCTTTTCAGCCAAGCCTGCGGCGATAAAGCGGCTTCTTCTCGCCCCAACATCAATCGCCCGCCGCGCCAGCGCACCAAACAGCCACCCAATGTGCTGGCCCCCGAGGGGCTATCTTGCAAGCGCCCAACCAGCGCATCAAGACGGCGCCGTTTGGGGGCATAAATCTGCCCACCCATATGCCGCAAAAGCGCCGCCAAAATACGTTGGCGCATCAAACCCTCTAGCGCCAAAAAAGCCGCCGCATCCATGTCGATATAGCCAAGCGGCGTCCAGCAGGCATGTCCGCCCAGCCAATCAATGGCCTGCCGATCAAGACTGGCCCGCAGGTTTTGCATTTTACCAGCGAAATCAGCCAGCGCCGCCACGCTCAGCCCAATATTTGCGAGGCCAGGCAGCGCTTGGCGGGTGCGCACGCGTTCAAACTTTACATCAACATTGGACGGGTCTTCCAGCCACGCCTGACCGGCTTTATGCAAAACAGCGCGCAAGCTCTCGGGCGGCTGCGATAAAAACGGCCGTAACAAGGTCACTTGCTCGCCCTCAAG